>DASYFE010000072.1:0-55717 GCA_036498585.1 Pyrinomonadaceae bacterium | reverse complement strand
AGCTTCGGGGCTGCCGCTTGGAAATAACGGGTGGCAGACGTCGTTTGTGATCGATGGACAACCCCCGCCGCCACGCGAGCAGACTCCGCTCATGGAAGCATGTCTGGTGACGCCGGATTACTTCAAAGCGATGAACATTCCGGTGTTACGCGGCCGTGTGTTTACCGATCGTGATGACCGTTCGCATCTTGCCGGACGCGATCTCAGTAAGCTCAACGAGAACCAGCGTGCGATCGCGGGACTGAATAAGATTGTGATCGACGAGGATTTCGCTAAGAAGTACTGGCCCAATGAAGATGTAGTCGGGAAACGAGTGAGGCTGGGCCGGGAGGCCGATGCCCCCGTGCTCGAAGTGCTCGGCGTGGTTGGCCGAGTGAAGATGGAGAGCCTGAACCAGAACAGCGATCGTGTGCAGGGATATTTCCCGTACAATCAGACGCCTTCCGGCGATATGACAGTCATTATCAAAGGCGCGTCTGATCCGAATTTGCTGATCTCGTCCGTGCGTGGTGCGGTGAAGTCGATCGATCCGGATCAGCCGATCTATAGCCCGCGTACGATGGATGAGATTCGTGCTGAGTCGGTCGCGCCCGAGCGTTTGAACTTGACGCTGCTCAGTTTGTTTGCAGGCATCGCGCTCGTGCTCGCGATCGTCGGTATTTATGGTGTGATGTCTTACTCGGTCACGCAGCGCACGCATGAGATCGGGATTCGCATGGCGATTGGCGCGCGTCCGCTCGACGTGTTCAAGATGATCATTGGCAATGGGATGAAGCTGGCTCTGCTCGGTGTGGCGATCGGGCTCGCGGGGGCGTTTGTGCTCACGCGGTTTATGGCGACGATGTTGTTTGGAGTTGCGCCGACGGATGCGGTGACGTTTGGCGGCATCTCGGCCCTACTGATCGCCGTGGCGTTGCTGGCGTGCTACCTGCCGGGACGAAGGGCGACCAAAGTGGAGCCCACGATCTCTTTGCGTTACGAATAGTAAGGACTGTCGCAACAACTGTAGGGGTGGCCCTCTGTGGCCACCCGTTTCCGGAAGCACCTGTTATTCGTCGAACGGGCGGCCACAGAGGGCCGCCCCTACAGTTGTTGGTGAAGGCTTGATGAACGATCTGCGTTACGCTCTCAGAAGTCTTTTTAAGCAGCCGGGGTTTGCGGCGGTCGTCGTCGTTACGCTCGCGCTGGGGATTGGGGCGAGCACCGCGATCTTTAGTGTCGTGAATGCCGTGCTGTTACGGCCGCTTCCGTTTCCACATGCCGAGCGGCTGCAAGTGGTTTGGGGTAATTACCGCTCACTCAACATCGAACGCTTGCGCGCCAAGGCCGCTGAGTACGAAGACTACGCGAAACAAACTGAAGTCTTCGATGCGGTTGCGGCTTATGCAAACCACAGTTTCAACGTAATGACTGCTGCGGAGCCGGAGCGCATTCGCGGCGCTTACGTGTCGGCGAATCTCTTTCCGATGTTGGAGGCGCAGCCTTCTACCGGACGCGTGTTCACGAGCAATGAGCAACGCGTTGTCGTGTTGAGTGACGGTTATTGGCAGCGCCGGTTCGCGGGTGATCGAGGCGTGATCGATCAGACGATTACGCTTGATAACGAGAGTTATACGGTGATCGGCGTGATGCCGGCGGGATTTCAGTTTCCGCATCCGAGTTTCTCGTCAGGTGAGCCGGCCGATGTGTGGGCACCGTTGAGTTATGGGCAGGACCAGGTCACGAAGCGGAGTGGGCCATACTTTTTGAACGTGCTTGCGAGGTTGAAACCGGATGTGACGCTCGAACAATCACGCGCACACATGAACGCGCTTGCGCAACGATTCGAGCGTGAGCTGAGCGGCTATCGTGGACCAAATGGTGAGGATGGCGGATGGCGCATCACTGTTATGCCGTTGCAGGAAGAGATCGTGGGTGGCAGTCGACGAGCATTGCTCGTGTTGCTGTTTTCCGTTGGATTGCTGTTGCTGATTGCCTGTGCGAATGTGGCGAATCTCTTGATGATGCGCTCGGCGAAGCGGCACAAGGAGCTCGCGATCCGTGCGGCGCTCGGTGCGAGTCGTTGGAAGATTGCGCGGCAGTTGGTTGTTGAGGGTTTGGTGCTGGCGACAATCGCGGCCGTGCTCGGACTCCTTTTCGTAAACTGGGGTATTGGGTTGTTAGTGGCGCTTGGGCCATCGATTGTGCCGCGTGCGCAGGAAGTCAACATCGACGCGCGTGTGTTTGCGTTCATGGCGCTGACTGTCGCGGCGATCAGTATCGGATTTGGTTTGATTGCCGCACGGCCGGTTTCGAAGCTCGATTTAAATGAATCTTTGAAGAACACTCGACTGGCCGGTGGTGTGCAGCGACGGCACTGGAGCAACGTACTCGTGGTTGCTGAAGTCTCGCTCGCCGTGTTGTTGCTGATCAGTTCCGGACTACTTACCAGGAGCTTGTTGCTTTTACAGGAGACGAGCACGGGTATTACTACGGACGGGTTGCTGAGTGTGGAATTCGATCTCTCAGCCGCGACTTACAGCGACGCTGAGCGTGCCTCGGATTTCTTCCGACGTCTTGTTCCGGAGGCGCAGTCGGTGTTGGGCGTGCAATCTGCGAGTTTCGGGACAAATCAGCCGTTGAGTGGAACCGCGGGAAGCGATCCCTTCGCGATCGAAGGACGGAAACTCGATCCGTCAAATCTAACCTCGGCCGGCTGGCAGCTTGTCGGCGAAAACTATTTAAGGACGCTTGGTATCCAGGTTATGAAGGGACGCGATTTTACCGTCGCGGACATGCAACCGGGCGCGCCGCCTGTCGCAGTCATTAATGAAACGATGGCCGCGCGTTACTGGCCCAACGAGGATCCGATTGGTCGACGCATCACGCTCGGACTGCCGCGGCCTGACAATCCGTGGATCACTATTGTCGGAATTGCGGAAGATGTGCCTCATCGTGCAGTGGGTTCGAAGCCTGAGCCCGATTGGTACGCATCCCAGCTTTCTGCCCCGCAGCGACATCGCTATCTGTTTGTGCACAGTGCAATGCCCGCGGCGGAGCTCACTGCCGCGATCCGCAAGAAAGTAGCGGCGATCGATCCATACCAGCCGTTGACGAGTGTGAAGACGATGGAGCAGGTTATCGACACGACGACCGCGCCACGTCGGTTCAATGCGTTATTGTTGGGCGTGTTCGCTGCGATCGCTCTTACTCTCGCGACACTCGGAATCTACAGTGTCATTTCTTACTCGATCACGCTGCGCACGGCGGAGATCGGCATTCGCATGGCGCTCGGCGCGAACCGGCCTGCAATTCTGATGATGGTGTTACGCAAGGGAATCATGCTCACGGCGATCGGAGCCGCAATCGGTTTGATAGGCGCGCTTGCACTCACGCGCTGGATGTCGTCGCTACTGTTTGGCGTCTCTGCGACTGACCCTGCGACGTACGTGATCGTGTTGCTCGTCGCACTTGGCGCAGCATTGTTGGCCTGCTCGATTCCAGCCTCCCGCGCCACCAGAGTTGATCCTCTAATCGCACTGCGGTATGAGTAGTCAGGATCTCGGTTTCAAATACAGGGTTTCACGGATCAAATGCCTCGCATTCTAATCGCTGATGACCAGGCTGACGTCCTTGCGGCGTTGAGCCTTCTATTAAAGGGCGAGCGTTACCAGATTCAGAGCGCGTCCTCGCCCGAAGGTGTGCTCAGATCGATCGATACGCACGAGTTCGACGTCGTGCTGATCGATCTCAACTACGCTCGCGATACGACCTCGGGCAGTGAAGGTCTCGACTTGTTAAGCCGTATTCGTGCTGCGGATCAGAACCTTCCGGTCGTCGTTATGACCGCGTGGGGCAGCGTCGACCTCGCGGTCGAAGCGATGCGCCGCGGCGCGCGCGACTTCATTCAAAAGCCGTGGGACAACGCGCGACTGCTCGCCGTCTTGCGCACGCAGGTCGAGCTCGCCGAAGCGCTTCGTCGTGGCCGGCGTCTCGAAGCTGAAAACATGGCGCTGCGCGACGAGTCGTCGAGCGAGTTGCCGCAGATCGTGGCTGAGTCCCCTGTGATGAAGTCGGTGCTCAATCTCGTCGAGCGTATCGGCCCGGCTGATGCAAACGTGCTGATCACGGGTGAGAACGGAACGGGCAAGGAAGTGATCACGCGCTTGCTGCACTCGATCTCATCCCGCCGCAGCAAGCCGCTCATCTCTTTGAACGCGGGCGCGCTTGCGGAAGGCGTCTTTGAGAGCGAGTTGTTTGGACACGTGCGTGGCGCGTTTACCGATGCGAAGGCCGATCGTGTTGGGCGCTTCGAGCTCGCGGACGGCGGCACACTCTTTCTCGACGAGATTGGTAACGTGCCGTTGAATCTCCAGCCGAAGCTGTTGCGTGTGCTCGAGACGGGTGAGTTTGAGCGTGTCGGATCGTCGAAGACGCAGAAGGTGAATGTGCGTTTGTTGTCCGCGACGAATGCCGATCTGAATGCGGAAGTCGCTCAGGGACGTTTTCGTCAGGACTTATTATTCCGTCTCAACACAGTGGAGATTCGGCTGCCGCCATTGCGAGATCGTATCGAGGACATCCCGGTGCTGGCCGAGCATTTTTTGAAACTGCATCGCGAGCGTTATCGACGCCCGATCATGGGCTTCACGCCGGAGGCGCTCGATGCGTTGCGGCAGCATCTTTGGCCGGGCAACGTGCGCGAGCTGGACCACGTGATCGAGCGGGCGGTGTTAATGAGTCCGGGCCAGATCGTTACGGCGTTTGACCTCGCGCTCGAAGCGACACCAGATGCACGTCTGTCGGCGCGTCTCGAAGAGATGAGTCTCGAAGACGCTGAGCGACTCCTGATCAAGAAGGCGCTCGCGCGGTTTGAAGGCAACGCCAACCGCGCCGCCGAGGCGCTTGGCCTCAGCCGCAGCGCGTTGTATCGTCGCTTGCAGAAATATGGCCTCGGATCTTAGCCACAAAGAACCACTGAGGGCGCCAAAGCCAGCAGAGTCATTTCCCGCGCTCGATCCGGAACTCAGAAGCGGCAGCCGCCTGAAATTCGAAGGGCGCATCACTCTGCTCTCACTCGCCGCCGGGTTTCCCGCCGTTGGTTTGTGTGCATTCCTGCTCTGGTTCGACGGCTACTCCGCGCAAATTCAGTGGACCGTCGATCTGCTCCTCGTCCTGCTTTGGCTCGGCATCTCTTTCAACCTCAAGACGCGCATCGTCCGCCCGCTGCAAACACTCTCGAACATCCTCGGCGCGATTCGTGAAGGCGACTACTCGATTCGCGGACGGCGCGCGCTCTCGGGCGACGCGCTCGGCGAAGTGATGCTCGAAGTGAATGACCTGGGCCAGACGTTGCGCGAACAACGACTCGGCGCAATGGAAGCGACCGCGCTGATGCGTACGGTGATCGCCGAGATTGACGTTGCTGTGTTTGCGTTTGATGGTGAGCAGCGTCTACAGCTCGTCAATCGTGAGGGTGAGAAGTTGTTGGCCCAGCCGTCGGCGCGTTTGTTGGGCCGCACCGCTGAAGAGCTCGGACTCTCTCCTTGTCTCAATTCGCCCGCGGGCTCCCCGCAGACGATGCAGATGGTGTTTCCGGGTAAAGTCGGGCGTTACGATGTTCGTCGCAGCACGTTTCGTGAAGGCGGGCAGCAGCATCAGTTGCTCGTGTTGACTGACCTCAGCCAGACGCTTCGCGAAGAAGAACGCATCGCCTGGCAGCGACTGTTGCGCGTGTTGGGCCACGAGCTGAACAACTCGCTCGCGCCGATCAAGTCGGTGGCGGGAAGTCTCGGCGATTTGATGGTCAGGGAACCGGAGCCGCCCGACTGGCGCGACGACATGCAGCGCGGGCTGGCTGTGATTTCTTCGCGTGCAGACTCGCTCGCGCGTTTCGTTGAGTCGTATTCGAAGCTGGCGCGACTGCCGCCACCGCGACTCGAGCCGTTGAAGATCGGCGCCCTCGTGTCGCGGGTGGCGCGTTTGGAGACGAGGTTGCCGGTAAATGTTGTGTCGGGGCCTGAGCTAGTGGTGCAGGGAGACGATGTGCAGCTCGAGCAGTTGCTGATCAACCTCGTGCGCAATGCGGTTGATGCGTCGATGGAGACGCGTGGCTGTGTGGATATCGGCTGGCAGCAGAAGAACGGGCAGGTTGAAGTGTGGGTGCGCGACGAGGGACCGGGACTCGCGAGCACTGCGAATTTGTTTGTACCGTTCTTTACGACGAAGTCGCACGGATCGGGGATCGGATTGGTGTTATCGCGGCAGATTGCCGAAGCGCACGGTGGGACGCTGACATTGGAGAATAGGGAAGAGCTAAAAGGGTGCGAGGCGCGCTTAAGGTTACCGTTATGAATATACAGGATTTACAAGATTTTTCAGGATTTACATGTCAATCCTGTTCAATTTTGTAAATCCTGTCTACCGCTTACTCGAGAATCTGTAGATCGTTGTGGATTTGTACGTCGCGCCCTTCTTGAGTGTCGTCGTCGGGAATGATGGTTGGTTCGGTGAGTCGGGATAGTGCTGCGTCTCGAAACAGAAGCCCGTTCGCCTCGCGTAAACCTTCCCGGATTTACCAGTCAAGGTTCCATTCAAAAAGTTTCCCGTATAAAACTGCATACCGGGTTCGGTCGTCCATACTTGCATTACGCGCCCTGAAGTCGCCTCATAAGCTTCTGCCGCCAGTCGCATGCCTCGTCCATTGATCACCCACGTGTGATCGTAGCCATTGCCGAACTTCAGCTGCTCATCATCTTGATTGATGCGCGCGCCAATAGCCATCGGCTTTAAGAAATCGAACGGCGTTCCCGCCACGCTCTTCAGCTCGCCCGTAGGTATCGATCCGGCGTCAGTCGGCACGAAACGATCGGCATTGATCTTGACTGAGGTATTCAGAATGTCGCCATTGCCTTCACCGGCGAGGTTGAAATACGAGTGGTGCGTCAGGTTTGTGACAGTGTCTTTGTCGGCTGTCGCGGAGTAGTCGATCTTGAGCTCGTTGTTGTTAGTGAGCGTGTAGACCACACGCACACTCAGATTCCCCGGATAACCTTCCTCGCCATCTTTGCTTAGATAAGTCAACAGAACCGCCGGTCCCGCAGAGGTCTTCATCTCGCGTCCAGTCCAGACTACCTTGTCGAAGCCTTTGATACCGCCGTGCAGGTGGTTCTCGCCATTGTTCACCGCGAGTTTGTATTCGACACCATCGAGGGTGAAACGACCTTTGGCGATGCGATTCCCATAACGGCCAATCAGCGCACCCATGTATGGATCATTCTTCGTCAGATAACTTTCGAGGTCATTGAACCCAAGCACGACGTCGTCAAACTTCCCATTGCGGTCGGGAACTTTGAGCGAGACAAGGATGCCGCCATAGTTCGTAATCTTTGCTTCGGCGCCTTTACTGTTGCGGAGCGTGTAGAGATTGACGTTTTCGCCTGCGGAAGTCTTGCCGTAACTCTGTTTCGTGACAGTCTGCGCCGCAGCAAACGCCACACACGACATTAACAAGAGTACTGCAAAGATTTTTTGCTGAAGTTTCATGACTGTTCTCCTACGGCGGCGCTCTGTCGCATCTGCGCGATTTGTCGTCGGTTACGTCGTTCCGTAAAGATCTGATCCGCCATCACGCCGATCAGTATCACCGCGCCCATCACTGCGAAGTCGAGCGAGCTGGGAATGCCGAGCAGGTTAACGAGATTGCGCAGCACCTGGAGCAGGGCAGTCCCAATCAAAACTCCGACCACGGATCCTTCGCCGCCGCGCAACGAACAACCACCGAGCACCGCAGCCGCGATACCATAAAGCTCATACGCATTGCCGTGATTGGCAGGCGAGACTGAGTTTGTGTAGAAGGCGAAGATCATTCCTGAAATCGCAGTGAGCGCGCCCGCGATCACGTAAGTCAACGTGATGATGCCCTTCGTGTTGATGCCCGCGTAACGTGCTGCTTCTGCGTTGCGCCCAGTTGCGAACAGGTAGCGCCCGAAAACGGAGCGATGCAGCGCCACCCACGTGATCGCGGCGATGATTAGCAACAACACGAACGGCATGGGTATGCCGGCTAGATTTCCATTTGCGAGATAACGGAGGAAATCGAGACCTTCAACGGTGCCAAACCCTTTCGTCTCATCGTTCGTGACGAAGCGTGCGAGGCCGCGATAAAAAAGCAGGCCGCAGAGCGTGACGATGAACGGTTGCATGTTCAGACGTGTGATCAGCAAACCGTGCCCGAGTGTCAGCACCATCGCGATCGCCATACACGCGAGCACTGCTAAGATCACACCGAATCGCCACTCAGTCAGCATCATCGACAGCAGCACACCGAGCAGCGCCATCATCGAACCAACGGAGAGCTCGATGCCGCCGGTGATGATCACCAGTCCCAGCCCGATACTAAAAATTCCAAACGCGCCGATTTGCCGAGCGAGGTTCTGAAGATTGATCGGAAGCAGGAAGTTTGGATTGATAACTGAGACGATGATGCAGAGAACGATTAGCAGGACAAAGATGCCAAGCTCTTTTTTCATATAAGCCTCTTTCGGTCTTCTCTGTGCAACCTCTGTGTTCTCTGTGTCTCTGTGGTTAACTCATCCAAAGCATGACTTACCACAGAGAACACAGAGAACACAGAGGTTGCACAGAGAAATCAATAAGTAGACTTTTGTGGCTAGTTCTCAGTGCCGGTGGCGAGACGCATGACGGCTTCTTCGCTGAACTGCGCGCGATCGAGAATTCCGGTGAGCCGTCCCTCGTGCATCACTGCTATGCGGTCGCTAATGCCGAGCACCTCTTCCATCTCACTACTGATCACGATTACTGAAACGCCTTCCGCGGCGAGACTGCGGATGAGTTGATAGATCTCCGCTTTCGCGCCGACGTCGATCCCGCGAGTCGGCTCGTCGAAGATCAGCACTCGCGGCGCAAACGTCAGCCACTTCGCCAGCACCACCTTCTGCTGGTTGCCGCCGCTGAGATTTGCTGCTCGCATCTCGGGCGTCGGCGTCTTGATGTTGATTGCCTTAACCGCCTCGCGCGCGGCTTTCATCTCTTTCGCGCGATCGATGATCTTTGCTGACGAATACTTTTCGAGGTTTGGCAGCGTGATGTTCTCGCGTACGTTGAAGTCGACGATGAGACCAGACAAACGACGATCTTCGGGGACGAGATAAATACCGTGCGTGATCGCGTCCTGCGGACCCTTGATTTGCAATCCTTGACCGTTGAGCGCTAGATCCGTTTCGAGCGCTTCCTCGACGCCAAAGATCGCCCTCGCAAGCTCCGAACGACCTGCGCCGACGAGTCCTGCGAAACCGAGCACCTCGCCTTTCCCGACGTTGAATGCGATCCGGTGATTCGGATATCGCAGCGTGCGCAAGCGACGCACTTCAAAACCACCACCGTCGCCGCCAACTCGTCGCTCAACCGACGCGCCTTTGAAAAAGTCTTTGAGATCACGTCCGACCATCATTCGCACCATGCGCTCGTGCGTGATCTCACCGCGTTGAATCTCGCCAGCGTTCTTTCCGTCACGCAGCACGACTGCACGATCCGCGATCTCTTCGACTTCGTGCATGCGATGCGAGATGTAGATGATGCTGATGTTCTCGGCTTTTAAATCCTTGCAGAGCTCGAGCAGTCGCCGCGTTTCACTCAGCGTCAAACTCGACGTCGGCTCGTCCATGATGATGATGCGCGCGCCCGCACTCAGCGCCCGCGCGATCTCGACCAGTTGTTGTTGTGCGATTGAGAGTTGACTGAGTGGCGTACGGCTCGGAATGTCGAGACCAACCTTGCGCAGAATCTGGTCTGACTCGCGATAAACACGTTTGCGATCGACCAGCTTCAGAAAGCCGCCGGTCGTCGGCTCGCGCCGGAGAAAGATATTCGCGCCGACGTCGAGATTGTCGAGAACGCTCAGCTCCTGGTGGATAAACTCGATGCCGAGTGCGCTCGCCTCGCGCGGTGAGCGGATCTCGACAGGCTCGCCATTGATTTTGATTGTCCCAGTGTCTCGAGAGATCGCGCCGCCGAGGATCTTCATCAGCGTCGATTTCCCGGCGCCGTTCTCCCCAATCAGCGCCACGATCTCGCCCGTGCCGACTGACAAACTCACCTGATCGAGCGCAACAACGCCCGGGAATCGTTTGCTGATTCCCTCCATTTCGAGGATTGGCGCGTTTGCTGCCACAGGCTAAGTTTTAACTTCGTCCCCGGAGTGCATTGATCTCTTTTGTAAACTGTTCGACGTTGTCTTTCTTAATGGCTTTGGTCGGCACGAAGATCTGTTTAGTGGCCGGAATCCCAGACTTGTCGCCATTGAGGTATTTCGACATCAGCTCCATCGAGCGCAAACCAAACTCGAACGGCTGTTGCACCACCGTCGCGTAGATCGCGCCGTCTTTGATTCCCCCCAGCGTTTCGGCTTCTTCGTCAAATGCGATGATCTTCACCTTGTCGGTCTTGTTTGCTTCTTTAACCGCCGAGAGAATTGCTGGTCCGTTGTACGACCAGAGCCCGACCATTCCCGCGATGTCAGGGTTATTCACGAGCGTGTCGGAAGCATTTGATTTTGCGCGAACCCGATCGGTGTTGTCAGTACGCACGTCGATGATCGAGACATTCGAGCCGGCGAGCGCTTCCTTCAAACCCTGATAACGTTGCCGAGCGTTCTCTGCGTCGAGCACGCCGACAAACACCATGATCTTCCCACCATTCGGCAAAGCTTCTTTGACCAGTTGACCTGCCTGGCGTCCGGCTTCGACGTTATCGGTGCCGATGTAACAAACGCGATTGCTGTTTGGCGCGTCGCTGTCCTGTGTGACCACGAGCGTCTGGCTGGCCGCGCGATTCAGCATTGGCGTCTGATTAGCCGGGTCGACGGGGCTGATGGCGATGCCCTGAATGCCTTTTGCGAGCAGATCGTCAACAACGCGTTGCTGCTCGGCGGCAGTACCGTCGGACGGAATCCTGAACTCCACCTCGATGTTGGGATTATCCTTCGCTGCTTTCTCAGTTCCTTTGCGCGCGATGATCCAAAAGTCGGAAGCATTGTTTGTGACGAAAGCGAGTTTGTGCTTTGTTCCGGCGCCGCCCGGGGCGGTGTTTGTGCCTGAATTATTAGGTTGGCAGCTTGTCAGAATAAATGTAAGTAGCAGCGTGCAAACGAAGACGGAGATCAGTCGAATGGAATTTTCTGGTCGCATTGGCTTCCTCGGCAGTTAGTTTGGGTTGTACGCAAAAGATGTTTACCACAAAGAAACCAACATAGAAAGCGCTAAAAAACTCCGGGTGGTCGAATTGGGTTGAGATTTGGCGCTCTGAGTGGTACAAGATCAGTGTCCCCTCCTTCTTGTAGTTAAACCCCCTACAACATGAGTGTCGAAAGTGCGCCGAAGAGGTGCGGACAACGGACATGGGAGGACACTATGGTCAGAAGAATGTTCTTGTTAGTTACGCTGGGAACTTTCCTGGCGCTCGGCGGGTTTTGGGCACTCAAGGCCCAGGATCCTGCGCCACAACAAACTCCAACTCAAACCACAACCCCGACTGAAAAGCAGAAAATGCCACAGTCGATGCAATTGGATCTTTCCGGCACTTACGCCGGGACATTTGCCAATTGCGATGCTGCCGGTCTTAATGGCGACACTACGTTAACGATTACCGGAGACCAATTTACGACTTCCGACGGGAAGAGTGGGCGGATTATAGCCTCGAAGTCGAAAGGATATACCGCTGTAGCTCTGCAAATGTCGGGCGCGAATTCGCCTGTGATGTCATTTCGCGGTAAAAAGAGTGGCACTAAGCTAACCCTGTCGCCAGTTGCCGGAGCGACGTCGCAGTGTATGTTTACAACTTCTAAGATGGCGAAGACACCAACGGCGACGGGAACGACGGTAGCGAATCCGACAACCACGACTCCGAGCACGACTCCGAGCACGATGCCGAGTCAGAATCCTTCGCCATCTCCGAGCCCGAGTCCGGACGCAAGTCCCGAACCGAATCCCGAACCGAGTCCGAGTGGAAGTCCGAGGCCACGACCGAATCCGTCGCCTACGGAGCCAATGCCGAGTCCGACACCGACTCCAAGCCCCAGCCCCCGGATTTAGTAATTAGCGAACATCAACAGAACCGAGCGCGGTAGCGCCGGGTCAACTTCCAATTAAACGACGAGGATGAAGTCGACCCGGCGCTACCGCGCTCGGTTCTGTTTTGTGCCTTTTTGTGGCACCATTACCGACTTCAAGATGAAACAAAAAGTACGCATCGCAGCCGGACAGGGCTTTTGGGGAGACCTTCTCGACGCACCAGTCCGCCAGGTCGAAGGTGGACCGATCGATTACCTCATGCTCGACTATCTAGCGGAAGTGACGATGTCGATCATGCAGAAACAAAAAGCGCGCGATCCGAATGCGGGTTACGCGAAGGATTTCATTCCGCTCATGCGCCGGATTCTTCCGACGTGCGTCGAGCGCGATATCAAAGTAACTGCTAACGCAGGCGGTGTTAACGTTCGCGGATGTGCCGACGCTGTGATTCAGGTCGCGCGCGAGCTTGGGCTCGGAGGCAAACTCCGCATCGGAATCGTTACCGGCGACGACATCATGCCGCGACTCGATGAGCTGCTGTCGCGCGGCATCGAGCTACGCAACATGGACACGGGCGAGCCGCTCTCGACCGTGCGCGACAAGATTCAGAGCGCCAATGCTTACCTTGGCGCGTGGCCGATGGTTGAGGCGTTGAACCAGGGCGCGCAGATTGTGATTACCGGTAGAGCAACAGACACTGGTTTGACGCTCGCGCCGTTGATTCACGAGTTTGGTTGGGCAAACAACGATTGGAACCGTCTCTCATCGGGAACGATTGCGGGTCACATCATCGAATGCGGCGCACAGGCGTCGGGTGGTAACTGTCAGTACGAGTGGCGCAGCATTCCGAATCTTGCTGACGTCGGGTTTCCGATTGTTGAAGCGTCGCCGGACGGCACGTTTGTGATCACCAAGCACGAGCGCACCGGCGGCTGGATCATCATTCCGGGAATTAAAGAACAACTGGTTTATGAGATGGGCGATCCGCACGAGTACATCACGCCGGATTGCGTTGCTGATTTCACGACGATACATCTCGAATATGAAGGTCGCGATCGTGTACGGGTGTTTGGTATAGAAGGACGGCCCGCGACTGAGTTTCTGAAAGTGTCGATCAGTTATTCGGCGGGTTTCAAAGCTGTGGGGACGTTAGTTTACTCGTGGCCCGATGCTTATGAGAAAGCACAAGCGGCGGATCGGATCCTGCGGCGTCGTCTCGATCGACTCGGGCTACAGTTTGACCACGTGTTGACTGAGTTTGTAGGAGTGAATGCGACGCATGGACCACTGGTGGGTCCACCAGACCCTGACATTCCCGAAGTGCAGCTGCGAGTTGGCGTGCGTGGCCAGGATCGAAGTGCGGTCGAGCGGTTCACGAAAGAGATTGCGCCGCTGATTCTGACTGGACCACCGGCAGTCACGGGGTTTGCTGGAGGACGGCCGAAGGTTGAGGAGATCGTTGCATACTGGCCCGCGCTGATACCAAAAGAGGAGATCACGACCGCTGTTGAAGTATTGGAAGCATAGATGAAAGTCAGACTAACAGAATTGGCCCATGCGCGTTCGGGTGATAAGGGTGATACGGCGAACGTCGGATTGATCGCGTTGAAAGACGAGTATTATCCGATCCTTCTGCGCGAGGTTACGGCCGAACGTGTGAAGCGGCATTTCAAAGGTATCGTGCACGGCGACGTGGAAAGGTTTGAGTTGCCAAACCTCGGTGCGCTCAATTTCTTGTTGCATGAGAGTCTTGGCGGCGGTGGCACGTTGTCGTTGATGACGGACGCGCAGGGGAAGACTTTTTCCACGGCGCTGTTGCGGATGGAAATCGATCTCACCGATAAAGAGGCCACGGATTTACACGGATGATGACGGATGAAGTAGTTCTTTATTCGGTTGAAGGGGCGGTGGCGCGAATTACGCTGAACCGGCCTGAGAAGAGGAATGCGCTGAACGATGCTGTCATTGCCGGGCTCAAGGAAAATCTCAAGAAGGCGGCGGCGGATAAGAACGTTCGTGTTGTTGTGATCGCCGGAGCAGGGAAGGACTTTTGTTCCGGCGCCGACCTATCGGCGCTTCAAAAGATCGCCGGTGCGTCAGTCGCAGAAAATTCTGAGGACGCACGATCGCTGCTTGAGCTCTTTTTAATGATTCGCGCCCTTCAGGTTCCGGTCGTTGCCGCCGTCACGGGCCGCGCGCTGGCAGGCGGTTGCGGACTCGCGACGGCGTGTGATCTAGTGCTCGCGTCGGCTTCGGCGCGTTTTGGATATCCGGAAGTGAAGATTGGTTTCGTACCGGCGATGGTGATGGCGATTCTTCGCCGCAACGTGTCAGAGAAGCGCGCGTTCGAGCTGATCACTCGCGGCGCTGAGATCAGTGCGGAGCAGGCGATGGCGTTTGGTCTCGTCAATCAGGTGTTCGCGGACGAGAGCTTCGATGCTGATGTGCGCGCGTATACGAGTGAGTTTGAGAAGATGAGTGCGTCGGCGATGGGATTAACGAAGACGCTGCTCTATCAGATGGATAATCTTGCATTCCCTGAAGCGCTCGAAACCGGAGCGGACGTCAACGTCATCGCTCGCCTCACGGATGACTGCCAGCAAAAGGTCGCTAAATTCCTGCAGAAAAGCTAGCCACAAAAAGTCTCGAGCGCGCTCTTCTCTGTGCAACCTCAGTGTCCTCTGTGTCTCTGTGGTTGATGAATTCCGAGTAAAACCACACCACCGAGACACAGAGGTTGCACAGAGAAATCCCCAGAACAAGGACTTTTTGTGGCTAAGGTTTTGCCCGGGCTTTGTCGCGCAGACGTTTGATTTCACTCTGTAGCGCGGCGGAGTTTTTGAGTTGAGGATTCTTTTTCATGTACGACTCGAGCTCGGCGGCGGCGCGCTCGGGGTCGCCCTTTAGCTCATAAAATAACGCCATCGTCATCGTGTCGGGCTTGAGCTTGTTTTCACTGAGGTTTGCGGCCTGCGACAACGCGATCTCCGCCCGACTGAGCAGGTGACTTCGATCTTCTTCACTGCCGGCAGCCTGATGAATCAGAGCTGTGGCGCGCATGACCGCGTTCACCGGATTTTCCGGATTGAGTCTCGTTGCTTCAGCAAACACCGCCACCGCTACCGCATAGTTTCTCTGCTTCATCAACAACAAGCCGAACGATTGATAAGCGCGCTCGTCGTTGGGATTGATTTCCCGCGCTTTGTCGAGCTCGGTGATCGCGTCCTGCAATTGATCTGTTTTGAGAAACACGTTGCCGAGCTGTAGGTGAGCGTCGAAATATTCGGGAAAGATCTGGATCGCTTTCCGCATGCTTTCGATCGCCTCGGGAACCTTTCCTTCACCAGCCAGTTTGGCTCCCGCATCGAGTGCCTGTCTTGCGGCTGCTGGAACGTTTTGAGTGAAAACGTTGACGACGCCCGGCCCGGTGTTTGGTTTGTGAATGATGGGCTGGAGCTGGATGTCCTGTGTGAAGCCTTGTCCGCTTCCTCCGAACGCAGGGATATCGGCAGTGACGGCGGTCGTTTCGAACGTCAGGCCGTCACCTTCGGCGGTGAGTTGATAAGTCCCACTTCTAAGACCGGGAAATGTAAAGCGACCGCTCAGATCGGTAAACGTTTCGTGAATCGGGCGACCGTTGAAAGTGAGCTTGACGCGAACCGGAGTGTTTGGCTGTGTGCCTGAAGGCGTGATCACTTTGCCTTCCAGGACGCTCCCACCTTGCGCAGAAATTGAAGAGAAGGATGCGAGGAGTAAGGTCAGTAAAAGCGCAAGTTTCATAACAAAAGTTTTGGCCGCGGATTTACACGGGATTTTATCCGCATAAATCCGCGGCCTCAACCTTAGAAACTAAAGCGAACGCCTAACTGAGCCTGGAACGGAATTCCCAAGGGCTCAGAGAAGCCTGTCGCGCCAAAGAAGTTGATGGGCTTACCAAAATCAGGTGTGCCCGTTGTGTTCTGAAATTGGTTGCCGAAGTTTCCAGTGTTGAAGACATTGAACGCTTCGAAGAACAGGCCGAGCTTTTTGGTCTCGCCAAATTTGAAGAACTTCGAAACGCGCACGTTCAACTGTGAAAAGTTATCGCCGCGGTGGTCGTTCAACGGCAAATGGTGCTGATCGTCGACTGTCGGATTGACTGATTCGCGATCATTGGTCACGCCGTCCTTATTAATATCGCAACCACACGACGGGAGAATGCTGTAAGGTCGAGCCGATCCCAGTTGGAAAATTGGCGCGACCTGGAAGTCCCACGGAAGGTCAAAGATACCGGACAAGACGAAGCGATGTCGCTCGTCTTCGGTTGTTGGTCCGAAATTAATCGGATCGAATTTGACGAACGCGTTCTGCGGCGCCAGTCCAAAATCCGCAGTGGCGCCAAACCAGGCTTGAGATTTCGCGAGGGTGTAATGCGCGTTCAACTGGAATTTCTGCGAGTAGCGCTTCTTAAATGCTACGGTGAAGGCGTCATAACGCGAGCGACTGTCAGACTGGGCCACCGTAATTCTTCCGAAAGGCGTCGCCGTGCCGAAAGCTTGAACCAACTCCGCTGCGTGTGCAGCGAACAGGGGCGCTAACACACGTGCTCGATTCCCGGCGCTGCGTTGGTCGTTGAAAAGTGGTCCAGTGCGGGGGTTGATGTCAAGACTCGAGAACTCGTGTAAGCCAAGAATATGGACATAGTCGAATTCCAAAGCCATGTTCTTGCCAAACTCCTGCGCGAAACCGAGGTTGAACTGCTGCGTATACGGCGACTCGAAGTCAGGATCGAGCATTCTGCCGCGCGTATTTGGCAGCGGATTAGTAAGCGGACGTGGAACTGTAGGCGCCGGTGAATCGATACTGAGGTTAGCGCCATCGTTAATGAACGTCGCATAAATTTCGGGATTCGCTTGTTGCACTGCAAAAAGCGGCACATTCAAAAACGACTGGTCGTAGTAAATGCCATAGCCGCCTCTGATCACTGAGCGACCATCGCCACGGAAGTCCCATGCGAATCCGATGCGAGGACTAAGGTTGTTCTTGTCGTCTTCTACTGTCTTGTGTGCGAATTGGCTCCCGATGATGCGGAGTGCCTGGAAGGTTCGGTTTTCCGCCGCGTGTGCGTTGTCTACAAAACCGAAATCCACGTCGTAACGCACGCCCAGGTTAAGTGTCAGGCGCGGCGTGATCTTCCAGTCGTCCTGAAAATAAGCCGCGAACTGCTTCGCGCCGTCGCGCAAATCGAAAGCCGGGTCTCCGCCCGAGAGAAGGACGTCAGCAACTACGCCAATGCCGTCCAGGTCGGCCTGGGTGCAATTTAGCGTATCAGCAAAAGCTCCACAGGTGATCGGTCCCGGTCGAATCTGGGTTGTATGGAATCCCTGTGGAAACTGGCCCGGGTTCTGTGCGATCTCAGCTGCGTTGAAGTTGAAGTCATACTCCGGAGCGGAATTGAACGCGAAGAGTCCACCGAGCTTGGGTACGTAGGTAAAGTCGCCGCCGAATTTGAAACCGTGGTTGCCGCGATTCCACGAAAGGTCATCATGAAACTGATGCTTCTTCTGTAACGTCTGTTGCGGCACGTTGCCGTTGCGACCGACGAGAAGACCGTCGGGGAAAGTCAGATTGTTCAAGTCTGTCGTTGCGTTAATGCGATTGTCGAAAGTCTGGTACTGGTAGGTGAACTGGTTGACTGTACTCGCACTTATCGTCGACGTCAGTGAAGTTAGAAAATTGTACAGAGTGTTCAGCGACTCATTACCGCCCGACAAATCTGTGCGCACGATCAAAAAGCCGGCCTGATCGTTCAGCGCATCATTGTTCTGACCGGCGAATCGAACGACGAGCTGGTGTTTCGGCGAAAGGGAAAAATCACCCTTGATAGTGTATTGCCAGTCGTTGAATGGTTGTGGCAGCAGGGGAACAGCCTGGTAGCCGAAAGGCTCAAGGAAAGAGATGCTTGCCTGGTCGTCGGCCGAGACGAATGAGTTACCGCGCTCACGCGTGCGCTCGATTGCGCCGAAGAAAAACGCTTTGTCTTTCTTTATTGGACCACCAAACGAACCACCAAACTGTTGGCGATTAAAGGGCGGCTTTTCTGCGCCTTCGGTCGAGTCGCCTCGCGCTTCGGCGAGTAGCTTTGGCGCGTTTGCGTTCAAAGCGTCGTCGCGGAAGAAGCCGAATGCTGAGCCGTGAAACGCGTTACTGCCGCTCTTGGAAACGACTGACAAGAGGGCGCCGCCCGAGCGGCCATTCGCTGCTGAGAAGCGTTGCGTCGAGAGAGCAAACTCCTGAATACCTTCCATCGAGAAGTTCTGGAGTATGCCGCCGACTGCGTTGTCTTTGTTGTCGCCGCCGTCGATCGTGATGTTGAGATTGCGGCCGGTTGAGCCGCCGACAGAAAACGTACCGACGCGCGCTTTCGTCGGATCGAATGATGGTTGCAGTGTTGCGCCGGGGATAAGGACTGCGAGTGATGCGAACGAGCGACCATTCACAGGCAGGTTCTCGAGGCGTCGCTGGTCTATGACTCCGCTGACGTCTGTCTTGGTAGTTTCAACAAGGGCCGTGCTTTCGCCTGTAACGGTGACTGTTTCGCCGATGCCGCCGACTTTTAAGTTAGCGTTGGCAGTCGTGCGTTGTAGTACGTTTATGACAACCGGTTCCTGAACGTACTTGGCGAAACCAGTGGCTTGAATTTCCAGCCTGTAATTGCCGGGAACAAGTTGCGTTATCTCATAAACGCCATCCGAGGTCGTGGTTGCCGTTCGTTCAGAATTGGTTCCGAGGTTTACTAACTTAACTGAGGCGCCCGGAAGCAAAGCGCCTTTTTCATCCTGGACTACTCCCGTGACCGTACCTGTGTTAGAGGTTTGGCCAAATACGCTCATCGACATAGCCGACGATGCGACGAGCAGCACCGCCAGGAAGGCCGAAAAAAGCCATCTGTTTAAATAGCCGATCTTCATTGTAATCGTCTCCTGAAAGAGGTGAGTGCCGGGGAAACCTTTTGCCGACAGCAATTCCGTGTCAGTAGCGGGAACTCACAGTCGCAACAAATATGCCTTATGAGAAAAGCGCAAAAAATAAGCAGAGTTTGATAGGGTCGCGTGAGGTCAATCCAAAAAACGGGAGACCTCCCAAAATTTTGTACCAAGCTGGGGCCACAAAAAGGCACAAGCACAGTAAAGATCGGTGCCCTTTTGTGGCCTAATCTCTTGGTTTGACGTTCATTTGGAGAAACTTGACGATGTCTTCAGTGGAGGTGCCGGGCAGGAAAACTTCGGCGACGCCCTGCTCCTTCAATCGTGGCAGGTCTTCCTGAGGGACGATGCCGCCGACCAGAACAAGGACGTTGTCCATCCCTTTTTCTCGAAGCAACTGAACGATGCGTGGGCAGAGTGTGTTGTGTGCGCCACTCAGGATCGATACGCCCACAGCGTCCACGTCCTCTTGTAACGCAGCGGCGGCGATCATTTCCGGCGTCTGTCGCAGGCCGGTGTAGATCACTTCCATGCCCGCATCACGGAGTGCCCGAGCGATGACTTTGGCGCCGCGGTCATGGCCATCCAGTCCGGGCTTGGCGACAAGAACTCTGATCTTCCGATTGGACATAGGTGCGGACTAAAAGGCGGGTTCTTCGTAGACTCCGTAAACGTCTCTGAGCGCCGCGCAGATCTCACCGAGCGTTGCATAAACTCGAACTGCGTCGATCGTCGCCGGCATTGTGTTCTCGTTTTTGTGCGCTGCGGTTTTGAGTTTGTCGAGCGCGTTTGCGACCGCGCCTGCATCACGGCGCGTGCGTGTTTGTTCGAGCCGCTCAAGCTGATGTGTGCGCACGGATTCATCGATCACAAGGATCGGAACTTCCGAAGGCTGGTCGGTCATCGTGTACTTGTTGACTCCAACGATCACCTGCTCGCCGCGCTCGACGGCTTTCTGATACTGGTAAGCCGAATCCTGGATCTCGCGTTGCGGAAATCCTTTTTCGATCGCAGAGACCATGCCGCCCATCGCGTCGATCTTGCGGAAGTACTCGAGTGCTTCCTGTTCCATCTTTTCAGTCAGCGCCTCGAGGAAGTAGGAGCCGCCGAGTGGATCGACTGTGTTCACCACACCAGTTTCTTCTGCGATGATCTGTTGTGTGCGAAGCGCGATGAGCGCCGCGCGATCGGTCGGCAGTGCAAGTGCTTCGTCGTAAGCGTCAGTGTGCAAACTCTGCGTGCCGCCGAGAACACCCGCGAGCGCCTGGATTGCAACGCGAACAATGTTGTTGAGTGGCTGTTGGACCGTCAACGAGACACCGGCCGTTTGCGTGTGAAAACGCATCTGAAGCGTTCGCTCGAAGTTGCTGCCGAAGCGTCGCTTCATCTCACGCGCCCAGATGCGACGCGCTGCACGATACTTCGCGATCTCCTCGAAGAAGTCGTTGTGCGCATTAAAGAAGAAGGACATGCGCGGCACGAACTGGTCCACGTCCAGACCAGCATCTACGCCCCACTGCACATACTCGATGCCGTCGCGCAGAGTGAATGCGAGCTCCTGGACCGCGGTCGCGCCTGCTTCACGAATGTGATAGCCGCTGACCGAAACCGGGTTGTAACGCGGCACGTGCTCGGTGCAGAACCCGAACGTGTCGATCACGAGCTTCATCGCCGGTTTGATCGGATAGATCCATTCTTTCTGCGCAATGTATTCCTTGAGAATATCGTTTTGCAGCGTGCCCGAGATCTTGTCCCAACGCGCTCCCTGTTTTTCCGCAACCATGAGATACATCGCGAGCAGAATTGAAGCGGGCGCGTTAATCGTCTGCGAAACTGTGACCTGTTCGAGTGGAATGCCGTCGAAGAGAACTTCCATGTCGGCGAGCGACGATACTGCTACGCCGCACTTGCCGACTTCACCTTCAGACAGTGGTGAATCAGCGTCGTAACCCATCAGAGCCGGAAGATCGTACGCGACTGAGAGCCCGGTCTGGCCTTGTTCTAACAAATATTTGAAACGCGCGTTGGTTTCTTCAGGAGTGCTGAAACCGGCGAACTGGCGCATGGTCCAGAGTTTGCCCCGATAGCCGGTTGGGTGGATGCCACGTGTATATGGAAACTCACCCGGAAAGGAGATGTCACGCGCGTAGTCGAGATCTTCGATTTCGGCGGGCGTGTAAAGACGTTCGACTTCTTCGAGTGAAACGCTTTGAAAACTCTTCTTTCGTTCGGGACGTTTGTTCAGCGCGGGCTGGAGAGTCTCCTCTTCCCAACGCGAGCTTTCTTTAGTTGGCATCGTCCGCATATTAGCAAATTAGCCACAAAAAGGCACAAAAGGACTCTGCGATCCTCTGCGTATCTCTGCGGCCTCTGCGTTGAAATAGCCCTTTAACGCAGAGAACGCAAAGATACGCAGAGAGCCGCAGAGATAACTTCTTTTTGAGAGGGGAGCGCGGCTGCGATGGCAGTCACAGCCGCGCCAACACGGAGGGTTAACCCGGTTGCGTGGAAGTCGAGCAGAGAAAAACTATGGGCAGGTTTCGGCAGGCATAGAAATCGATTCCTCGGTGATTCGTCATTGATTATTCAACGGGAATAACAAACTCATTACTCCGAACCATGTTCAGGCGTGCGCGTGCCGCCGTCTCGATAGTCCGCGGATCTGTTCGCAGTCTTTCTACTTCCGTTTTCAGCGACTGGTTAACATTGCGCAACGCTTCAACATCGGTTTGCATAGCTGTAAGCTGCTGCGCCGCCACCTGAACTTTGGCGCGCGTTCGCATATTCACCGTCACACAAACGGCTAAAGTGGCCAGCAAAATCATTCCAAAAACTACCCAGGAGGGAATTATTCCGCCGCGGCGGCGCACCTCCGTACGAGTTCCAATGATCTCCATCGAGATCTGTTGCACCGAGGCCAGAGAACCTGTGCGGGGGGCCACACGCTGCGACCTGATTCTTTCGTCAACCCAATAAGTGTTTGCTACCTTGCTCACCTCAATAACCTCCGAGTTCTTTGCCGTTCAGATTTTGCTCAGGTCCGACTCCAGCTCCGCATCGACGGTGTGCCATCCCCTGTCCCGAGTAAATTGTCATGCGCTCAAAGTTAAGAGGCTGCTTAACTGAATCTGTGGGTTTGGCCACAATATAGTTGGCTATCGGTGACCTGCAGCCCCAACCTAATGTGCTTTTACGGCTTGTCAATGTCTTGCCGCTCAACAACTTAGCGGCGAATTGCCGGACTGTAGCAACTTGCTTAAGGTGTGTAAAGATATTTCTCCTCAATACTTTATGCCCGTAAGTTTAACATTTACTTGATGTTAAGCAGCGCTTAAGCGAAAATGGCGAACAGGCGGCGAACGGAAATCGGGCAGGCGTTTCTTGGAGGACGGAATGTGTAAAACGTTGTTGACAGTTGTGGCTGTCGGTCACTAGACTCGTAAACCGTGGGCGACAAGTTATAAGCCCCTTGCCCTGCAGCCCTCATTTAAAAGGATCCCACGATTTTTAAGAGCACAGTTAAGGGACGGTGTTGATGTCTGACTCTGCGGTCACAGGCCCGGACGCCCCTGCCTCCGAGTCGAGTTCGTCGCAACTACCAATCAGTTCGATCGTAAGGGCGGTTTGCCAGGCTGCAAGTGGTGGTCCTGATCTGCTTTACGAAGTGATGATCAAGATGAGCCTGATGGTGGAGGCGACGGCGCCCACGTACGGCTTATCAATCTGGGCCACTGGGGATGCAGGTAAACCGACACTGCGCTGGGCCGAAGGGCTCGAAGAGCAGGAAATCACGATTGGCGAAGGTGCGGTTTCAGAGATCTTTGCGAGCAAGGGCCGGCCTGAGCCCGCCGCGGAAGGCGATCACGCAATCTGTCTCTTGCTTGCTCTACCTTCGCCCGGTCGCGAAGGTGCTGCGTTGTATGGTCGTTGTGTGCGGCCCTTAACTGCACAGCAGGCAAATGAATTGAACGCGCTCAGCGACGTCGCGCACCTGGCCCACCAGTCGACAAAGGTAGTCCCAACGGGGGCTAAACCAGTGAGCGCGTCTTCAACGAGCTCTCTGCCGGGAATGGTTTTTTGCAGCCGCGCGATGACCGACGTGGCGCGCAACGTTGAGCGAATTAAGGATTCGCATTCGACGATTCTCGTTACAGGTGAGTCAGGCACAGGCAAAGAGCTGATCGCGCGCGCTATTCATCGACTCAGTCGTCGATCGGAAAGCGAGTTTATTCCTTTCAACTGTTCTGCTGTTCCGGCTGAGCTGATCGAGAGCATGTTGTTTGGTCATCGTCGCGGTACGTTTACCGGCGCGATGTCAGATCAGGCGGGCTTGATCCGATCGGCGGAGAACGGAACGTTGTTCCTTGACGAGATCGGCGATTTGCCGCTTCCGCTCCAGCCCAAGCTGCTCAGGTTTTTGCAAGAGGGAGAGATTCACACGCTCGGTGAACGGGCGCCGCGCAAAGTCAACGTGCGCGTCATTGCCGCCACGCATAAAGACCTCGAGAAGCTCGTGAGTGAAAATCTCTTCCGCGAGGATCTCTACTACCGCATCGCCACGCTGACGTTGAAAGTGCCGCCGCTACGAGAGCGACGTGAAGATATCTCAGCGTTGATTTCACATTTTGTCAGTCACTATGCGCGGAAGAACGAGCGACCGATTTCTGGAATCACTGTGCAGGCGATCCAGATTCTCGAGACTTATTCATGGCCCGGAAATATTCGTGAGCTCGCGGCGGAGATCGAGCGGCTCGTGTTGTATGCGGAGGACGATGGCTACATTCGACCGGAAAACATCAGCTCGCGAATTCACCCGCAGGGAACGGCGAGCGAGGCTCCGGCTGCAAACTTAGACGAGTTGCTGGACAGCTATGAGCGGCGCGTGATCACCGAGATGCTCAAGAAACACGATTGCAACGTCGCGAAGGCGAGCGAGGCGCTCGGGTTGGGATCGAGGCAGACCTTATATAAGAAGCTCAAACGTCTCGCGATTGATATAGGGGATTTTTTACAGGAAGATACCGAGCCAGGTATGCAGTACCGGGCCGAGTCCTGAGCCCGCGAAGCGGGAATGATTTAAGCCTGCGACGCAGGCGACAGCATAAAGCCTGGGGCGCCAGCCCCAGGATCACGAAACAAAAATTGGTAGAGCCCGCGAAGCGGGCAACAGCGGGTTAGAGTTGTGCGCTGTCGCCCGCTTCGCGGGCTCAATCGTCTTTTTCATCTGAGATCCTGGGGCTTGCGCCCCAGGCTTTATGCTGTCGCCCGCTTCGCGGGCTCGGTGTTAACTGGGATGTGCAGAACATAATAAGTTGTCAACTGCGGGCGACATGGCCCATCGCTAATAAAAACAGACCTTCCACGCGTCATCGCCCTCGTTCTCACTCACGAGCTTGTCAACCGCAGGCTACAAAGCACACTCGCAAGTCCCAAAAAACCACGATTGGACCATTGGCACACCGGTTGTAAACCTCATCCACGTCCGCGAAGCAATCGCATCGCATCACTGGTCGAGCTGACAACTAACATGAAAGCTAAAATCACTACAAACCTGGCATCAGTCGTAATGCTCGCTGTTCTTACTCCGTTCCTGGCGCTGGCGATTCTCGTCAGCATCAAGACCGCGGGAATCAGGAACAACGACATACTGCTTCTGCTGCTTACGTTGTCGAGTGCTGTTCTCAGTGGGATCAATGGCTTTGGACGACGCACGTCCACAGCGGTTCCATTTTCGACAGCAAAGACAGCTAGTGACACTCGCCTTCATTTGTCCGCTCGTTCGAGCAACAACGCCTAATCGAATCTAAAGGAGCAACCAAAATGATTAAGAGATTTTTCGCAGATGAAACCGGTCTTGAACTTTCCGAATATGCAGTAGCCGCAGCGCTTATCGCGTTGGCATGCGTCGCCGCTTTCCAGCTGCTGGGCACCAACATCGGCCTCAAGATCAACGATCTCGCCGGCAAGATTAAGTAGTTCTTAAGGAACTCATTGACCCGGCAGCAGACAGAATGTGCTGCCGGGGTGAAGTGAAGGCGCAAGCCTTCCGGGATTCTGGAGGAGGATTGATCGAATGTTCAGGAAATTCTTGAAAGATGAAAGTGGTTTGGAACTCTCCGAATACGCAGTTGCAGCAGCGCTCATCGCGTTAGCATGCGTCGCCGCTTTCCAACTCTTGGGCACCAACATCGGCCTAAAGATCAACGAACTCGCCGGGAAGATTCAGTAGTCATAAGTTGAGACGACCCGGCAGCGGCAACAACTTGCTGCCGGCTGGAAGGGAAGGCTCAAGCCTTCAATCCTTTGAGAAAGGAATCGATCATGTTCAAGAAATTTTTGAAAGACGAAACAGGGCTTGAGCTCTCTGAATATGCCGTTGCCGCAGCTCTCGTAGCAGTAGCGACTGTGGCTGCGTTCCAGCTACTCGGAACCAACATCGGTTCTCGCATCAATGCCCTGGCTGGTTGGATCAAATAAGTCAGCCAGTGAATTGCCATGCCGGGTGGCGCGCCTTGTGAAGTTTTGACTACACAGGTGCGCCGCCACCTTTCTGTAAATCCACCAAAAACGCAGCTGCGTGATCAAGATGCTGAGCCCTACCGCAATTATCGTTGAAGTTTTTCTCGTACCGCTCGCCGTGCTGATCATTTATCACGACGTGCGGTATCGCCGCATTCCTAATGTATTCGTACTCGCGACCCTGATCAGCGGACTTGCTCTGAACTTAATAGTTGGCGGTTTGCAGGGTGGTCTAAACAGCATCGGCGGGTGCGTGCTGGCCTTTATCTTGATGTTCATGTTGCACGTTTTCGGAGCGATGGGCGCAGGCGACGTCAAACTGTTCGCCGCGATCGGTTCAGTGCTCGGCGCTCAACTCGTGCTTCCGACTTTTGTGGTGGTCGTTCTAGTCGGCGGTGTGCTGGCCCTGGTTTCTGTTCTGCGTTCGGGAGTTTTCGCAAGCACGATGCATCGTGTGCTGCAAATTCTCGTCGGCTTATTACCAGGTTGGCAGATGCCGAAATTCAGCGTCCCTGCTGATCGTCGCCTCACCATTCCGTACGGAGTGGCTATCACCATCGGCGCCATTATCGCAACTGCGATCTTTCACGCTTAACAGCGGCAATCAACCAGGCCCGGACCTGGCGAGAACGGAGAGTTGATTCCCATGCGAAACAAACGTTTCTTTCTAGTTTTGGTAGGGGCGCTGATTTTTGGAGTGCTCGCTGCCGTATCAGTCAGCAAGTATTTATCGAGCGCACAGGCCTACACCAAGAACCTGAACAAGATCGCGGTGGCCAAAGTTCCGATCCCGATCGGGAGCAAGATCATTCCCGAGCAGATCATGGTGGTCCAGTTTCCAAAGGAATCAACTCCCGATGGAGCTTTCGAATCTCCTGAAAAACTGGCCGGCCGCGTGGCGGTGATGAACATCGCCGCTCGCGAGCCGATCACTGAATCGAGATTAGCGCCCGAAGGTACCGCCGCCGGACTGTCCGCGATCATTCCTGAAGGCTATCGCGCGATGACGGTGAAGGTTGACGACGCTGCGGGAATCTCCGGTTTCATCACGCCGGGTGCTCTCGTTGACGTAGTTGTCGTGATCGATCCGCGCGAAGGTTCCGGCATGCAGGACCCGATCTCCAAGATCGTTCTGCAGAACATCAAGGTCCTGGCCAACGGTCAAAACATCGACAAGCCGAAAGATGAGCGCGAAGCAAACAGCGTGAAGGCTGTGACGCTTCAGGTCACGCCGGAGCAGGCAGAGAAACTGGCCCTCGCCTCGAGCGAAGGCAAACTCCAGCTCGTAATGCGCAGCCAGATCGATCAGGGTGACGAACAGACACCTGGCGTCAACAAGCGTGGTTTGTTGAGTGGCGAAAAGGCGACGCAGGCTCCCGAGCCGGGTTCACTGAAAAGTGAGCAGCCGAAGAGTGACGCGAAGCCCGTTCGCAGAGTATCGGTAGCGCCGAAACCAGTTCAAACAGCAGCCCCCGCTCCTCAGCCAACTCCACGTACCCAAGTGGAAATGATCGAAGGCGCGAAGAAGCGCAACGTCGAGTTTCCATAGTTACTCGATTACTAACAACGACTAGTTGATCGCGTCGACGATCGCTTGAAACAAAGGAGCATAAAGATCATGCAGAGCCGTTCCCCAATTTCACGCCGAGTGAGTTTATTGCTGGCGTCACTGATTACCATTTTTGCCACTTCCATCGCGCACGCCCAGGAAACCTCATACAAGGCGTCTTTTAGTCAGAACAAAGAGGCGATTGCCGTCAATGTTCTGGTGGGACAGTCGCGCGTGATCAACTTCGATCGCCCGGTCGGACGCTTTTCAGTCTCGAACCCGGACATTGCTGAAGCCGTGCTCGTCACGCCGGACCAG
Organism: Pyrinomonadaceae bacterium; assembly: GCA_036498585.1. Lineage (GTDB taxonomy): Bacteria > Acidobacteriota > Blastocatellia > Pyrinomonadales > Pyrinomonadaceae > PSRF01. The sequence continues at coordinate 28,298 of DASYFE010000072.1, read as the reverse complement.
GTACTCGTCAACGGAAAAGCCTTCGGTCAGGTCAACTTCATCGCATGGGAGCAGACCGGCGGCCAGTTTTTAGTGTTTGACGTTTACGTGCGCGCGAATCTCTCGCTAATCGATTCGCAAGTGCGCGCGCTGTTTCCGAAAGACGACATCCGGCTCAGCCAGGCCAACGGATCCGTTGTGATCTCAGGCAGCGTGAAGGATGACAAGACGGCGGCGCAAGTGCAGAGCGTTGTCGAAGCCGCGAATTTCAAAGTCGTGAACATGCTGACGTCGCCGATGTCGAGTGCGATGCAGATTCAACTCGAGGTTCGAGTGGCAGAAGTCAATCGTAATAAGCTGCGCGACTACACTACGTCGTACACGGCTCTACCGCAGGGCGGAACCGGTGGTTATATCAACAGTGGTGGAGCTCCGAGCGTTTTGGATCGTTTATCCAGTAACCCGATTGGCGAATCGCTCGTTACGCTCGTCCAATCGCCGCTCAACCTTTTCCTCTTCAATCGCGCGATCAATACCGGCGCATTCTTAAGAATGCTGCGTCAGGAAGGCGCTTTCCGCCAGTTAGCCGAGCCCAACCTGATTGCGATGAACGGCCAGCAGGCGAGCTTCCTCGCGGGCGGTGAGTTCCCGGTACCGGTGCTTCAGAACGTGGCGGGCAATGCCATCACGATCGTTTGGAAGGAATATGGCGTTCGTCTGAACTTCAAACCGACGATCATCGACGAAGATCACATTCGTCTGGAGCTCGAACCCGAAGTTTCCACGATCGACTTCAACAACGGCATTCGCTTTAACGGTTTCGTCATTCCTGCCCTTCGTACTCGCCGCGCCAAGACTGGCGTCGAGCTGCGTGATGGTCAGGCGTTCGCACTCGCAGGTTTGCTGGACAACAACGAAACCAAGACTCTGTCGAGAATTCCGATCGTCAGTGAGATCCCCGTAATCGGCAATCTGTTCAAATCGAAGTCATTCGAAAAGAAAGAAACCGAGTTGATGTTCTTCGTGACGGCGCACATGGTGAAGCCGACCACTCCGGACGACCTGCCGAACATGCGTGGAATGGATGGTCTGAAGGGCAACTCGCCGTTGGGTCTCGAGCCGAAGGGCGACGGCGTCCAGGGCCAGAGCGGTTACAAGGTTTCGGGTCAGACCGAAGAGACTCCAGCAACCGCGCCGGCGCCGGCAAAGGTCGAAGAGCCGAAGAAGAAAACCGAAACGCAATCCAGCAGCACGAGTGGCTCAGTGAGCAGCGTGCGCACCAACAATACTGCCCTGCCAGTCGCCAAAGCAGTAAAGGTCGACTACAACCCGAACACGGTTAGACCGTGGTAACTGGCAACCCTCTTTTTCTCAAACGTCTTCGTTCGCAGTTGAGGGAGAGCACATGAAAAGCAAAGCGGTAACGAGAAAACGAGAAAGAGGTTCAATCCTGGCGACGTCGGCAATCGGCATGTTGTCGCTACTGCTGGCTGTCGGGCTGGGAATAGATATCAGCAGGTTCTATCTCGCAAAGACGGAACTGCAGAATGCAGCAGATGCCGCGGCCCTGGCCGCGGTATCCGCTCTTAATACTGCGCCACTCGGGATCACCAAAGCAGTCGATCGAGCAGTGGCATCGATGAACAAGTACGACTTCAACAAGACAAGCGTCACTTTCCCCCGCTCCAACGTCTTGTTTGCCGTCAACCTCGATGGTCCATACATGGCCGAAGGCGCAGCGCAGGCACAGGCTGCGAAGATTCGCTTCGTGCAGGTGACGACGCCTAATTCAGATATCGGTGTCTCATTTGCGGCGCCCATACTCGGCAGCACCAAAACATTAACAGCGACGGCAACCGCAGGTTTTTCAGTGCCGCTGAACATGTTTTGCAACTTCCTGCCGGTCTCGGTGATCGACTACGGCACTCCGATTTCGCCCGGAAACCTGTATACGTTCCGCGCTGATACCGGCGGTTCGGTTACGCCGGGTAACTACCAGATTCTCGCGGTTGCGGGATCGGGTGGTAAGGACGTTCGCATCGGTCTAGCTGCTGGTGTCGATAAATGCGCTGCCCCTGGCGAGGTCTACCAGGTGGACACAAAGCCCGGCTTAACGGCAGGTGCGGTCCGGCAGGGATTGAACACCCGCTTCGACGACTACCAGACGTCGCAGGTAAATCCGGACGATATGCCGCCGGACACGAATATTAAAGAGCAGATCACTTACGACCAGTACAAGAACGGCAGTCCGTTCCAGGCACCGAAAAATCCGGGCATCGATGGACGACGCGTAGTCGTGATTCCGATCGTCAAGCAGGACCAGTACGACCAGGGCCGAGGCACAGTCACATTCGATCGCTTCGGCACGTTCTTCCTGCAAAACAAAGTCGGCAACGGCAATGGTGGCGAGCTGGTGGCTGAATACATCGACGACATCGTGCTTGGCCAGGGTGGTTTCAATCCTGCTGGCCCACCAACAAACGGCCTGATGGCGGTTCCTGTTCTTTACAAATAAGGAGGGACCGACATGATGCATCATCGCATACGAAAAATTCGGAACACTCGACGTTCGCGCCGGCTGCTGTGTCTGAGTCGCTTTCGCAGTGACGAACGCGGCGTGCAGCTTGTCGAGGTCGCGCTGGTTATTCCCATCATGCTGCTGTTGTTTGGAGCGGTTGCTGAGTTTGGTCGTTACTTTTATGAGTACACGACGGCAGCGAAAGCAGCGCGTGTGGGTGCTCGTTTTCTCGCTTCGAAGAAGGTGAATAGCGCCACGAATTATGAATTGCAAGCGCAGAACCTCGTCGTTTACGGAAACATTGGCGGCACTGGTTCTCCGGTACTGCCTGGAATGACGATCGCCAACGTGGATGTTCAGTACGCCGGTGCTACGTCGGGCGTGCCTGAAACAGTTACGGTCAACATCGTCAATTACCAGCACCAGTCGATCGTCAATCTCGGCGCGCTGCTGAAGAACACAGCGCTTTCGACCAACGTCAATGTCAAGCCAAGCGTAACGATGCGTTACCTGTTAACGCAGCCTTGACTATGAGAGGCAAAGAATAATGCTGCGCAAAAAAAACAACGAAAGAGGCTCAACCCTGGTTGAGTTCGCAATTGGAGTCACGGTGTTTGTGACGGCGATGTTTGCGGTGTTGGAATTCGGACGAGCGTTGTGGGTTCACAACGCGTTGTCCGACGCCGCACGACGCGGGGCACGTTACGCAGTGCTGAATTCCGCGGGCAGCGCCGATCAGGTCAAGAATATCGTCGTCTACGGTAATGCGGCGGGAACTGGTCAGCCCATGCTGAACAACCTGACCCCCGCAAACGTGAACGTCGTCTACAACAATTTTGGTCTCAACGATGGGACAGTTTCAGTGAGCATTACTGGTTACCAATTCCAGTTTGTGATTCCCGTCGTTGGCACGACCATCACGATGCCGAGCTACACCACGACGCTCAGCGCCGAGAGTGCCGGTTTCTTACCGGCCAACGTCTGACAGATTTCTCTGCGCAGAGAAGATTGCACGATCATGCCAGTCTCAGCTTTCGAATCCACTGCCGGACGGCGCCAGTATTTCGCCAGCCGTTCGACCATCGCTCCGGTTGACCCGGCCTTGCAACATTGCGATGGACCTACCGTTACCCCCAGGCACTCTGTCAATAGTTCATTTCACGACAGCCGCCGGTAGTGGGATTCGAATTAACGAATCACGAGGAACAGATGAGCGAACCAATTTCAGTAGTAGTCCTCAGTACCGGACTCGAAAACTTCAAAGATATCCGCAAAGCCCTGACTGCTGAGCCCCGCGTCAAACTGCTCGCCGGCGGTAACGATACAGAACAGCTTTACGAAGAGATCGTTCGCCTCAAGCCCGCGGCCGCGATCATCGCGCTGCACGGCGCCAATGCCGATCAGGCAGTTAAATTTATTGAAAGACTTAACTCCGAATGTCCGGAAACCGCCCTCATTTCAGCCGCTCAGGATGCGTCTCCCGATCTGATCCTGCGCAGCTTGCGCGCGGGTGCGCGTGAATTTCTGCGCATTCCGATCAGCGTAGACGAGCTGCGCACCGTGCTCGATCGTATTTCAGAGTTTTGTACTCAGAAGGTTGAAACGCCGAAGAAAAAAGGCCGCATGGTCGCGGTCTTCTCGAGTAAAGGCGGTTGCGGCACTTCTTTCATCGCCACCAATCTCGCGGCAGCCACGAATTCAAAAACGATTCTCGTCGATCTCAATCTTCAGGCCGGCGATCTCCCGCTGTTTTTAGGACTCGAAGCGAAGTATTCGATCGCTGACATGGTCGAGAAACGCCAGCGTCTCGATGAAACACTCATCAACAGTCTCGTGACGCCACACTCGCAGCACTTGTCGCTGCTGGCTGCGCCACACGAAGCCGACTCCGCTGACGAGATTGAACCGCAGCACATCTTCGAAGTGCTGGAGAAACTCCGCGAGCATTACGACTATGTCGTGCTCGATCCGCAGCATACGTTCGACTCGATCACGCTCGCCGCGCTGGATCAGTCAGACGAGATCGTCCTGATACTGACACTCGATATTCCGGCAATTCGCAGCACGCAACGAGCGCTCGAGATCTTCGATCGCCTGGGTTACCCGCGTAAGAAAGTGCGCATCGTCGTGAATCGCTGGAGCAAGCAGATCGATCTCGATCTCAGGCAAGTCGAAAAGTTTCTCGGCGAGCCGGTGATTGGCTTTGTGCCCAGCGACTACCAGACCGCCGTTGGATCGATCAATCTCGGGACGCCGCTCATACAAGCGGAGCCGACTTCAAAGATCGCACTCGAGATTCGCCGTATCGCGCAGCAGATATCACTTGGTCTCGCGCCGATCGACGAGCACAAACAACGCCGTCCGTTCTGGGCCGGTCTACTCAAAAAACAGGCGGCCCAACCGAATTTAAAACTTCAAACCTCGATGGAAAAGGTCTAACAGCGGCAGTCCCGCAGATGAACAAACATCATGGCACTTCGTGAAAGACTAATCGGAAACAATAACGGCGGTACCGGGCCAGTTGCGGACGGAACTGGACAGCATTCATTCCAGGAAATGAAGTCGCGTCTCCACCGGACGTTAATCAACCGGATGGATTTGACCAAGCTCCAGACGCTGACTCCGGAACAGGTCCATGCGGAAGTTTCGCGTCTTGCCGAAGCCGTTCTGGCCCAGGAAGCAATGCCGCTGTCTGTGGCCGAGCGTGACCGGCTCGTCAGCGACGTTCAGCACGAGCTCTTCGGACTTGGACCGCTCGAGCCGTTGCTCAAAGACCCGACAATCTCCGACATCCTCGTCAATAAACACGACACGATCTACATCGAACGGCGCGGCAAAATCGAGCGCACGAATGTAACCTTTAAAGACGACGAGCACCTCATGCGCGTGATCGAGCGCATCGTTTCGTCAGTCGGTCGCCGTATCGATGAGTCGTCGCCGATGGTGGACGCACGACTTCAGGATGGTTCGCGTGTTAACGCGATCATCCCGCCGCTTGCGATCGATGGACCAGTAGTCTCAATCCGCCGCTTTGGAGCCGATCCGCTGAAGATGGCGATGCTGGTCGAAAAAAATGCGCTCACCAAAGACATCGCCGACATGCTGCAAATGGTCGTTCACGCGCGCCTGAACGTTTTGATTTCGGGGGGCACCGGCGCCGGAAAAACGACCTTGCTCAACGCGCTGTCGGCATTCATTCCGGAAAACGAACGCATCGTTACGATTGAAGACTCGGCGGAACTTCAGCTCCAGCAGCCGCACACCGTCAGACTCGAAACCCGACCACCCAATATCGAAGGTCGCGGCGAAGTAACGCAGCGAGATCTAGTGCGCAACGCGCTTCGTATGCGTCCCGATCGCATCGTGATCGGCGAGGTGCGCGGCGGTGAAGCGATCGACATGCTTCAGGCCATGAACACCGGCCACGACGGCAGTTTGACCACGATCCACGCAAACACACCACGCGACGCGCTGTCGCGACTCGAGACGATGATCCAGATGACAGGTATGCGCCTGTCGGATCGGGCGATGCGCCAGCAAGTCGCATCGGCGATCAACCTCGTAGTGCAGGTGGCGCGCATGTCTGACGGCACGCGTCGCCTCACGTCAATTTCTGAAATCACCGGCATGGAAGGCGAGACGATCACCATGCAGGAGATCTTCCAATACGAGAGAACCGGCGTCGATTCGCAGGGCACTGTGCTTGGACGCTTCCGCCCAACCGGAATTCGCCCGCGGTTCGCCGAACGGTTGAAGGCCTCGGGTATGCAGTTGCCGCGCGTCTTCTTCGAGGAGATGTAATCGATGATGATATCGTTTCTCGTATTCGTGTTTGCGTTGTTCCTGGTGCTGGGCGCCTACCTGCTTGCTACGCACGGCACTGACAAGAAGCGTGCGCGTTTGCAGAAGAGACTCTCCGAGGCGCTGCTTCATTCGGCGAACGTGGAAGACGTCGACGTAGTGCTCGCTCGCAACGAGTTGATGAGCGAGATCCCCTGGGTCAACCGCACGCTGATTAATCTTCAAGCGGCGTTGCAGTTGAAGCGCATGCTGGACCAGGCAGACCTGGCCATCACACCGTCGCGCCTGCTGATGTTTTCGTTCATGGCGGGAATGCTTGGCGCGCTCGCGGCGTCAGTGCTGACAGTGTTCATCCCGCTCATGATCCTGGCCGGGCTAATCACTGCTTCATTACCGATCCTGCACGTTTGGTACAAACGAAAGAAACGTTTCGACGCGTTTCTTTATCATCTTCCCGATGCCCTCGATTTGATCAGCCGTGCACTCAGTGCGGGCCACGCGTTTTCTGAAGCGCTGCAGATGGTTTCAATGGAAATGCCGGAGCCGATCGCGACTGAGTTTCGCAAGGCTTATGAAGAACAGAACCTCGGTCTTTCAATAAAACTCGCGCTCGAAAACCTGACGCAGAGAATTCCGTTACTCGATCTAAAGATGTGCGTGACGGCGATTCTGATTCAACGTGAGACGGGCGGTAACCTCGCCGAGATTCTCGAGAAAGTCGCCTACACGATTCGTGAGCGCTTCCGCATCATGGGCGATTTGAAGACGTTGACAACGAGCTCGCGAATGTCTGCGTGGCTGCTCTGCGGGTTACCGATTTTTGTGGCGCTGGCAGTCACGGTGATGAATCCGGAATACATGAGTGTGCTCTGGAAAGATCCGCGCGGTCATTACCTGATCGCCGCCGCGTTGACGATGCAAATCACGGGCATGCTCATTGTGAGAAAGATCTTGAAGATCAAAATTTAGTCACGGATCACGCTGATGCTAATCATAATCGCCATCTCCACGTTCGTTTGCATCTCCCTCGGACTGCTCGGTGTCTACTGGCTGGTCTACAAGCCACAGAGCGCCGCCACTGAAAGACTGCGCCGGATGGGTGGATCAGAGGGCCTGGCGACTGCGAGTGCACAAGGCGGAGCTGTCGCTCTCGATGACAATTCAGCCACCGACATTGCGCAACGCCTGGCAAGCCCGCTGAACAAGCTACTGCCGGCTTCCGCATCGGAAGCGCGACGGACGCAGAAGCTGTTGATGCAGGCCGGCTATCGCTCGAATGACGCCCCGATCATTTATCGCGGTATGCATGTGGTTTCGATGGTCGGGTTTCCGGTTATCACGGCAGGTGTAGCTACTTATCTCGCTCACGCTTTTTCGACAGTCATCATCGCCATGATGATCGCGTTCGTCATGGGATTTTTCCTGCCTCCGTTTTTCCTAAAAAGAACCATTTCGAAGCGTCAAAGAGAACTGCGCTGGGGCCTCGCTGACGCGCTCGACCTGATGGTCATATCCGTCGAAGCAGGTTTAGGTCTGAATGCCGCGATGGTGAAGGTCTCTAGCGAGCTGAAAGACGTGCACATGGCGGTCGCTTCTGAATTCGAGCTCGCGAACCTCGAGATCCGCGTGGGCCGCGATCGTGATGAAGCGCTGCGCAATCTTGCAGAGCGAACCGGTGTAGACGATCTTCGCAGCCTCGTCGCGATGCTCATTCAGACAGACAAGTTTGGTACTTCGATCGCAAAAGGCTTGCGCGTGTTTTCTGACTCAATGCGCACCAAGCGACGCCAGCGCGCCGAACAGGAAGCCCAAAAAGCTGCGGTGAAGCTGTTGTTCCCGCTCGCGTGTTTCCTGTTCCCAACACTTTTCATCGCCATCCTTGGCCCCGCTGCCCTTAATCTCATGGACGTGCTCGGTAACATGTAAAGGAGTGGACCAATGAACAAACGGAGAATTCTTGCAGTTCTAATCGCATTTGTTTTGACCGTCGCGGCGACTGCGATGTGGAGTGCTTCCACGATCCAGCGCGAAGGTGATCCCGACGCAATCGTGCTTGAGGATTCGGGCGCAGATGCTGGCAACGCCGAGCAGCCAAAGAAGAAGGGCAACAAAGTCGTCAAGGTGCTGGCTGCGCCGTTTAAGTTGTTTGGAAGACTGTTTGGCGGTGACGATACCAATAAGGTTCATCGCATGACGGAGAAAGATGCCGAGCGATTTGAGTCTGCCGGCGTCACTCGAATCGAAGACGCGAACAACAAGCCGGTTAAGCGCGACACTTCGGACGCGTCGGCGAAAGAGCACCTGCAAAACGGCCGCGAGTATCTTTTGGAAGGTAACTATAACGAGGCTATTAGTGAGCTTTCGATGGCAGCTTCGCTCGATCCGAAGCTGACCGAAGCGCATAACCTTTTAGGTGTTGCGTACGACGAGAAGGGCTTTAACGATCGCGCGCGCGAATCGTTCGAACGCGCAGTGAAGATGGATGAGGATGCTGACACACTCAACAACCTCGGCTTCTCGCTTTACCAGAACGGCAACTACCGCGCTGCGGTCGATCGTTTGAAGCGTGCTGCGAAGCTCGCGCCGCAGGATGAGCGCATTCTCAACAACCTCGGCCTTGCGTATTGCCGTCTTGGCAAGATCGATGACGCTTACAAGGCTTTCTCACGCGCCATGGGTCCGTTAACCGGCAATCTCAACACTGCGAAGATGCTCGAGCGGTTTGGTCGTGAAGACGACGCGATCCGTTACTACGAAGCGGCACGTACGATCGATCCAAACAACACGCTCGCGCTGCGACGGCTTGCGGATCTCTACCAGCGCCTGGGCCGAGCAACAGACTCTGAAACTGTTCGCGCCGCGCTGGCGCTCGCCCAGAACAACGCTGCCGGCAACACTGGAAAATAGAAGCATTTCTCTGTGCCCCCTCTGTGTTCTCTGTGTCTCTGTGGTGAATATTTCGCACCAACACTTAACCACAGAGACACAGAGAACACAGAGGGGGCACAGAGAAGAAATTCAAGAGAGAGAAACTCACATGTCGCACACCGCCATCCTGACGCGCGCTGAAATCGAGAGCATGGGGCCACCGCTTCCGGAGGAAATCTCCGACACCGGCATCTCCGAGCAGTTCCTCTGCGATCTCGCATTGAAGCACGTCGCCATGCTGCCTGAGCCGACGACTACCGCGGTCGCCGAACGCATCAATCTTCCACGCACGTTGACCGAGGATCTGCTCCAGAAGCTGTATCGCGAGAAGTTTATCGAAGTGAAGATGCAGTCGGCGATCGGTTCCACGCGTTACGCGATGTTGGACCACGGCTGGGATCGTCTCACGCGGCTGTTGTCGATATCCGGTTATGTCGGGCCGGCGCCGGTGTCGCTGCGCGACTACACGCACATGATGAAGTTGCAATCGATTCCGTCCAACACGGCGTCGCTTGAGACTGTCAAACAGGCGTTTCACGATCTCATTCTGCCTGACTCACTGTTGCAGACGTTGGGTTGTGTCATCAACTCGCGGCGTTCGCTATTTCTAACCGGTTTGCCGGGCACTGGAAAGACCGCTGTCGCCGAGCGTATCAATAACGCGCTCGACGGCGGCATCTGGATTCCTTATGCACTGGAAATTGACGGCCAGATCATTCGCATCTTCGACTCGCACTGTCACGAACCACTTTCCGCCGATGAGACGCCCATTGATTTCGATCGTCGTTGGGTATTAATTCACCGGCCACTCGTGGTTGTCGGTGGCGAGTTGACGCTCGAGAACGCCGACCTGACGTGGAGCGAGGCGGCGAAGTTTTACGAAGCGCCGTTCCAGATGAAATCAAACGGCGGCACGCTCGTGATCGACGACTTCGGCCGCCAGCGAGTCGCGCCGCAGGATCTTTTGAACCGTTGGATCGTGCCGCTCGAGCGACGCGTTGACTATCTAGCGCTGCACACCGGAAAGAAGATTGAAGTTCCGTTCGAGCAGCTCGTCGTGTTTTCAACCAACCTCGACGAGAATGACCTCGCGGACCAGGCGTTTCTGCGACGCATGGGCTACCGCGCGCGCGTGGAGCCGCCGACACCTGCGGCGTACACGTCGATCTTCAGATACCAGGCGAACAAGCGTGGAATCACTGTGGAGCAACCCGTGTTGGACCATATCCTGGCGAGGTATCGTACCGAGCGCCGGCAGATGAAGGGTTGCGAGCCGCGCGACATTCTCGATCGTGCGACAGACATCTGTAAGTTTGAGAGCCACAGCTTGAAGTTGACGCCTCAAATCGTCGACATCGCATGGTGCAACTATTTCGGCACGTCGCATTCGTTCGTGCAGCAGGAGCAGGCGGCGACGCACAATCGAGCACAGGCCGATCCGTTGGAACTGTAGAAATATGACGACCGATCCGCGAAAATCCGCGTTACTAGTTTGTCTCATCGTGTTCGTCTGTTTTGGTCACGCACGATCCCAGACCGAAGAGATCAGACTGAAACTGGCTGACGGTTCGTACATGACGGTCGACGACGCGTGGGAATCGCCGCAGGGAATCTGGTATCGACGCGGCGGGCTCAGCCATCTTCTGGCAAAAGAGAAAGTCAAAAAGATCGAGCGCAGCACGCCTGAGCCTGCACCTGCGCCATCAGCTACGAAGAACAACAACAAAGACGACGACGATCATTTTGAAGTCCCGGAAATGGTCGCGCCAACCCCGTCGAACAACGGCGTGTATGACCAGCCAACCTGGATCTATTTGAAAGGCGGCGCGCGCGTCGAAGCTGACAGTGCGTCGCAATCTCCAGCGGGTGTCTGGTACAAGCGCGGAGCGATGTCGATCTTCATCGACGCGGCGCGTGTCGATCGAATCGAAACCGAAGATCCGGCGACAGTCGCCCAGTCAGGAACGTCAGGGAAGAAAGCCACCGGCTGGAGTACCGGACGCGCCGGACTCGATTCGCTGATCCGTCAGAATGGCTACAAGTACAACGTCGATCCGTACCTGATCTTTTTAGTGATGGAGCAGGAGTCGCACTTCAACACGCATGCGGTCTCGCCGAAAGGCGCGCGCGGGTTGATGCAGTTGATGCCGGGCACGGGGGCGCGCTTTGGTGTCCGACGCCCACACGATCCCGCACAGAATATTTCCGGGGGCACGCGCTATCTGCGGGAGTTGTTGAATCGGTTCAATAACCGCGTCGATCTCGTACTGGCGAGTTACAATGCTGGCGAAGGTGCGGTAGCGAAGTTTGGAAACAAAGTGCCGCCATACGAAGAGACTCGCAACTACGTAAAGAAGATCAGCAAACGCTACAAACGGACCATCGCGCGCACCAAGAAACCTGCTTAGGTTTATGAGTAAATTAATTTTAGCTGCGAGTTTATGCCTTTCGATTTTTGCGATCGGGACGCTGGGCCAGCAACAACAGTCTGATGGGCCACTTACAAATGCATCGATCGTCCGGCTCGTCAAAGCAGGCTTCAAAGAGAAAACGATCATCACGATCATCGGTAACCGTCCCAGCGATTTTAAGCTCGACACCGAACACCTTATCGAGCTGAAGCGCAGCGGCGTCAACGAGAACATCATCCTCGCGATGCTGTCGTCACAGATGGGAATCGTTCTTGTTGATGAAGACGAGTGGACGAGTGAGTCGTTATTTAAAGACTCGAAGAAGGGCGACTCGAAAGCGCAGGGAGGCGAGGGCATCTTCGGTTCAGGATCGAGCTCGCAGTCGTCGGGCCGTTCGAACGGCGCGCCTGTTGGTAATCAGAACGAAGGAAACATGAGCGGGTCAGCGACCGTGCGCCTCATCAAACCGCCGACTGAAGGCGGTGAAAGTGCGTCGCCGAAACTGGAAAAAACGCCGACGCTGACAAATGAAGGCGTCATTAAATTGGTCGAGGCAGGATTTTCGGAAGGAACAATCATTAAGCGCATCGAAGACTCACCGGTCGATTTCGACCTCTCGCCCGTGAAACTGGACGAGCTTTTCAAACGCCGGGTCACAGACGCGATCATCGCTGCAATGCGCGCCGCCATGGGTAAATAAATAACTAAGAAAAGAACAAGCCCCCTCTTCCTGACTTGTTCTTTCGAGTGTTCTGAAGTCTGGCCAAAATGTTACAACCCGGCCGTTTTTAAGGCGCGTGTAGCGTGGGGACACAGGCTTAGAGATCACTGGCGACCTTCGAAAATAACTTAACTGAAAGAATAATTCAGCTTACGTTGATCATCCCTTCTCGGCACGCTCATTGCCCAGAGCCTTCGTGCCTTGGTCCGTCATAACCTTCCAGGGCACGCCATCAAATTTGAAACGGACGGAGAGACGATGCGACCTATCAAGCATGCGGAGAAAGGATTGACCTTAATAGCAGGAGGCCTTTTCAACGCAATTCAGTCGGTAAATAAATACAAGCCCAATCCTTCTTTTACTCCCAAATGGTCAGACAAGCCCCTTTTGAAATCCTGGCAGAAGAGTAAGCCAACGCTTGGCTGGCCACGCACTACTGATTCCCTCTGTCCCAACTGCGTCATCGAGGCGCGCGAAGCAATCATCAGCGGTAAGAAAGACGTCAGCGTCCTTATCAACGAGAAAGTCGGCGAGATCAAAGCTCAGATCATCGAGCGCGGCGGCGAAATCTGGATGATCAAAGATTGCCCGGTCCACGGTCACTTCGAAGACATGATGGCCATTGACTCCAAGTTTCTGACGCACATCGAGAAGATGTTTCCCGGTCGTGACATCGACGCACACAATGACGAGAAGCTCCACAATCACGGTTCGAGCACAGTTAAGTATGGTCGCGGCGCAGTGTTGACTGTCGACCTTACCAACCGCTGCAACATGATGTGTGACCCGTGCTTCATGGACGCCAACCAGGTTGGCTTCGTTCATGAGCTGAGCATGGATGAGATCAAAGAGATCCTCGATAACGCGATCACGATCAAGCCGCGCCGCCAGATGTCGGTGCAGTTTTCAGGTGGTGAGCCGTCAATCTCGCCACACTTCCTCGAAGCGATTAAGTACTCGCGCAAAGTCGGTTACAACAGCGTGCAGGCCGCGACGAACGGAATCGAGTTCGCGAAGAGCAAAGACTTCTGCCGCCAGGCTGCTGAAGCTGGTCTGCGCTACGTTTATCTGCAGTTCGACGGTATCGGCAACGATGCGAACAGCCATCGCCAGGTCGGCAACCTGTTCGACGTGAAGATGCGCGCTATCAATAACCTGCATGAAGCCGGTGTTGAGATCGTGCTCGTCACGACGCTCGTCAACGGTATCAACAACGATCAGGTCGGCTCGATCATTCGCTTCGCGCTCGACAATCCGAAGAAGATCGCATTCCTGTCGTTCCAGCCGGTTTCGTTCACCGGTCGCGACGAAGAGATCACCGAGCAGCGTCGCTTGCAACAGCGCTACACGCTTTCGCACCTCGCGCACGACGTGAAGAACCAGGTCGGTATCACTGAGCCGACACGCGATTGGTTCCCGCTTTCATTGATGGGAGCCTTCGCAGACTTCGCGGATCTCGTACACGGTCCGCAAGCTGAGTGGGGGCAGGTTTCCTGCGGTTGTCACCCGAACTGCGGCGTCGGAACCGCGGTGATGATCGACAAGGAAAACAAAGAGATGCGTCCGGTGCCGGAGTTCCTGAACATTCCGGGTCTCGTCAAAGACATGCAGAAGATCACGGACGCGGCGCGCGGCAAGTGGATGTCGAACGTCATGATGGGTCTGACGCTCTTGAAGCACTATAACCCGTACAAGTCGCCGTCGCAGTTCACGCTTTACGAGCTCTTCAAGAAGTTTGACAAGTCGTTTGGCTTGACTGGTAAGGACTACGGCAAGGTCAGCGGCGATCGCAGTGTTGACGACATCGAGAAGCGCCGTTCGGATCGTTGGAACTTCCTGTTTATCGCGGGTATGTGGTTCCAGGATCTCTTCAACTATGATTTCCGTCGCACTGAGATGTGCATCATCCCGTACGGCACGCAGGAAGGCGAGATTTCCTTCTGCGCCTACAACACGGGAATCGGTTGGAGAAACATCATCGAGAACATGCACCAGAACGCGACGGTCGCGAAGTGGTATCAGCAGCACGGCCGTCACGAGATTTTCGCTGGTGGCAAGGACGTCGAGATGGCTGACCCGAGCCACAGCCTGATTTTGAACGAAATTGACCTGATGCGGCCGAATAAGCCGCAAATGGATGGACCGAAGACTGCGCATGAAGAAGCCGTAATGATGCGCAAGATGTACCAGGAGATGGTGTTGAATAAACAGCTCAACACTAAAGAGGCCGACAAGCCAGTGCAGATCAAGGGCCTGAGCCGGAAGAAAGAAGAAGAGCCGGCCGAAGCCGTACTGGTTTAAGGCGATTTGCAGGAGGAAAGAAGGCATAGGTCCTATAGGACATATAGGACCTATTCTTTTGTGTGTTCGGGCCTTTTGTGGTTAAATAATGCGCCTGCGAAGGATCTAATCGGAAGGAAAGCAGAGAAAGAATGGCAATAGTTACCGTTAATCAAGGTGAATCGATTGAAAGCGCGTTGCGCCGCTTCAAGCGCAAAGTGATGACCGAAGAGATCATCAAAGACGCGAAGAAACACGCGTTTTTCATTCCCCCTGGTCAGAAGGCGAAGTTGAAGTCGGCGCTGGCCCGCAAACGCAATAAGAAGAAGGGCCGGATGCGCATCCCTCGCGACTAAGTATCTCCTGCACAACTACAGGCCGTCGTCTTATCTCACCAGTCGTCTTTAACCAAGGTTCAGAATTGGACGCTCCTGAGTGAGCGAGCCGCCGAAACTGGAGTGTGCAGCGCGGCTTTACGTATGACTCGGATCTTAGTCACAAACGACGACGGTATCCATTCCGATGGGCTCATCAAACTCGAGGAGGCCCTGAAGCAGATTGGTGACGTCTATGTCGTAGCGCCTGCTTCGGAAATGAGTGGCGCTTCACATAGTCTTACGCTCGCGCGTCCGCTTCGTATCCGTCAGCTCGATGATCGTCATTGGGCCATCGACGGCACACCCACTGACTGCGTCACGCTCGCGCTCAATAAGATTCTTTCCGACGACCAAAAACCACACATCTGCGTCTCCGGTATCAATCACGGCGGCAATCTCGGTGACGACGCGACTTATTCAGGCACAGTCGCCGGCGCACTCGAGGCGACGATTTTAGGCGTCCCGGGTGTAGCACTTAGTCTCGTCGCGCGCGATAATTTCAACTTCGAAGAGTCAGCCGCGCTGGCCGTCGTCGTCGCAAAAAAAGTTTTGGAAGAAGGATTACCGGAAGGCACGCTTCTGAATATCAATATTCCTCAGCGCGAGATCAAAGGCGTGAAAGTGACGCGCCAGGGAATCAAGAACGCGCGACCCGTGATTACCGAACACATTGACCCCCGCGGCAAACCGTACTTCTGGATCGGGGAAGAGTATTTCAATGTGAATTCGGTCGAGGGAACTGATTATCACGCGGTCGCACAAGGTTACGTTTCCGTGACGCCGCTCCGCAGCGACATGACAGACCACAACGCGTTAACGGCGCTCGAAACCTGGAACTATCTGAAAGACTCCGAACTACTCCAAAAGAGTTAAGCAGCAGAATCGCTTCCGGTGCAGCCAGCAAACAGACATCGCTCCGGTCCGTTCCAGGACTACTCCATTCCACGAGAGCGCATGGTTGGCCGCCTGCACGACCACTACGGCATCCGCGATTCGAGAGTACTCGAGGCCATGCGCACTGTGCCGCGTCATCGCTTCGTGCCTGAAGCGTTACAGAGTCGCGCTTACGGCGATCATGCTTTGCCGATCAGCGCCAACCAGACAATCTCCCAACCTTTTATCGTCGCAAAGATGACCGAGCTGCTCGAGCTTGGCGCCAATAGTCGTGTGTTGGAGATTGGCGCGGGTTCCGGATATCAAACGGCGGTGTTGTCGGGAGTCGCCGCTCAGGTTTATTCAATCGAGCGTATCGGCGATCTCGCACGCGAGGCGCAGGCGCGCATCCGCGAGCTCGGGATCTACAATGCGACTGTGAAGTGTTTTGACGGCACACTCGGCTGGGCCGCAAACGCGCCTTACGATGGAATACTGGTCGCTGCTGGTGGTCCAACAATCCCGGAACCGCTGATCGCGCAATTGAAGATCGGTGGTCGATTGGTTGTGCCGGTGGGAGAATCACGCGAAAGCCAGCGTTTGATTCGAGTAATAAAAACCGAGCAGGGTCGAAAGGAAGAAGATCATGGAGGATGTGCTTTCGTGCCGTTAATCGGACAACACGGCTGGTCCGATCGGTAGGACGTTAATTACTCGCATATGATTGCAAAAATCATCACCATACTTTCCGGTTTCATCATCGCTACAATTTCAACACTCGGTTATTCGGGCGTCGTTCTTTTGATGGCCATCGAATCGGCGTGCATACCGCTGCCGTCGGAGATCATCATGCCGTTCTCCGGCTATCTCGTCTCAACGGGTGAGATGAATCTTTGGGGTGTGGCAGTGGCGGGCGCTGTTGGGTGTGTGTTGGGTTCGCTAGTGGCGTACTGGGTTGGGATGTATGGAGGCCGGCCTTTCATCGAGAAGTACGGGCGCTACATTCTCCTTTCGCGGCACGATCTGGACATTGCTGATCGTTGGTTTGCGAAGCACGGCGAGATCATCGTGTTCGTGAGTCGACTGTTGCCGGCGATTCGCACGTTTATCGCCTTTCCGGCCGGTGTCGCGCGTATGAATCTGCCGCGTTTCGTGATCTACACGTTTGCCGGATCGCTACCATGGTGTCTGGGGCTGGCCTATGTGGGACAAAAGCTGGGCGAGCAGTGGGACAAAGACGACACGCTAAAGACCTGGTTCCATCGCTTCGATTTTTTGATCGGGATCGCCGGCGCACTCTTCATCATCTGGTGGGTCTGGCGTCACATCAAACACTCCCGTCCAACGGCGCATTGATGGCGTGTTTTTATCCGCGTAATCCGCGGTTAAAGAAGCGCATCATCGACATGAATCCCAGGATAAACTTGTCGCCCCAAACTGCGGCCATAATACCCACACCCATCACAAACACGAGATCAACAGGAAAGCCTATCCTGGCCCACATCGCCAGACCCGCTGCGAGAATAACGCCGATAATTACTCTTAAGAGGATCGTCACAGGGTTCATAATCGAGGCAAGATCTTGTCAAACTTAGAAGACAGGTTACAAGATTAACAGGATTTACACGACATCGATGCGAATAGTTCCCAAAAGTGCACTGGTTCTCGCTGTCTTTTTACTCGCATCGCCGGTGGCGACGGCGTGAGACTGTTTCAGGGTGAGGTGACCGAGATTATTCCGCCGCGCAATTCTGCTAAAGATGCACCATTCACCGATCGCGCCTACACCAGACGATTCAAAGTAGAAAGGACATGGAAAGCCCTTTCTTCATCGAGGCAGACCTCGGTTATTAGCCACGGATTACACGGATCTAATTACGGGGTAGTGGTTCAGTTTGAAATACGCCGAAGGCGTTGGCTAATTCGAGCCCAGGGTTTGGAGCGTACGCGACAACCCTGGGGCGCCCCAATAATAACAAGCGAATCTAACCCTGAAAGGGTTTGTCTTAGGGGCGAACCCTTTCAGGGTTTGAACGTCTTTTATGTACTGGACCCAGGGTTCTCGTTCCTCGAACCCTGGGCTAAAATTAGCGAACGCCTTCGGCGTAAATTAGTGAACGCCTTCGGCGTAGATTAGCGAACGCCTTCGGCGTAATCAGCCAACGCCTTCGGCGTATTTCAAACTAAACCAATACGTATTACGGATTAGGTTGCGTCTCCTGCTGAATACTCTCCAACTCCTTCTGCCGTATCCGACCGCGTCGCACCGTGTCCTCAAACTTCGCCGCCTGCGTCTCATTCTTGTTCTCGCGTAGCAATAGTACATACTTCTCGAGGTTCGTCAGGAAGTTGTCGAGTTTTTTTGGATCGGGCGTGGCTACCGATGTGCTGATGAAATTGAACACCTGCGCATACGCCGCAAGCGCCGCGGCTTTATTGTTTTGTTTCAAATACAGATCGGCGACTTCACCCGCTGTCTGCGCGTATGGATACGCAAAGTGCTGATAGTCAGGCGAGCGTAAGAGCGAGCGAAACCAATCGCGACGAGCCGTCATCGCCGTCAGCTTCTGGACGTACATTGGTTGCACGTCTTTCTGTTGCTTGCGATAGAGATTGATCAAATCGTCGTAGATTGCGCCTTCGTCATCCCAGGCAAGACGACCCTGCACCGGCTTGAGTGCTACGAGCGCCTGGTTCAAAAGCGCTTCGGCCTCAGATAATTTATTCAAGTCGTTCGTATATAGCTCGGCGAGTTGTCGTAAGCCGGTAACGTATTGCGACAACGGATCGTCTGGTCTAAAGAGATCACCTTTAACATTCCTGCGATTCTCGATGAGTCTCTTGTAGTACACCTCCGCCTTCTCATAGTCTTTGTACTCATCGTGGTAGAGGTTGGCGAGCTTCAAATAGCTAATGGCGCGCGAGCCGTTCTCGGCCTTAACGCCTTCCCTGATGTCGAGCGCTTGCTCATACGAGCGTCGGGCTTGCGCGACACGTCCGAGCTTGATGTAGATGTCTCCCATATGGTCCAGATCGTCATCGAAAGTGGCGGCCGGATCGTCAGGTGCGAGCGGCCCTTGCTTTATCCTTTTGAGTTGCAGTGACTGGATCGTCTTCACCAGCTCAAATGCAGCATCACCCCGGTCTTCGTCCTTCATGGCGATGTAAATCTGACCCATCTCGCTGTAGTTGTCCGCCAGCTCACGGATGCGTTGCGGCTCGAGGTGGTAGAAGTTTGCCGAGTTTTCATAAAGCTCGATCAGCTCGCTGTACGTGCGCAAAGCATCCTGGAACCGGCTGCGATTGCGATAGAATTCCGCGAGCTCCTTGAGCGCGCCTTCCACACCTGCTCCCGGATAATACTCAACCGTTTTGTAGGCATCGACGACAGCCTTCAGACTCTGCTCAGCATCGTCGTACCTGCCGATATCGAGATAAAGCTGCGCGAGGTTCTTGAGACTGCCGACGGTAAGCAGCGGATTGTCTGACTTAATCTTCTGCTGATACGCGGCGGCCTTCTTGTAATACTCTTCGGCTTTCGTTAACTGCTCCGGGGCACTATACGAATTAGGATTCGTACTGACCTGTCGACCAGCCGTTATCTCAGTAGCGTTGTCGTGATAGGCGCGAGCGAGTCCGTGATACGTCTCGAAGAGGATCGGGGCCGGCTCGTCCTTCAAAAGCGGCTCAAGGATCACGCGACTCTTTTCATAATGCTCGATTGCTTTCTCAAATTCGCGTAGCTGGTGATAAGTTGCGCCGAGACGCGACATGGTCCAGCCATAGTCTCTGGTAGCCTGTCTCGCTTGTTGGGGGGTAAAGTGCTGGGCGCCATTAGCGCCAGGTTGCAGACCTCTCAACTTCTCTTCCAGCTTCTCAAAAGAACTACGCGCCAGATTGTAGTCTTCACGACGATACGATTCGAGACCGCTGCGGATTAGCTCGCCACGCTCGAGTGCGCTGGCTACCTGCTGCGTACTTCTTTGCGCCTCAATGGTGGCGGCGTTGGCTTTGGCCGTTGCGATCTGTGCCGCGTGAAGGTTCTCTTCTGCTTCTGCTTTCTGCTCGGTAGCGAGTTTAGCGGCGGCTTCTGCTCGTTCCTTTTCATTCGCCGCCACCTTCTGAGCTTCCAGCGCTTCCTCTTTACTATTAACTGCCGCGACTGCCTGGTCCTGCGCATAACTTTCCGCGTGCCTCGCGGCCTCAGCAGATCGCTCCGCGTTTCTCCTGGCTAACTCCGCCGCCTCGCGGCTTTGTAATGCTGACGAGCGTTGGTTCCACGCAAAACCGGCGGTTGCGACTGCGAGCAGCAGGATCACACACAGCGCTGCGATCAGCACACGCATTCGACGTGCGGCGCGTTTTTGCAGCTCGACGAACCGTTTGGCTTTTTCCAGTTCTCGTTTGTCGCGTTCGATCTCTTCATTGCGCTTCTTCTCTTCGGCGGCGACTCTTTCTTCACGAGCGATGCGGCTTTGCTCGAGATACGTCATCGCCGTTTCGAAGTCCGGATGGTAACGCTCGCCCCACGCTTTAGTCGGATGCGACTTATCGCGCCAGTCGAGTGCGAATGAGAGTGCGGGCTCCTGCATCAATGCCTCGCTGCCCTCGCGGTGCAGCACGGCAGTCTCCGCGACGCGACGGTAGATTCTTACTGACGATCCCTCTTCGTTCACCCAGTCTTTGAGCCGTTGCCAGTTGCGAATCAAACTCTCGTGCGAAATGTCGATCACGGAATCGGCGTGCAGCTCCGTTCCAGCCGGCGGCATGAGAAACGAACGACCACCACGACGAAAGACATCGACAACCGCGATCACTTCCGCGGGGCTCGCGCCCGTAATGTCGCAGATCGTGCTGAGTCGAGTGGGACGACGGATCTCGCGATTGTCTGCACCGCGTTCGCTGAGCGCCTTGAACAGTACCTCCGCGATCTTGCGGCTGCGATCATCCGGCAATTCATTGAACGCCTCGTCGGCGTGACGCGAAAGTGCGTCAGTCATCGTGCCGATCGCTTCGTAGTGTTCGAGTCCGATCGGCTCGCCGTCGCGTCGATTCGCCTGCCAGTGTTCCCACGTGCGCATCAATGCATGTTGGAGAATCGGCAGCTGATCGGGATTGTCGCCGACATCGTTCAGGATACGATTGATCAGCGGCTCGCTTATCTTTCCGCGCGTGACGCCAACCGGTCCGGTGACTGCGAAGCGGCGCTCGTCGCGCGTCATTCTTGGTATTAAGTATTGACCTACGTTTATCGCTTCCGGCAGGCCCTGAAACTGTGCGCAGTCGCCGAGGAAGTCGGAGCGCATCGTGAGCACGATGTAGATCGACAGCTCACGTTGTTGCGCAGCTTCGAGCAGGAGTTTTACGAAAGCTGATGCTTCGTCAACGCTGCCGCCTTCGTGTGTCGCGCGGAAGCGAAACAGCTCTTCAAACTGATCAACTACGACGAGCAGTTTCTCATGCTCGCCGAGTCGAGCTTCGCGAGCAACGTTCAGGATACCGAGCGAACCACTTCTCAGCGTCGCTTCGATTATTGCTTCCGACTCTTCATCTGACAGACCCATACCCGCTTCTGAAAGCACGTCTTTCTTCGCGAGCTCAGCGGCGAGATTCCCGATCGGATTGCCGCCCGGTCTCATCACTGCAATGCGCCAGCCCGAGCCGGCCCCTTTCATCATTCCGCCACGCAGCGCCGGCATCAAACCGGCGCGAATCAATGAAGACTTACCACTGCCCGAAGTACCGACGACCGCGAGAAACCGTGCGCGTGAGAGCCGCGAGATCAACTCGTCCGCTTGCCCTTCACGACCGAAGAACAAACGGTATTCGTCTGTTTCAAATGGACGCAGACCGGGGAAGGGATTACTGATCGGTTTCGATCCCATTATTGTTGACCTCCTTCCGAGGAATTCACGGCGGTGACGAAATCGCGCAAGTCCTCGGGATCGAACGACTCATAATTGCGGATCACGTAAGGCACGAGGTGCGTGAGGAAGTCTTCCTTCTGATCGCTCTGCGGCGCGCCGACGTAAACTGCGCTCGCGCTCCAATCGTCCTCGCGGCCATAGCCGTATGCTTTTTCGAGGTCTTCGAGGTTCTTGCGCACCCACGGCTCATCGCCGTTGCCGAAGTAGACGAGTGCGGCGTCGCATTCGCGCAGGTTCTTGTGATGGTAGTCCATGAGTGTTGCGGCGCTGTCGCCGTCGAACCAGGTAATCACCTCGATGTTCTGTTTGAAGAGATATTCTTTGATTGGACGCACCAGACTTCGATCGCGGTTTTCGCAGATCAGATAAACCTGCTTCAGTTTTTCGCGACCATTTTGTTTTGACGGCGGGGCTGCAGCGGCTTTCGCCGGCGGATTGAGTTTTTCGATGATGCGCGTTTTCAAGTCTTCGACGCTCGTTTGCAGCAGCTCTGCGCCGCAGCCGATTCGTTGTTGAAGGTTCGTGATGAAAGTTTTTTGACGTTCATCGGTGACTTCGAGCGCGGGCGTCATTAAGCCTTGCGGCATCCACAGCAGTCGTGTGAACGAAGAATCGCGTGAACAACGTTGCGCCGAGAGTTCTTCCTGAATCGAAACGATCGAGCGTGGGTCGTCTTCCGGTGCGGCGCCGTAGCGTTTGCCGATCAGGTGAACGGAGAGAATCGAACGTCCGAGCGCTTTGAGTACCGCTGCTTCAGTTTCCTTCAGCTCCTCGGTGGGCAGTTTCTCCTGCGGCAGCACCCCGTAACCGCGTTGTCGCAGCTCGTCTCGGACAAGGTCGCGCTCCTGGGTTAAGTCGGAAGTTGTTTCGGCGAGGTAGATAAACTTCTGTGGACCTTCTGTCGGCAACTCCTTAGTCGCACGTTTGTCAGACTCCTTCACCACGGCGAGCAGCGTCGACATGTCCCACGCGAGACGTCGCAACACGGTCCAGTATCTCGGATCTTTTGCCGGTACGACGTCGGGACTGAACTCCACCGGCATGTCGCCTTCCATTTCGTAGAATGCGTAACCGATCAGCTCGCGGAACTCTTCCGGCTCCTTCTTCGCCAGATTAAAGAGCAACGGGGTCTTGATCACTTTGAAGATTCGCGAACGATGCGCGGGCGCGTTGGGGAGTGGCGGGTTTTTGGAGAATGCTTCCAGCTCGCGCAGGCACCAGTCTGACTGCACATAACGTGGTGAAACGATCGGGACGAACAACAACGAGTTCGAGATGCCTTCTTCGATTGCAGCGCGCAGGAGAGCGTCCCCGGTGAGACTGCGTTGGTCGCGCCAGATCTTTGGTACGTAGCCGAGAGTGCTGGCGATCAGACGTGGCAGGCGTTCGACGAGCAGGTCTACCCAGCCTTTAACGTCGCCTGCCACATCCTCGTCATCGAGGTGTCCATAGCTGATGAAGATATCGTATTTAGACGGCATAGCGTGTACTCGGGAGACGCGGAAAAGATGAAGTCAAACCGGCGGAGATGTCGCGAGAAAATCATACACGAAATAGCCACAAAAAGGCACAAGAAGCGCAAAACGAGTGATGACCTGGTTTGAATTTCTCTGCGTATCCTCTGCGTTCTCTGCACCTCTGCGGTTTTATGTTTTTACGTTTCTTTCACCGCAGAGGCGCAGAGAACGCAGAGGATACGCAGAGTTGAAGTTAGGCCGGCGAACAGATGCGGCAGGGTTTGAAGCCGTGCGATAGGGCTTCCGAAGCTGTAGAAAAACCAACCCGATTTTTGGTCGAGATGTGATCGACCCAGTCGCAGTTCTCCACGTGATAAATCCCGAGCACGATGTTCCCGACGAACGGATCCGAAATCGTCGGAGTAACGGCCGACGGTGGCTGCGTCGCGGGCGGCGGAGTGACCTGCGGCGTTAACGAAAGTGAAAACTGCTGCGGCGGAGGCGGCGAAATCGTGGGCGGTTGCCAACCTGGACCCAGCTTCTTCGCTTTGCGCGATTCCTCTTCCGCTTTAACGCCACCATACGCAAGGCAACCAATCAGCATGCAGATCAGCGCAGCCAGCAAGGCGATTCCGAAGTCTAATCCAAGTCCCCGCAGCGCGGTGTAACTGGCCCAGTACCAGAGCAAAAAGTACTTCCGCAAAAACTCTTTCGAAAATATGACCGTGTTGGCGATTATGTCGTGCGGATCCTTGATCAGCGGGATCGGAGCTGGCATTGGTGAACTAAAAACCGACTGCAAAAACGGTGAGCTAGGCGTTGTCGGGAGCGGCGTGCCGCGACTCTTCTCCTGCCACGACACCCAGCGAACCGGTTCTCGTTCTGTCGGACGTTCTGCTAACACGACCTCGCGTGTTTTGGTCGTCGCATCGATATCGACGGGCGCTGTCATCCACGACGGAAGTTTTGACTTGGCCTGTACGAGATCGAGCAACGACGGAACCTCATCAGGTGAACCGGTCGCGGCACTCGCGAGCACGTCGGCAAGCCGCTCATGCTCTGGTCCAAGCTCACGGATCTTTTTGAACAGCTCAGACGAAGCCGGATCGGCGAAGTCTGTCTTTGTGAACAGCAGGTTCTCGTCGTGATGCTCTTGCCAAAGAGCGGGCCGCTCCGCCAGTGATAACAAAGACAGGTAGATCACGAGTGAAGAGAAGTTATCGAGATTACTGTCAAAGTGCGCCGCTGTTCGGCGCGGGTGCTGGTAGTGTTGATGTCCAACTTCGCTCGCCGTCCATCCAGCCATCGCAGGCACAAAGATTCCGTCGTGATCGACCAGACGCAAGTGCCCGTGTTCGACGATGATGTTGCCGTGTTGCAGATCGCCGTGCGCAATACCTGACGCTCGCAACGCTCCCAGCAGTCGTAACCACTCTTCCGAGAGATGCAGCAAGACGTCCGGCCGGTTCAGCATCTCATTGATGTAGAGATCGAGCGTCGGCCCTTCGATCCAGTGCATGAACAGAATCGGAAATCGAATGCCGCCGACAAGAATCCCCTCCGGCGCGTAAGTGAACTCGGACAAATACGAAACCGGTGAGTTTGCGATATGCGTCTGGATGGCCCTGTAGCGCTGATCGCGATCGCCGAGATAGCCGCGGAAGCAACGCACGGCGAAGTCCGTGTCGCCGTTCATCGAGTTGAGTTTGTAGACGTAGGCAAACTGGCCCGACGTTACGAGCGGCATTCCGAGTCGATCGACCGCCGGCAGCGTGTTGCGCAGGTGCGGGTGTGCAAAACAGATCGAGGGGCACTGGATGGCTTCAGTGAAATACCTTGCCGAAGGCCAATTCCTCGGGACTGCGCCGGGTTGTGAGGACGGAACTACCACTACTCAATTCTCCGCTTGATTTCGATTCTGACCACAGCGAGATCGTCGTTTCGTATTCTGCCAGCTTGTCGCTCGCCGTCAAAGAAACGGCGTAGCTCCTCGTCGTCTTTCCCAGTCAAAAAGTCTGTATCGAAGTCGCCGTTTTCGAATCGCTGCAAACACCATGACGCAGCCCCGTCTGACATCAATAACAGCACGTCGCCATTCTCACAGACTCCTGAATCGACCACGACTGATGACATTGTGCTTTCGTGTAACGCTGCATTCGACGCGACCAGAATCGGGTTTGAATTGAAACTCTCGGAGCGCGAGAGCGGTAAACTCTTCAAAAGCGCACTGCCGCGACAGTGCAGCAGACACGTATCGCCGAGCGCGATCGCTTGCCACGAAGGCGTGCTGCTCTTGAGATCGAATTCGACGCCGACGAACGCTGCAAAGGATCCGGTGCGTGCTTTTTCTTCGGAGTACCACGACAGGTTTAGACCGTTCCATGAGTCGTGAAGTTCCCGGCCTTCAGTCGCGACCCATGTACGAAACTCTTCGAGCGTCAGCGTGCCTTCGTTTCGCACCCAGTGTTCGGCGAGGTTCCTCGCCCACTGTTGCGCGTGGAATGCTTCAGTCGCGCCGTCAGTAACAGCGAAGCGAGCGGTTTGGACGTCGAAAGCGATCGAGTCTTCACACTCGGAGGCATCGTGATCGAGCTTCGGCAGCAGCAACTGCCGGAGCTGCAAGTCCCACGTGGCGCTTTGTTTCGCAGTACTCAAGACGTCTCCGTGTGATCCATCCATTTGTAGGGGGTCATGCCGGTCAGGCTGGTGCCGATTTCGTAGAACTGGACGATTGACGACGGATCGCCATTGAACACGAACCCGCGCGAGCCGTCGATTGCGTGGACGCCGAGCTGCGCGGCTGCGGCGAGAAAGTTAGTCGGCAATGGACTCGAGATCGCGTACAGCGAGCGCGCAAATCCGTCGGGAAGAGAAGTCTCCCCGGTCGGATACTCGATCTTCGCTGAGCGTCGTGTCGAGATATGGCAGTTAAATAAAAGGACGTGGCCGTCGTCGGTTCCGAGTGACATGATCTGGCGGCCGACCTCGTCGGGCTCGCCGTCACTCGATTCGCCGTCAGTGAGATGAAGAATTGTCGGCGGAAAACCGCGCGGGTGCTCCGACAGCCAACGCTGGAGAATGTCTTTCACTCGCGTCAGCGCCTCGCACATCGGGGTCTTTCCGTCAGCGGTGGGGTGAATCCAAACCGGATAACGCACCGGAATCTCCACCCAACTTCCCGCGCCGTCCGAGACTCTCTTGTAACTACTCTTCACCTGCAAAGGGTAATCAGCGACCTCGGAGATCGGCACGAGGTCGCGGGCCGCGAGCGGACCGGAAAAGCAGGTCGACACGTTGCGTCCATAACCGACGACCGACACGTAGTAATAATTCCTGACTTCCTCGGTCTTGGTGCACCGGATTACAAGATCGTGCAGGGTGTGATTGACGACCTCGGCAACGAACTCCGCCTTTTTGCGGACGGAGTCGCCACTGAACGAGTCGCCCATCGATCCTGACTGATCTATCAGAAGAATAATGCACGTGGGGTTTGCGCGAGTGATCTGGGCGGAGTACATTGCGGGCTATTTTATTACTGACAGGGCGTTACGCACCAGAGCCTTGTGCGGTTGCCGTCAACTGTGGGGGCGGCCCTCCGTGGCCGCCCGTTTTCTAAACACATTTATTCTGTAGTGATGCAGTTGAATAAACGCCGAAGGCGTTGGCTAATTTCAGCCCAGGGTTCGAGGAACGAGAACCCTGGGTATGCAACAAATAAATTGATTCAACCCTGAAAGGGTTTGTCTTTAAGGCGAACCCTTTCAGGGTTAGAACGCCTTTTATGCAATATCCCAAGGTTGTCGCTGGCGCTCCAACCCCTGGGCTCAAATTAGCTAACGCCTTCGGCGTTAATCCAAACTGCATCACTACCCATTTATTCGGGTGTCACGCCAAAAGTTCACCTTCAACTACTGCGATCTGAGCGTCGACGATTCCATAAAGATTCAGTTCACTACAGCGAGTGAAGGCAAAGTGTTTCGCCGTATTCGCGAGTAGTTTCGGATCCCTGGAGTTCTCGATCGTTCCCATGAGCACGAAGAGCGCAGCCGCAGCATCACCAGCGTGACAAATTATCTCTGCCAGTGCCTCGACCTTTCTTCGTGTGAATCCTCTTCCTCCGTTTCCGACTCGATTGCGAATTCCGTCGTATCGATGATCCTTTCACCCGAATCGGCGCGCCGCACGAGATCAGGGAGCAATGGATCGTTGATCTCCAAAGCATAGCGAATAATGTTTCGCCACTGCGGATCGATTGATCTGTCGTTCAGTACCAATTGCGCGCGACGTCTGAGAGCATCGCTGATTGTGATTTGGATTGTTTCGGTTTCGTGAGGTGTTTCTTCTTGCGCTGATGCGCTACCATGCGTAGTCATAACTTTCAGCCTTTCTGTTGAAGGTTGATGGTTTAGGGTCGGCTTCGTGAGCAACCACAAGTCGGCCCGCTTCTTTGTGTGGAGGCGTGACTGGACCATAGCACAAAAGTTTTCGTTTGTGTTGGAAAAAGTGAGGCTCACCTAATACTGCAACTCAGCCGGTTTGGGTGATAAACTATTGCCCAACCAGGGAGGAGATAATGGCGTTAGAATCTGAGACTGTAGAATCGCTTGAAGCCGCTGCCTTACAGTTGACACCTGCGGATAGAGCAAGACTTGTCGATCGATTGATAGCTACACTTGATGCCGACCCAGAAGTCGAGGAGGCATGGGCAGCAGAAGTCGAGCGTCGGCAAACCGAAATAGAAAATGGAACTGTCTCTTTACTGCCTGGTCCGGAAACCCTCGCAAAGTTGAAAGCTGAATTTGAATGAACTATTCCCTGCACCCGGAGGCTTTGGGAGACCTCCGGGAAGCTGCCTCTTTCTATAGTGAACAAGCTGGTAGCAGTCTGTCTGAATCCTTCCTTGGAGAGTTTGAACAATCGATCAATCGACTTCTACTTCACCCTGGACTTGGTTCACCGTGGCGCGGACGGGGCCGACGCAGGTACCTAATGAAGCGCTTTCAATATTCATTGATCTATACAGTTT
>DASYFE010000071.1:0-46486 GCA_036498585.1 Pyrinomonadaceae bacterium | reverse complement strand
AAGGATTTCATCCTTCACGCGGCGTTGCTGGGTCAGGCTTTCGCCCATTGCCCAAAATTCCCGACTGCTGCCTCCCGTAGGAGTCTGACCCGTATGTCAGTGTCAGTGTGGCCGACCGCCCTCTCAGGCCGGCTACAGATCATCGCCTTGGTAAGCCGTTACCTTACCAACTAGCTAATCTGCCGCAGGCTCCTCTTCAGACGCGAGGTCTTGCGATCCCCCGCTTTAACAACTGTCACCATTAGGTGCCGCTGCATTATTCGGTATTAGCCACCGTTTCCGGTGGTTATTCCCAATCCAAAGGTAGATTACCTACGTGTTACTCACCCGTGCGCCACTCTACTCGCCCCCCGAAGGGAACTTTCGCGTTCGACTTGCATGTCTGAGGCACGCCGCCAGCGTTGATTCTGAGCCAGGATCAAACTCTCGTTATAAGTTTGTTCTCTGGAACATTATCTATTACTGGTCTTTCTTGTTCAGTTTCGATAATGACTCTTGCGAGTTTTACGCGAACTTTATCGTTCACGTTTTGACTCTCAAAGGTCTTGAAACGGACACGCTCTATCTAGTTTTCAAACATCGATTCCAAATTGTATTTGGATTGCCCTACAGACGATTCTGACTCGCCGCAAGCAAACGGGGATATTAACCAACGACCTCAACTCTGTCAAGCGACTAAGCTTTATTCTCTCGATTTATTCGGAGAATAAAAAGCGCCGCAATTTCCTCGCAATGTTTCGAGGAAAAGCGACACCAAAGGTCGTCACGAATTCCCTGTTCTCAAACCCCTTGTTGCCTCTCGTAAAGAGGAATGGGCATTATAGGGACAAAATCCTACTTGTCAATAGCTCTCGCTCACAAGTCAAAATTTTTGCTTGCGTGAGGCCCACGTTTTCAAAGACGCGATTTAGATGCGTCTTATGCAGTCGGGTTGTCTAGTTTGGAGTAATAAGCTCCATTCTGACAGCCCCTGCAAATCGCGTCTCCGTTCGCGTCAATAACTTCCCTTCCGTCGTTAATGCCTTCCTCGCAAATAGCGCAGGTCACACGCGAGCGAGGACTGCCCGGAAGATCAAACTCGCTCAATTCAAGACTTACTAACTCCGTCTTGAACAACTCGTCATCAGTCGCTTCGGAGTACGTGCGAAACTGGCGCGTACGTTTGTCAGCAATATCCGAATAACGTTCGTCAGCGAGAGTGCGAGAGCTCTCAAGTGCGACGATTCGCACCGCGCGATTAGTTTCGGTGTTCACAAACGTCGCTGCTACTTTGCCGTAATCGACATACTTCAAACTTCGCTTACCGAGACGCACACCCGTGACCGCGCTGATCGCGTCAGTCATGCAGCGATCGATCTCGACCCAAACGATCAGCTTCTTTTTATCAGCTCCGCGCGGATCGTTGATCTTCAGTAGACGACAACCGAGCAGCGCCATGCGTGTGCCGAGCAGTTGACCCGCACACATGTGCCCGTGCAGCCGCTCACATTCTTTTAAGAGAGTTTCGACCGATTCCATTTTAGATAACCGATTAGAGAGAACATGCTCGCGGGGGTGAAGAGGGGAATCGATTCAACTGCGAGGGGTTGCAAGTCGTCGGGTTCATCCGCCGTGTCAGAGACGTAAATAGCACTCGCTTTACTGATGAGACGCTTTGCAGAGCTTTTGATTTTGGAGTTGCCGGCGGCCGGCCGGCACATCACGAAGTGATCTGCGTTCACGAACTCAGTAAAGCTGTTGCCTTCGACGAACACGCCCGGTGATTTCACTTTAGCGAGCGCCAGTTTGATGCCTTCTTCGACCTGATCATCCGTGCAGATTAGCCAGTGAACATTCGAGGCGCCCGCTTCCCAGTAACGTCCTGTGTCTTTGCCTAATGTGTACGTCTCCGCACGGCCTGAGCGCACGAGGGGTTCTTCAGATAAGAGATGACTTACGCAACACGCTTTCGGATCTTTGCCGCACGAGCGGTAATGACCGCGCGTTGTTTTGATTGCTTCCCAACCGGGAAATGCTTTGAGTAGCTCGCAGAGGAGCGTCGTCTTGCCGACGTTGGAAGTGAATCCGCCGATACCGATGATGATTGGCTGGGCCATGATTCCCCGGGTCAGTCTTTTACAGGATTAACAAGATTGACCAAGATTTACATGTAAATCCTGTCTAAAACTATCGTCGTCGCCTACCCTGCGGAGCGATGTTCGGAGCGTTCACCTTCAACACCCCGCGCGCATCCTTGTAAAGGTTGTAACGCACTTCCTTCACTGCTCCACCTTCCTCTTCCTGCAAGCGGATCGTGAAGCTCTTACTCTCACCCTGTCCTTCGACTCTCACAGGTAAATAACCCTTCAGATCCGGACTGCGATATGCCGTGTAGTGCTCCTGGTTACGCTTGTCATAACCAAGCACATAGATGCGATCGAAGTCCGGTTCGTCAATTCCGTGCGGTTGATTCGAGCTGCTCTTCTCGAGAATCAACCAGCTACCCGGCTTGTCTTCTTTCCCCGCATCCTTCGTCGTCTTTTCTTTGTCACCACCATCGAGACGCTGCCAACCGACAAACTCGCGCCCGGTGCGGTAAAAGATGATGTCACTCGGCACGGAAAGCCCGACTTGCTTACCATAAATCCAACCAGCAGGCGCGGGCGAAGCGTCGCCGGGAAGTCTCACTTTGTACCAGAGCTCATTCGTCTCGTCCTGTTCCTTATCGTCGTCTTCCCGCTGTGCTGCCGATTGTCCGCCGCCCTGCTGTGGCGCGCTGCCGGCCTTCGGCGCGACGTCGGTCTCGATCGCTTCGGAAGACTTCGGCTTCGGCACACGCTTCCAACCGATGATGTCGAAACTCGATCCACTATCGAGCCGCATCATGATGTTTTCATTCCCACTGCGATCCGCAGTAAGCCGCAGGTTGGAGCTTGCACGAAGCTGGCCCGTCGCCTGAGCCGGAACATCCTTGTCTTCCGCCGCTAATTTCTCCGACTCTTTGAGCACATCGTCAGGCATAACGTTGCGCGCTTCGATCCAACCTTCGGTCGCATCACTGTCGCGAGCCTTGACGCGGAGCCATCGTTCTTTTCGTGAGTTGTCGCTGGGATCGTTGACGTCACTAGATTCGAGGATGTCTACAACGTCTCCACGATTCACTTGCAACAGGTCTGCCGCAACAACGGCAGTCGAGCTGCGAATCTGTGCGCGCCGCGCGACGATAACGCCCGTGCTGCTCTTGTTCGCGAGGGTCGAACAACCAAGCGACAACAACAACAGCGCGAAAACAAGTAGGGTCTTGCTAAATCTCATTCGTGTTCCTTCGAGTCTGATCAATCGTGGTAGCCAAGCGATCGAAGCAATTGCTTCTGATCCTGATTCAGGTCGTCTTCGACTCGTAGCTGCGAACCTTTACCGGTGAAAAGAACCGACATTCCATACGCGGGGAGAACTTTGTTCAGATCCACCTCGGTGCTGTTTTCAACGCATGACTTTATGAAAGAGCGGGAGACGGGCGTTGAACCCAGCAAGCTGATTATAGCCGTATTTCCGTCTGCGCTGTCAGCCAACCGGCCGTTAAAGAGATCTCGATAGCTGTCCGCCAGCGTGCGACGGCCACCTGATTCTTTCCGCACCAACAAATCATACAGAAACGCGACCAGCATTCCCTTGAGATACACGGGGGAACCGGTGCTTGCCCAACGACGCTCAGATTCCTCAATCAGCGATAGCGTATCCGGATGAGCCCGGTACTGATCGTAAACCCGGCCCAAAGTCGCCAGATATTCTTTGAAGTCGATTACGCCGAGATCAAGAGCCGTGCGCAGGGCGGTGTACAGAGTGAATCCTTCGAAGAACCAGTCGTAGTCGCCTTCCAACTTCAGAGAGTTTGGCACCCAAAGGTGCAGAACTTCATGCGTGAAGATGACTGTGAGCTGCGATTTCCAGAACTTGAAGCCGGCGTCTGGATTTATCAGGAGGACGACTGTGGCGCCTCTTGTTTCCGCTTTCCAACTTGTCTTGGCATCTCCGATCGGAAGAGGCGCAATGACGATGACCGATTTGTCGCGCAGTCGAAACCCAGTCAGCGCCAGATATCTTTCCATCACCTTTGTCGCGCGTTCCGACGCATCACGTTCTTTGAATGGCCAGTTCCCGCTGAGAACGATGTCCAGCGGCATTCCCTGTACAGTCGTCGAACTCTTTCGTAGCGCCTTGCCGATACAGAAGACTGCTTTCTCGGCTTCTGCGACCTGATATTGCCCGTTCCCGTCGCGTGGAGATGACGATTCGACCGTCCAACCTTCCGGCAGAACGAACGTCGCGGAAAGACTGCGAACCTCGAGTGGAAGCAAATCAGCAAGCATCAGAACGCCGCGATCGTCAGTGAGCCAGGTGACGTGTGAGACATCGGCGAGCGTGGGTTTGAGAAGTTTGACCGTGTAACTGATCCTGCTGGACTCGCGCTCGGATCGATACTCACCGACAGCAGCTCTCCGAACATCCGCAGCGCGAAAGTCTTCGATCCGTTCCGCAATGCCGAGAACTCCAGCGTAGGCATTGCGGAAGGACCACGAACGGATCGGCGTCGATAGCTCCGCGTCGACTTTTATCTGCCCCGGACCGCTAATCGAGAAGGTCACACGATTCTGAGCAGTAACAATGTGACCGCCGAACAATATCAGCAAAAAGATGAAAGGACGCATTGCTAAAGGAGACTTCACCAGGGAAGTTATATACAATCCTGCGGTCTTCGGACTCTAACACATCTAACTGCGACCATGAACGGAGCAATTCAGAACCCCGGCGCCACGTTGAAACGCGGCCTGGGTCTGTTGCTGGTCCTCTTCATCTTTACGGTACCACTGTCGAGGCTGCTCACCGCCATGGAGTCGCAGCGCCTCAGTCAAACAGTGCAGCGTCGGTAACAAACCCAAACTCTGGCGCGAGCGGCACTTTCAGCGCCAGGCCCGGATGCAGCGACTGTCTTATCTGTCAATTGCATCTGAACTTCTCGGCGACGCTACAAGGTTGGCGGGCAATTCACGATCACGCCGGTCGACGAACATTTCACCTTTTATCCGACCGCTGCGTTCCTGATCTGGAGGACGAAGAGGAATGTTTTCCCCAACGTGCGTTTGGCGTGACCCCGATCACAGGCGGGCTGTTTTTAGGTGAAGACCCGCAGGACTTGTTTCTAAACGGACTCAAGTTCGCAAACGACCACGATCAACGCAACGAAGCGCAATTTCAGGTTAGTTATAATCATCGCCCGTCAGGACCGTACGCGGGCTTTAGCGGGCGCCACGATTCTGGTGTTCCTGCAGACGTCGACCCCGGAACGTCGTTCGCAGATCCGCGTTTGTACAACGAAATCGATTTTCAACACGGGCGCGTGCGGCCGCGAGTTCTCTGCGGTTCTCTGCGTTAAAAGGGCTATTTCAACGCAGAGGATCGCAGAGATTTCCCTGAACTGCCTCGCGAATATAGACGTATGCTAGAATGCGCTTTGCTTCGCCCAGAACCCCGAGGATTCAGCCGTGAGCCTGGTCAAGATCATCGTCATTACGATAATCGTCATTCTCAGCATTCTGCTCTTCGGCCGTTTTTTCGTTTAGCCGAACGGCTCCTGTTGCGTTTCGCGACCATCATTCTGCTCGTCTGTTTTTACGTCGCAGTCCATCCAACTACGGTATTCGCACAGCAAACCGGTGATGACGAGGACGTCATTCGTGTTAACACCGATTTGCTGCTCTTTCCCGTCCGCATTCGCGACAAAAAAGGCCTCGCGGTCTCGGGCCTAACCGATCAGGACCTGTCGTTAAAAGATCCGGATCAGGTCACCACCGGTTTGTACTTCTCTCCCGGCGCGGATCGTGTGGCGCTGATGTTCGCGCTCGACCAGTCAGGCAGCCTGCGGCAAATCATCGCGCAACAACGAGAAGCCGCGCTCGCTTTATTCTCGCGGTTTGGCGAGCGATCGAGCGTCGCCATTCTTCGTTTCTCCGATAGAGCCACACTCATCGCTCCATTCACAAAAGATCTCGATGCGGCGCGCGCGGCTTTCCGATTCAACGCTGCGCCGAACACACAAACCGCGATCTTCGACGCCGCGGCAAAGGCGCTTACAGCGTACGACGATCTGCCGCCAGTGCGCTCTGAGCGCCGCATCATCGTGCTGATCAGCGACGGCCTCGACACGCGCAGTCGCACGAGCGCAGAGTACGTTATCAACGCTGCCCTCGAGCGACGTGTCTCGTTTTATGTAATTCACCTGCCGCTCTTCGAGCCTATTGATGGGCGACTCGAAGTGCGGCGTCCAAGCAAGGGATTCAAAGACCTCGCAGAGAAGACTGGCGGTAAATATTTTCTCGTCGGTGATGCGAAGTCCGCACTCATGCCGAGAGAGAACGATCTGACGCCGATCTTTCAGGCCATCGAAGAGGATTTGAAAAGCCAGTACCTTTTGGGTTTCTATATAGCCGAATCATCGCGCGACAATCGCAAGCATGTTTTCTCGGTGAGTATGAAGCCGCAAGGCATCGAGTATTCCGTGGGAGGCAAAGGCTATTCACGCACACAAAAGTTCATGATTAATCTGACGCCCGAAGCAAAGAAACTTCCTTAACTCGTTCATGACTGAAAATCTTCGACCTATTCGACGCGCGCTGATCAGCGTCTCAGACAAAACCGGCATTGTAGACTTCGCTCGCGAGCTCACGCGCTTCAACGTAGAAATCATCAGCACTGGCGGCACTGCGAAAGCACTGCGCGACGCGGGCATCACCGTGCGCGACATCTCAGACGTCACCGGCTTTCCGGAAATGATGGATGGTCGCGTCAAGACACTGCATCCACGCGTACACGGCGGGCTGCTTGCGATTCGCGACAACGCAGACCACGTCGCCGCACTCGAGCAACACGGAATCCAACTGATCGATCTCGTCGTCGTGAATCTCTATCCTTTCGCAGAGACGATCAAACGTGAAGGCGTGACCCGTGAGGAGGCGATCGAGCAGATCGACATCGGTGGCCCGGCAATGATTCGCTCCGCGGCGAAGAACGCACACGACGTCGCCGTTGTTGTCTCTCCTGAGCAATACGCGCGAGTGATAGAGGAGCTAAACCAGAACGACGGCGCGCTATCGCTCGACACGAGAAACACGCTTGCTCAAAAAGCATTCGAGCACACCGCGCAGTACGACATCACGGTCAGCTCATTTCTCGCCGGCACTGGCGACGCGCTGCCGGATCGCCTGGGCTGGACCATGAAGAAGATCGCCGATCTGCGTTACGGCGAAAACCCACACCAGAAAGCCGCGCTCTATCAGACGTCAGCCAGTGGCGGCATCGCGAACGCGGCCGTCCTCGCAGGCAAAGAGATGTCGTTCAACAACTACGTCGATGCCGAAGCAGCGTGGCAACTCGTCTGCGAATTTGAACAGACTGCATGCGCCATCATCAAGCACACAAATCCAGCGGGCGTCGGTCTCGGAGAGACTGCGGCTGACGCGTACAAGAAAGCTTTGGCGACGGATCCGGTTTCGGCGTTCGGCGGGATCGTAGCGTTCAATCGCACGGTCGATGCGACAGCGGCCGAAGAGGTGACGAAGATCTTCACCGAGGTCGTCATCGCGCCCGGTTACGACGCAGCGGCGCTCGAAGTCCTGCGCGCGAAGAAAAACCTGCGTGTGATTCAAATGAGTGACGTGGAACAACCGGCAGGTGTGGAGCTGAAGCAGATTGGCGGTGGTATGCTCGTGCAAACCCGCGACGATCATCGACTCGATCCCGCAGAGCTCAATGTTGTCACCGAGCGCAAACCGACCGACGACGAGATCCGCGCGCTGATGTTTGCATGGATCGTCTGCAAGCACACGAAGTCAAACGCGATCGTTTACGCGCGTGCGGACCAAACGGTCGGCGTCGGAGCGGGACAGATGTCGCGCGTCGACTCGGTGAAGATCGGTGCGATGCGAGCGCAGTTGCCGGTCGCGGGCTCGGTGCTGGCGTCGGATGCGTTCTTTCCGTTTCGCGACGGAATCGACGAGGCGGTGAAACACGGAATTACCGCGGTGATACAGCCTGGCGGCTCGGTCCGCGACGAAGAGGTGATCGCCGCCGCCAACGAGCACGGCCTGGCGATGGTTTTTACTGGCGTCCGGCATTTCAAACACTAATTAGCCGGATCCGTCTTTCATCAGTTAAAATCCGTGCACAATTCGGCCCGGAAGTGAGCGTTGAATATGGCTGACAATCAAGACTTGATTAATAACATCCCCTCGATCCGCTGTCGCTACTGCGGTCAGCGTAACCAAATTCGCACGGACGGCGGCGAAGCACGCTGTGGCCGTTGCCGCCTGCCTCTCTCTGACGAGCCGCCACACAAGAAATTTGCAAATCTCGACAAGGACCAGTACATCCATCCCGCCGA
Source organism: Pyrinomonadaceae bacterium (assembly GCA_036498585.1). Taxonomy (GTDB): domain Bacteria; phylum Acidobacteriota; class Blastocatellia; order Pyrinomonadales; family Pyrinomonadaceae; genus PSRF01. The sequence continues at coordinate 38,070 of DASYFE010000071.1, read as the reverse complement.
TCGCCGCGCGCTCGCAGCGCTGCGCGCGATCCCCGGAATCGACACGGCGCTCAAGAAACTTCTGGCCGTCACCGGCGAGTCGGCCATTCGCGTCATCTTCACTGCGAGTGCAGTGAAAGTCACACCGACACAGTGCCCGGATCTCTACGCGAAACTTCAGATCGCCTGCACGACGCTCGGCGTCGACATGCCCGACCTCTTCGTCCAGCAGAATCCGATCGTCAACGCGTTCACCGGTGGCGTCGAAAAACCCGTCATCGTGCTCTATTCACAATTGATCGAACGGCTGAGTGACGACGAAGTGCTTGCAGTCGTAGCTCACGAAGTGGGCCACATTCACGCTGAGCACGTGCTCTATTTGACCGCCGCGCGTCTGATCGAGTTTTTGGCGAAGAGCGCTGTGCTCGCATCACCGTTGACGTTCATTATCAAGGAGCTACTCACGATGAGCATGCGCGCGGCACTGCTCGCGTGGGCCAGGCGCGCCGAGCTGTCGTGCGATCGCGCCGCACTGCTCGTCACGCAGGACGCCAACGTCATCGGCCGCACCATGATGAAACTCAGCGGCGGCACCTTCGCTTCGCGAGTCGATTACGATCAGTTCCTCGGACAAGCGCGCGACTTCCAGAAGAACTACGACGAGAAAGCGCTCGATCGTTTCTGGGCCGACGTGATCAACTCCGGCCTGAGCCACCCGTTTCCGGTGTGGCGCGTCGCGGAGATCCTGCAATGGGTTGAGAGCGGTGAGTACAAAGCTCTGATGAACGCGCCCGAAAGCGCAGCCGCATAATCAGCCACCAAAAGGCACAAAAGCACAAAATGCTTAAAGACAAAAATGGAATCATTTTTGGAGTCGCAAACAAGCGCTCCATCGCCTGGGCCACTGCCCTCGCGCTCCACGAAGCAGGCGCTAAGCTGGCTTTCACTTACCAGGGCGAGCGCCTCAAAGAAAACGTCGAGAGCCTGACGAACGAAGCGATGCCCGGCTCGTTGCTGCTCTCGTGCGACGTGGCGAATCAGGAAGAAGTCGATAAAACTTTTCAGCAGGTCGGCGAGCAGTTTGGCCGGCTCGATTTCCTGATTCACAGCATCGCCTTCGCACCGCGTGAAGCGCTCGGCGGCGAATACCTGAACACCTCTCGCGAAGCATTTGTCACCGCGCTCGAAATCAGCGCCTACTCTCTGCCGCAGCTCGCGCGCGCCGCTGCGCCGTTGATGACTGAAGGCGGCAGCATCGTCACGATGTCGTATTACGGCGCTGAAAAAGTCGTCGCGGGCTACAACGTGATGGGCGTCGCCAAGGCCGCACTCGAAGCCAGCACTCGCTATCTCGCAAAGGATCTCGGACCACGAAACATTCGCATCAACGCGATCAGCGCCGGTCCAATCCAAACACTCTCCGCTCGCGGCGTCTCCGATTTCAGCACGATGCTGAAACACCACGCAGAACGCGCACCGCTCGGCCGCAACGTCGACGCACGTGAAGTCGGAAACACCGCCGTCTTCCTTTGCAGCTCGATGTCCTCAGGCATTACCGGCGAGGTCATCTACGTAGACTGCGGCTACAACATCATGGGCATCTGATGGAAAAGAAACGAAAAGGGACCGGCCGCGCACTTCCCGGCACAACACAGGACGAGCAACTACTCGAGAGTCCGCGTGCGGACGAGTTTACGCACACAGATCCGTGGCGTGTGTTCCGCATCATGGGCGAGTTTGTCGAAGGATTCGACGAGCTGGCCACGCTGAGTCGCGGCATCGCCGTCTTCGGCTCCGCGCGCACACAGCCGGACGATCCCGACTACAAAGCCGCGCAGGAAACCGGCGCACTTCTCGCCGCGCAGGGTTTCGCAGTGATCACTGGTGGTGGTCCGGGAATCATGGAAGCGGCAAATCGCGGCGCGTTCGATGCGGGTGGACTTTCTATCGGCTGCAACATCGAGCTGCCGTTCGAGCAGAAAGCAAATCCTTACCAGACGCTCAGTCTCACGTTCAAATACTTCTTCGTCCGCAAGATGATGTTTGTTAAGTACAGCCTCGCGTTCGTGATCTTTCCGGGCGGTTTTGGCACCCTTGACGAGCTCTTCGAAGCGCTGACACTAATCCAGACGAGGAAGATCCGAAACTTTCCGATCGTGCTGTTTGGAAGTCACTACTGGAGTGGACTGCTCGATTGGCTGCGCGCGGTGGTGTTACCGGGTGGGAAGATCTCCGAGCACGATATGGACATCTTTCATATCACTGACTCGCCCGCTGAGGTGGTCGAGATTGTAACGCGAAGCCAGAGCTCACTCCACGAGCTCGACGCTACTGTCTCCGACGACATCAGAATCTCAACTTGAAGCGGCCTTACTCAACCACTCGAGATAAGGCGCCGACCCGGTCACGATCGGAACGGCAACGATCTCGGGCGTGTCGTACGAATGCAACGCCCGCACTTCCCTCTCGAGATCGTCAAACTTCCCTCGCGTCGTCTTCGCGATCAAAAGCACTTCTGACTGTCGCTCAATCTTTCCCTGCCAACGATAGACCGACTCCATCTCCGGCAGGATCTGCACGCAGGCAGCGAGGTGAGCGCCAACGAGCATCTCGGCGAGCCGCGTCGCTTCCTCGCCGTTCGCGGCCGTCATAAAAACTACAATCGCATCGTCAGACATCGCGAACTACTCGTCTTCATCTTCCAGATCGTCGGTTGTTCCACCGGTAAGCGGCGTCGTGTCGGTGCCGAAGAAGGACTGGTAGACTTCCCTCGCCCGATCCACATCACGCTCATCGACCATGATCATGGCGCCTTCCCAGGTCGCAGACAGAAGCGGCGAAAACGCATCAGCGCCTCCGGACTTCACCACCGACCGAACCCCGTTTTGCGTGAGAATGTCGTTCACCATCTCGGCCTCGGCAGGTGAACCGAAGTTATGGAGTGAAACAAAACTCGCCTCGCTTTCGTCATGGGCCGAAGTTATTTTGTCGACCAGCGGCGTGTTGTCGGTGGGGCACTGCGTGATGCCGGGTTCGTATTCACCCTCGCAAACAGGACAGATCATAAGCACTCCCTTTAACTGAGTTTCGCTTCAAACGGTATCTCATCAAAATGTGTCATTCGTTTGAAGGCACGGAAACGATCGTTGATCTCAGCGTGCGTCAGACGCTTCACTCGCTCAGTGCCAAACTCCTCCACATTAAACGAGGCCATCACCGATCCAAAAATCATTGCGCGCCTCATCGCGCTCTCGTCGATCTTTTCCTGGCTCGCGAGGTAACCCATGAAACCACCCGCGAACGTGTCGCCGGCGCCGGTCGGGTCAAACACCGACTCGAGCGGATACGCAGGAATCGCGAAATAACTGTCGCGGGTAAAGAGCGCCGCACCGTACTCGCCACGCTTGATGATCAGCGCTTTTGGTCCCCAACTGAGAATCTCGTGCGCGGCTTTGATCAAGTTCGGGATCCCGGTGAGCTGTCGCGCTTCAGCGTCGTTGATGATCACCACGTCGACGACTTTGATCGTTTTAACGAGCGAGTCGCGCGTGTGCTCGATCCAGAGATTCATCGTGTCGAGCGCCACGAGCTCCGCGTCCGGCATCTGTTCCCTGACGCCACGTTGCAGGTCAGGTTGAATGTTACCGAGGAAGAGCAGCCGCGTACGCTTTGACTCTTCCGAGAGCTTTGGTTGGAAGTCTGCAAAGACGTTCAAATCAGTGTAGAGCGTGTGAGCGACGTTGAGATCGTACTCGTAACGACCGCCCCACCGAAACGTCTTGCCGTCTGCGACTCTTTCGATGTCGCTCGTGCCGATGCCACGGCTGTCAAAAACTTCCTGCTCTCCAAAGTCACCGCCTACGACGGCAACGATACTTACGGTGGTGAAGAAGCTGGCTGAGATCGAGAAGTGCGACGCAGAGCCACCCAGCATCTTGTCGCATTTACCGAAAGGAGTTTCGACCTCGTCATACGCAACCGATCCGACAACTAAAAGGGACATGTGTGTTTTGATCTTCGAGTTTTTATGTTAGAGCTTCTTCTCTGTGCAACCTCTGTGTTCTCTGTGTCTCTGTGGTTAAAAACCCGTTCCCACCACAGAGACACAGAGAACACAGAGGTTGCACAGAGGTTATTCTCACTGCTTTGGAGCTTCGAGCAGGCGCAACTCTTCACGCGCCTCTTTGGCGAATGGGCTTTCGGGATAGTCTTTGATCAGCTTGTTGAGATAGTCGACGCCCATCTCGCGGAATTGTGCGGTCGTCAATGTCTTCTTCTCACTGCCATCGAAACTGACATACTGTTCCGGTCGCTGCTTACCTTTGTTCTGCGATAGCCAGAGACTGCTCTGACCGGCCATCAGCAACACTTCATCGATCTTCTCGAAGTTTGGATTGCCGGCGATGATCTCTTCACAGCGCTTGAGGGCGGCGACGTAGGCTTTTTTCAGTTTGAAATAATTCTGTGCGACCTCGAGGTTGTGAAGCGAATCGCGCTCGAGGTCCGGATCGCGAAGAGTTGACGGATCCGGCCCCCTCTTCACGCCTCCCTGCGCGAACGTTGACGGCGCCACAAAAAGCACAAAAAGAATCAAAGACACAAATAAGAATTTCGATTTCATCGTGTTACCTCAAATCTACGATGCGTATTTCTTAATGATCGCTTCCAACTTCTTCGTCGTCGCCTCGGGCCACAGATTGGGCGCCGTGAAGATGGCATGCTGTAATGCCGAGCCGCACTTACAACTCCGCTCTCCCGACTGCATCCCCTTCACCGCTTCACGCAAAATGATCTGCGCGTTCCGCACGTTCTTGTTCAGATACTCAACCACGGTCTCGACGCTCACCGCATCGTGCCCGGGATGCCAGCAGTCGTAATCCGTTACGAGCGCGAGGGTCGCGTAACAAATCTCCGCCTCGCGCGCGAGCTTCGCCTCCTGCAAATTCGTCATGCCGATGATGTCCATGCCCCACGAGCGATAGACATTCGACTCCGCCACTGTGGAGAACGCCGGCCCTTCCATGCACAAATAAGTCCCGCCGCGATGCGCCTTCACGTCAGCAGCGCCACACGCATCCTGCAACACATCACCCAAACGACCACAAACCGGATGTGCAAACGAAACGTGCGCAACAATCCCTTCGCCAAAGAACGTCGACTCCCTCACCCGCCCGCGCGTTCGGTCGAAGAACTGATCCGGAATCACCATATCGAGCGGCGCATACTGCTCCTGCAACGATCCGACCGCCGAAGCCGAGAGAATACTCTCGACACCAAGCAGCTTCATCGCATAGATGTTCGCGCGAAACGGAACTTCTGTCGGCGTGAGTCGATGACCACGCCCGTGACGCGGAAGGAACGCAACACGTTCGCCTTCGAGTGTGCCGACGATGAAAGCGTCGGACGGTGGTCCAAAGGGAGTATCAACTTTGACTTCTTCCACCGCAGTCAGCTCCGGCATCTGGTACAAACCGCTGCCACCGATAATGCCGACGCGAACTCCTGCTGCTGTACTCATGAAAGCTCTTAATCGTCTCCTCGATAAGGGATCGGACTGAACTCCTTTTCGTGCTGTTGTAGCCGGCACAACGGCTCGTCAGGATCGTGATAGAACATGCAAATCCAGTTTTCGCGCGCCGCCTGCGGTAAAAGTCTTTTCTTCGCGTCCAACGTCTCGACCGGATAAAGGTCATAACCCATGATCCACGGCAGACGAACGTGCGCGCGCATCGGTACGAGATCGGCGAAGCCAAACATCGTCTTTCCGTCTCGCTCCAGACGCCAGCACTGCATCGAGCGATTGTGGCCCGCGATTGTCTCCATCGTCAGACCAGGCACGACTTCGTAATCTGAATCCCTCGCTTCGAGCTGGCCCGACTCGACGAGCGGTCGCCAGTTCTCCGGCAGGTAACTCGCACGATCGCGCTCAGTCGGTCCATCGGCATGTTCCAGCTCAGCACGTGAGACGAAGTAGCGCGCGTTTGGAAACGCAGCGACCGGCTTGCCATCGTCGTCGAGTTTCGTGTTACCGCCCGCGTGATCGAAATGCAGGTGCGTGTTGACGACGATCGTGATCTCGTCAGCAGTAGCGCCGGTGCGCGCAAAGAGTGTCTCATTCAGCGGTCGCACGCGATCGATGCCGTACATCGACTGCTGCTTCGCAGTCCACTTGTCGCCGATGCCGGTTTCGATCAGGATCTTTTCAGCGCCCGTATCGATGAACACGCAATTCATGTTCATGCGAATGCGGTTTTCATCATCGGGCGGGTGTTCCCTTGCCCAGAGCTTGCGCGGGACGACTCCGAACATCGCACCGCCGTCGAGACGAAATTCGGTGTCTTGAAGTATCTCTACCCGATAATCACCTAAGTTCATTGAAAAGCAATAGGACCTATACGTCGTATAGGTCCTATAAACCCATTTAGTGTCCCTTCGGCTTCGCGGCCGGTTTCGCCGGTGATGGCGCGGGTGCAGGAGCTTCCTGCGGCGGCGCACCGAATCCTGGCGGCAACGCCTGCTGCGGCTGCTGCTCTGGCGGCTTCACCGTGTAGGCGTCAGGCACTTTCACGTGCGAACGGCTCACGATCTCGTCGAGCACTTTCTTCGCCTTTTCCGACTCGACCGCGGCCTTCGCTTTATCGCGTGAAGTTTGCGGTGGACCAAAAGGATTGGCGGCCGTGTCGCCGATCAGAATGTGGCGCGCATGCACCTTCTCTTCCGTTTTGCCGTCTTTGGTTTCGTTCTTTTTCTCTTCGAGCTTGATGATGTGGAAACCAAACTTGCTCTGGACCACGTCGCTAATCTCGCCCGGCTTCAATGCGTAAGCGGCCTGCTCAAACTCGGGAACCATCTGGCCATGTCCGAACCAACCGAGATCGCCACCTTTGTCCTTACTGCCGTCAGTTGAAAACTCCATCGCGAGTTTGCCGAAATCTTCACCAGCGCGTGCGCGCTTCAAGACTTCTTCCGCCTTGGCGCGGTTCTTCTTGTCCGTGTCGAGCTCAGGATGGGCCGTGAGATACGTATTTACTTCTTCGTCACTCGCCTTCATCTTGTCCTGCAGCTTGTCGACGGCGTACTTCTGCGCCAGCACACGCGCGTGCTGCAACATCATCTGCAAACGAACGCCGGGTTCCTTGTCCATGCCCTTATCCATCGCCTTCTTCTCGGCGATGTAGATCCGGCCCAGGCGCTGCTTGAGCATGTTTAGCTGCTCGGGTGGAATCTCCTGTGAGGCAAACTGCGGATCTTTGCTCTTCGCGTCGGCGATGATCTGATCGAACTTCGCTTGATTGCCCGGCTGTTTGAAAAACTCGTCGACTTCCGCGTCCGTGATGTCGCCCGTACCGGCGTCGCCCTGCTTCTCGAAATAAGCCTGCGCAATGACGCTGGCTTTCTGAAACTCGAGCTGGCGCTTCATATCGGGCGTATTGCCCACCCCATTCGCCTCTGCCTCTTCAGCAACCGCGAGTAGTTGTCGCACCTGGAGTGCGAAATCCTTGCGTGCTGCTTCGTCAGTGGCCAGGCGCGCGCGCATTTGCGGCGGCTGATCTTCGGCGATGATGGCCATGTCTTCAGGCGTGAGTTCGACCGGGCCTGTTTTCCGGGCCTTGACCTGCCAGAAGATCAGCCCCCCGGCAAAGATCACTGCCACGGCGGCCGCGATGAGAGCTTTTTTTGTTGAATTCAAAATACTGTCCTTTCCTAACTATTGATGCTGCACGAGCTCAAGCAGCACTCCATCTACCGATGAGGGATGCACGAAAGCAATGAGACAACCGCCGACACCCACTCGCGGCGTTTCGTCGATGAGCCGTGCTCCTTTTTTCTTCAATTCAGTGAGCGAGGCGTGGATGTCCGCAACCTCGATTGCAATATGGTGCATTCCCTGCCCGCGTTTAGCGAGAAACCTGCCGACGGCCGTATCAGGAGCGAGAGGCTCGAGCAGCTCGACGTGAGTGTCGCCCACGGCAAGCATGCACACCTTTACGCCCTGTTCGGCGATTTCCTCGGTCGAGTCGACTTTCATCCCGAGCACATCGCGCCACATTTCCAAACCCTCTTCGATGCTCTTAGTGGCTATTCCGATGTGATCAACTTTTAGCAGCCTGAATAATCTCCTCCACCGCAGAATACGGGTCTCTTTGGCGCATCGCAACTTCGTCTGCCAGCTTGTTAAGCATAGCAACCGAGGCATCAGTTCCCAAAACGCGCGAGAGCAGACTTTCCCTCAATAACTCAACAATTCGCCAGCGCGCGATAGCCCGGCGACGCTCGCTGCTCACGCGAGGCCCGAGTTGTGCAGTGGAAAAACGCTCGATTGCCTGCGCCAGCTCAGACACGCCATGGTTTTCAGTGGCGACCGTTTTGACGATCGGGGGGTCCCAACCGTCATCGCGAGAAGCCAGCGACAGGAGCGATTCGAGTTCCTTTTCCGTTGCGTAAACACCTTCTTTATCGGCTTTGTTGATAACGAAGATGTCGCCGATCTCCATGATTCCGGCCTTGATCGCCTGAATATCGTCGCCCATGCCAGGGACTAACACGACCACGGAAACATCAGCGGCTTTGACGACTTCGACTTCGTCCTGACCGACGCCGACTGTCTCGACGATGATCTTCGCGTAACCGGCAGCATCGAGAATCGCGACGGCATCGACTGTCGCACGTGCGAGGCCGCCGAGATTGCCGCGGGTGGCCATCGAACGGATGAAAACGCCATCGTCCAGTCCGAGGGCCTGCATTCGTATGCGATCGCCGAGGATTGCGCCACCGGAAAACGGGCTCGACGGATCGACCGCAACGATCCCGACGCGCTCGCCGTTCTTCCTATAAAACATCGCGAGCTTGTCGACGAGTGACGACTTGCCCGCGCCGGGCGCGCCAGTAATTCCGATCACAAGTGCGCTGCCCGTGCGTTGATAAATCTCCTTCATCAACTCGGCAGCGCCATCCGCACCGTCTTCAATCTTCGAGATAGCGCGCGCCACCGCCGCCGCCTCACCCCTGCTGACGCGCTCGCTAAGGCTATTGGTTGGAGAAGGCATTTTGTGCTTTTTGGGGCTAAACAGATCGCAACAGCTCGCGCGCGATAATGATCCGCTGGATCTCCGAAGTTCCTTCTCCGATCGTACAGAGCTTCGAGTCGCGCCAGTATTTCTCAGGCGGATAGTCTTTCGTGTAACCATACCCGCCGTGCACCTGGATCGCCTCCTCGCAAACTTTCACACTCACTTCGGACGCATACAGCTTCGCCATCGACGACTCTTTCGTCGTCTTCTTGCCTTCATCCTTCATCCACGCCGCGCGATACATCAGTAAGCGCGCCGCATCGATCTGCGTCGCCATATCCGCGAGCTTGAATTGGATCCCCTGAAACTCCGAGATCGGCTTTCCAAACTGCTGCCGCTCTTTCGCATAACGCACTGCCGACTCGTATGCGCCCTGCGCGATGCCGACCGCCAACGCCGCGATCGAGATACGGCCACCATCGAGTATCTGCATCGCATTCACAAATCCCTGACCGGCTTCGCCGAGCATCTGATTATCAGGCACGAAGCAGTCTTCAAACACGACGCTCGCAGTTTCTGACGCGCGCAGCCCCAGCTTGTTCTCTTTCTTCGAGGGGGAGAAACCCTTCTGGCCTTTCTCGAAAATGAAAGCCGAGATGCCTTTGCTTCTCTCTGCTCTGTTTGTCACCGCCATCGCGACACAAGTGTCGGCATGGATCGCGTGCGTGATGAAGTTTTTCGAGCCGTTGACGATCCAGCCACCATCGGCGCGCACGGCAGTCGACTTCGTTCCGGACGCATCCGAGCCGGCGCTGGGCTCAGTGAGTCCCCACGCTCCGAGATGCTCGCCACTCGCTAAGGGCGCGAGATACTTTTTCTTCTGCGCGTCAGTGCCGTACTGGTAAATGTGATTCGAGCAGAGCGAATTGTGCGCGGCTACGGAGATGCCGACCGAGCCATCGACGCGCGAGAGCTCTTCGATAATCGTGGCGTACTCGACATAGCCCATTCCCGCGCCGCCGTACTCTTCCGGAAAAAGCACACCCATCAAACCGAGCTCAGCGAGTTTCGGTTTCAGCTCGATAGGAAAGTGCTGCGATTCGTCCCACTCCATGACGTGAGGCGCGATCTCCGATTCAGCGAACTCGCGCACGCTCATCTTGATCTGTTGTTGCTCTTCGGTTAATTCAAAATGCATAGTGCTTTGTTTTTAACATAAACCCTGTTTATCCGCGTAATCCGTGGCTGGCCTTTTTCTTCTTCATGATTCTCCCGACTTCTCCTGGGGATAGAAGTCGATAGTATCCGGGCTTCAGGTTCTCGTCTTTTAGAAACCCAATCCGCGTGCGCCGCAGCTTCAACACAGAATGCCCGATCAACTCAAACATCCGTCGCACTTGCTGGTTGCGCCCCTGGTGCAGCAACACTTCGTACCATGCGTTGGTTTGAGTCTCGTGCAGCTTCACGATCTTCGCGGGCGCCGTGCGCGTGCCGTCTTCGAGAGTGATGCCGCGCCGCAATCGTTCGATGCCACTGTCCGTTGGCACGCCCTTAACTTTGACTTCATAAACTTTCTCGACACGGTTGCGCGCCGCGGTTACATAGTTCGTGAAGTCGCCGTCGTTTGTTAATAGCAGCAATCCTTCGGTGTTGAAGTCGAGACGCCCGACCGGATGGAGCTTACCGAGCGCCGGCGGTAGCAGCTCAGTGACGAGCGGCCGCCCTTCGGGATCGGAAACACTCGAGAGATAACCCTTCGGCTTGTTGAGAAGTACGTAGACTTTTTCGCGAGACTGTAGCTGAGGATTGATGAGCTTCCCGTTGACCTTGATGTGATCCTTCTCAGGATCGGCCTTCGTGCCGAGCTCTTTGATTACTTCCCCGTTAACCGTAACACGACCCGCAGCAATCAGCTCTTCCGCATGCCTGCGTGAGGCGACCCCAGCCGCGGCGATCAATTTTTGCAGTCGCTGCTCCATGGATCCGAGTTTACGATCCACCACTCAGATCATGGAAATCCTCAACGCTCGGTAACTCCGACAGATCCTTCAACCCGAATTGCATCAGAAACTCTTTCGACGTCCCGTACATCATCGGCCGCCCGACAGTCTCCTTGCGCCCCTTCGCCACGATCAGCTTCTTATCGAGCAACGTCTTGATCGATGACGGCGACTGCACGCCACGTATCTCCAGAATCTCCGGCACAGTGACGGGCTGTCGATATGCAATCACGGCCAGCGTCTCGAGTGAGGCGATGGTGAGTTTCGCGCTGGGCCGCGTCTTCAGAAACGCGCGCACGTGTTCGTGATACTCGGGCCACGTCGCAAACTGCCAACCACCCGCGACCTCACGCAACTGCAAACCACCCCTACGCGCATTGAACTCCTGCGCCAGGGCCGCGACCGCTTCGCCAATCACCTGTTTGTCTTCCTTGAGAACGTCAGCGATCGTCTTCACACTCAGCGGCTCATCCGAAACGAAGATCAGCGCCTCGATCACCGCAGCGCGCTCAGCACCGCTCTGCGGCGCCGACAACGGCGCATCATCGTCGCCTTCTGCTTCGGTAGCGCCGGACGTTTGCTCAGCTTCGGCCACCATCGCCGCCAGCTCGCGACTCGCCTCTTCATTCAACGCCGCTTCATCGAGCGGCTCTTGGTTTACTGTTTCCTCGTTGCTCGCCATGTTTGTTGAGTCTACCCGGCGCTTATTGGTCGTCGCGTCATGCACAGAACCGCGCGCGGTAGCGCCGGGTAACTGTTACGCTGAACGCGCGATGATGTCGCCAAAAGTCTCGCGCTGAAATAGTTTGACCTCAGTCGTTCTCACTAACTCCAATACTGACAGGAACGCCAACACCAGCTCGCGCCGCGAACGCGCGCGCTCAAAAAACACACGCAGGTTGAGCTCGCCCGACGACATCACCATATTGCGTAAACGCTCGAGCATCTCAGCCATCGAGATCTCTTCACGCTCGATCTCGAGTAACTTCTCTTCCTTATGCCGCGCGAGAATGTCCTGAAAAACTTTGAGCAGATCGAACAGCCCAACCGCCACTTCCGGATTGTTCTTGTCAGTCTCGATCTCCGCGCGTTTGAACACCGCCTGCTCGACAGTCGCACGCGACCAGAGCATCTGCGCGGCGGCTTTGTACTTCTGATACTCGAGCAACTGGTTCACCAGCTCAGCGCGCGGATCCTCTTCTTCCTCCGGCGGCGCGGTGGGATCGCGCGGCAACAGCATCTTCGTCTTCAACTCGATCAGCGTCGCCGCCATCACCAGAAAATCACCGGCGACTGCGATGTCCATCTCCTGCATGACGCGCAGATAACGAAGGTATTCATCAGTAATACGCGCAACCGGAATGTCGTAGATGCTGACATGTTCCTGCCGGATGAGGTGGAGGAGCAGATCGAGTGGCCCTTCAAACTCGCCGAGGAGGATTTTTAAGTCATCGGTGGTGTCGTCGGAGACGATGTGCGGCATCGCGCCCGCCACGTTCAGTGGAGCACGTTCCTGGGTAGTCTCAACGGCAATTTCAGGAGTGATATCGTCCGTCACTTCAATCCGGTCCGCTCAAATACCTGCTTTAACGTCGTGCTCGCAATTTGCTGCGCCTTTTCACGCCCCTGATCCAGGATTGCATCGAGCTGCTCGTCGCTGATCTCACTGACACGTTGCTGGAACGGCCGCAGAAACTCGATCGTCGACTCCGCCAGATCGCCTTTCAGCCGCGCATAACCTTTCCCCGCGAAGTGTTCTTCAACTTCCTGCGCCGGCTTGCCCGTGATCAGGTGATAGATCTCGAGCAGGTTATTCATCGCTGGCCGCGATGCGTCAAACCGTATCTCACTTCCCGAGTCAGTCACAGCACGCTTAAACTTCTTTTGGACCGTGTCAGCATCATCCATCAACAAAACACAACCATTCGGATCGAGGTCTGACTTCGACATCTTCTTCGACGGATCAGACAACGACATGATGCGCGCACCGACTTTTGGAATATAAGCATCCGGCACTTTGAACGTCTCGCCGTAATCGCGATTGAACCTGATCGCGAGATCGCGCGTCAGCTCGAGGTGTTGTCGCTGATCGTCACCAACCGGCACGAGATCCGTCTGGTAGAGCAGTATGTCTGAAGCCATCAGCACCGGATAGTCAAAGAAACCGACGGAGAGGTTTTCTTCCTGTTTGCGCGCCTTGTCTTTGTACTGCGTCATGCGCTCGAGCTCTGACATGCGCGCGACGACGCAGTTCAATACCCACGTCAGCTCTGCGTGCTCTTTAACGTGTGACTGCACGAAGACTGTCGACACTTGCGGATCGATTCCGACCGCCAGATAGATCCGCGCCAGGTCTCTGGTTTTCTCAGCGAGCTGCGTAGGGTTATGCGGCAGAGTGATCGCGTGCAGGTTCACGATACAAAAGAAGCTTTCGTACTCGTGTTGCAGTGCGACCCAGTTGCGCAATGCGCCCAGATAGTTGCCGAGATGGACATTGCCGGTTGGTTGCGCGCCACTAAAGATTCGTTTGGTCATCTCACGCCGAGGTATAGCAGATAAGCAACAACTTCTATTACGGGACTGATGATTGCGTTGAGGACACCCATGTAAATCAACAACATGAGAATGATGAAGCCGTACTGTTCAAAGATTTCCATTACCGGCCGCAAGCTCGCCGGCAAAAAGGTATCGAGAACTTTGCTGCCATCTAGTGGCGGAAACGGAAGGAGATTAAAGACGGCGAGCGAAATGTTCATGATTAACATGTCGCGAAGCAGAATCCCCACCGGTTCTTGCAGCGATTCGGGCAACTGCGCGCCGCCACCTGTCATTAGTATGACTTTCAGGATAATGAATGCAATCGTGGCCAGGATCAGGTTTGCCAGAATTCCCGCAATTGAGACCATCACGTTGGCCAGGTCTTTGTTGCGCCAACGCAGCGGATTTACGGGCGTGGGCTTGCCCCACCCAATCAGCGGGATTGAGGCTACTGGTCCACCCACCGCGCCAAAGATAAATCCCACGATCGGAATCAATAAAGTTCCAATTGGATCGATGTGCGCGACGGGATTCAGTGTGACGCGGCCTAACAGTCGTGCGGTGTCGTCCCCAAACTTCCAGGACATCCAGGCGTGCGCCGCCTCGTGGGCCGAGATTGCAAGCAGCAGCACCACCATGTAGATCACAAGTTGTGGAATCAGTTGTTCGGGATTCACTTGACCACTCGCGCTAACAGAATGCTCGGTTAATTAAGCATAATTAATAGCGAACCAGCAAATAGAACAAGTGGCTTTGCCCGAAAAGTCTGGTTTCTCTGTGCAACCTCTGTGTCCTCTGTGTCTCTGTGGTTGTTTTCCTAAGCAATCGTCAACCACAGAGGACACAGAGGTTGCACAGAGAAGGACATGTATGACGACTTTTCGGGCAAAGCCGGAACAAGTGTTTACCCTTCTGTCTTAACCACGTAACAGCGTTCCTTTGATCTGCGTCGGCAAACTGTAAACCGAGTCGATCGATACAACCGCCATCTCTCCAGCCGCGCTGAACGCGAGGCCGATGAGATTCACACCGGCCACGACCAGTTTCGCGTCAACTCCATCAGGTGCGATGCGAACGATGCCACGCCGCCCGCGCAACGCCGCCGCAACGTACAGGTTGCCGTCGCGATCGAACGCGAGACCCTGAGGCCGCCCGAGACCTTTATAAAACTGATCGATGTCGCCGTCAGGATTGATGCGCCAGATCGAGTCGAAACTCGTGACTGTTGGTCCAGCGACGTACAGCGAATCGTCAGGACTAAACGCCAGATGAAATGCTGAAACCGACGGCTCGAGCTGCGTCCACGCGCGCTCTTCACCAATACCGTTCACTTTGAAGATCGTTCCCGTGCGATCGCCGATGTGCATCAAGCCGTCGCTATTGAACGCGATGCCCGTGGCCACACCGAGATTGCGCGAAAACGAAACTCCCTCTTTAAACGGAGTGATCTTGTAAACAGTTCCTTCGAGCCTGCTGGTCACAAACATCTGACCGTCAGGACCAAACGCGATGCCGGTCGGATTTGCGATGTCGCCTGAATACTCGGAAACGTCGCCGCTGATGTCGATGCGAAACAACGTTACCGGCAACTCTTCACCGCGCGAACCCGAGCGCGTAACAAAGAGCGCGCCGTCGTCGGGATCAAACGCGGGATTCGAGACGGGATGAAGATCGCCCGCGAGCTTTCGCGCGACTGTGATGTACGCAGGCTCGCTGGCCTCATCACCGCTCCACAACGTGACCGGCGCCCGTCCGCCCTTCGTCTCGGGCACGATCGCGAGGACGCGCCGCGGCCCAAGCGCGACAACCTGCGCCGGCGTATCACCGATGAGCACGGTACACCTCGACGGCTCGCGCGTGTCAAAGCCCGCGCAATCAATCAGGATCTCGCCGCCCGCAATCGCATACGGCGGATCGACAGCCACAATTTTCCCTGCGCTACCCATAAAAGTTGTTCATCATAACATCATCCACAGATTACACGGATTTCGCTAAACAATCTGCGTAATCGGTGGATGGGTTCGTATGGTATAATTCGCCCCCGCATAGGAAGGAAAAGGCTATTACAACCGTTCTAGGCAACACTCTAGGGCTCAAAGCAAATCAACTGCGGCGCATCGAAAAGCTGTACACTCGGCGCATACCTCCCGATCAAATCGTCACCCCTGAGTTTGCGCGCCAGCTAGGCGAATTGTCCCACGAAACACGACGGCAAATCGGCGCACTAATCGACCGTCAGGGCCACATTCAATACGTGATGGTGGGCGACAACCGTCGCATCGAGCTGCCCGACTTCAAACGCGTTCGCGTCGCTTCGGGAAGATTTCGCGGCCTGCGTTGCGTACACACACACCTGCGCGGCGAGCCGCTCACGCAGGACGACTTAACCGACCTTGCGCTCCTGCGTCTCGACCTGATGGCGGCGATCGACGTCGACGCCGAGTCAGGACTGCCCGGTCTCGTCCGCGCCGCGCACTTGTTACCTTTGCACGCAGGCGATCTCGACAACGCCACCACGCCCGAGCTCTACGCTTTTCTCGAACCGAAAATCCCATCGCAACTCGATCACGACTTTCGGGAGCTGATCAACTCGCTCGAAGAAGAGATGGCGCGCAACCGTCGCACAGCGCGTCGCGCGGAAGTACGCGACCGTACGATCCTCGTCGGCGTCGCGACCGGTTCACTTGCTGACGCTGAAGAGTCGATGGCAGAGCTCGCCGAGCTCGCAACATCCGCCGGCGTCGTGGTCCAGGATCGCATTATTCAACGCCGCCCCGCGGTCGATCCGCGCACAGTGCTCGGTCGTGGCAAGCTCGACGAGCTGATCATTCGTGCGCTACAGCTCGGCGCAGACATGCTCGTGTTCGACAGTGAGCTGTCACCGGCGCAAGTGCGATCGTTGTCGGAAGCAACAGATCTCAAAGTCATCGATCGATCGCAGTTGATACTCGACATCTTCGCCCAACGCGCACAGTCGAAAGAAGGAAAGATCCAGGTCGAGCTGGCGCAGTTGAAATACCTGCTGCCACGTTTGATCGCAGGTCAGGATTCGGCGTTCTCGCGTTTGGCGGGCGGCATCGGCGGCCGAGGTCCCGGTGAAACGAAGCTCGAAACCGATCGTCGTCGAGTGCGCGATCGCATCAATCGTCTCGAGCGTGAGATTGAAGCGCAGCGGCAGCGGCGCCAGGAGCGTCGCAAAGGTCGAACGAGACACGGGCTGCCGGTCATCTCGATCGTCGGTTACACCAACGCCGGAAAATCCACGCTTCTCAACGCACTGACGAAGAGCGACGTACACGCCGAGCAGCGCATGTTTGCCACGCTCGATCCGACTTCACGCAGACTGCGTTTGCCGCGCGAGCAGGAAGTGATCATTAACGACACGGTCGGATTCATTCGCGCGCTGCCGCCGGATCTTTTGTCTGCCTTCCGCGCGACGCTCGAAGAGATTAGCGACAGCACCTTGTTGATTCATGCTGTCGACATTTCGAATCCGCGCTGGATGCAGCAGGTTCAGTCAGTGAAGCGAATCCTCGCGGATCTAAAACTGGCAGAGATTCCGTCGATACTGGCGCTCAACAAGGCTGACCTTGTCGACGCAGAAACTGTGGAAGCGGCAGTTCGGCAAGCGCGACAACTCGACAGCGGCGAGACTGTAGTCATCTCCGCGATCAAGCCGTCGACGCTCGATGCTTTATTGGAAAAGGCGGGAGCAGTCCTGGCCCGCAACCTGGCCGCTGCGTAAGTGGCAATTTGGATTTTCTCTGCGGTCCTCTGCGTATCTCTGCGGTCTCTGCGTAAACGGGCATTTCAACGCAGAGGCCGCAGAGATACGCAGAGGACCGCAGAGGACTACTGCTGAAATGGGACTTCGTCCACGATTCAAAACTCCAGTCAGTCAGGCGCGCGATAAGGTGATCGCTTATGCAATGCGGCCGCTGCTGGTGTTCAAGCCGCGCACGCGCTTTCTGATCGCCTGCAGCGCCCTCGTTCTCCTGACCACTCTTCTACTCCTTACGAATCGCGGTTCCAGCTTCAATGAAAACTACAAGCTCGGCGAGGTGCTCGGTCGCTCGATCGTGGCTCCAACCGATCTGACTGCCGTGGACCAGGCCGAAACTGAGCGACGTAAAAACATCGCGCGAGAAACTTCTCGCCCCGTTTTTAATTACGACTCGAGTCGCGCGGAAACTTCAGTACAAAGCTTTCGCTCAGACTGGAACGATCTGAAGGTGCAATCAGACGAAGGCCAAAGTAAGTCGCTCGTGTGGAGCGGTGAAGGGGGAGCCGCAGTCGCACAGGCGATCGCCGCGCACAAGTTCAACGAAGCAGATCTCGATCGTATCGCCTCGATTCTCCGTGACAGCAGCGCCGGGTACATTTACGACGACGCTGAAGCAGACCGTTTGCAACGGGAAATCGTGCTGATTGACGTTCGCAATTCAAGCTCACCCATGATCATGCCGGCGCCACGAACGGGAATGAAGGCGCTGTCTACCGCGCGCCGGACACTCGAACAGCGCATCGTCAATTTAACCGATTGGTCGGCGGTGCAAAAAAACGCGCTCAATGCTGCTTTGGCGCCGCTGATTCGGCCGAGCGTTGTCCTCGATCCATCCGCGACTGCCGCTGCCCGTGAAACCGAGGCCAGTAGCGTCGAGCCGGTCGTGATCTCTTTGAAACGCAACCAGGTAGTCGCACGCGAAGGCGACACGGTCACGCCCGGTATTCTCGCGCAGATCAACGCCATCAAGAGCTCGGGCAATTCAGGTCGTCCCTGGAACAACTTGATCGGATTGTTGCTCGTGGTGATTGCGGTTTACTGGGTGGCCTGGAAGTTTGCAGAGCACCGAAGCGGCAGCAGCCTGAGTCTGAGTAAACACAAGGCGTTTGCTCTCGTTGGCTCCGCAATCCTGGTCCAGACTGCGCTCATGAAAGTGGGCTTCACTTTCGGCGACAGCATGGCGGCGCGGATGCAGCCGCCGTTCAACGATCCGGTCATCTGGAACTTCGCCATACCTTTCGCCGCCGCCGCACTGCTCGTCGCGATGCTGGTCGACACACAGCTCGCTTTTCTCACCGGAATCATCACGGCGCTCTTCGCGGGAATGCTGGCGCCAACGGGAATGCAGAAAGCGCTCTTCGCGATGGTTTCGTGTTCGTCAGCGATCTACGGTATCGGTCGTTATCGCGAGCGACAGTCAGTGACGCTCGCCGGACTGCTCGTCGGCGGTGTAAACGCGGTGATGGCTGTGGCGCTGATCGCGTATTCCGAACAGCCGCTCACGCCGCGCACGATTCTGATGGCCGCGGCCGCGGGTATCACGGGCGGACTGCTGACCGCCGTGTTTACCGCGGGTGGATTGCCGATCAACGAATCGCTCTTTGGAATACTGACTGACGTCAAACTGCTGGAGCTTTCAAACGCCGATCTGCCGGTGCTCGGCCAGCTTGCGATGCGCGCGCCGGGCACGAATCAACACTCGCACGCAGTCGGGCAGCTTGCGGAGGATGCGTGTCGCGCAGTCGGCGCGAACCCACTGTTAGCGCGCATCGGCGCCCTTTATCACGACATCGGCAAACTCGCCGCGCCCGAGTACTTTGTTGAGAACCAGCAGGGCGACAACCCGCACGATCGACTGCGTCCGTACCAGAGCGCAAAAATCATCACGAGCCACGTGACTTACGGCTCGCGACTCGCAAAAGAGATCGGTCTCCCGCAAAAGATCGCCGACTTCATTCCGCAACACCACGGCACTCGCACGCTTCATTACTTCCTCCGCAAAGCGCAGGCGCAAGCGAAGCCCGGCGAGAATGTCGACGAACGTGACTTTCGTTATCCTGGTCCGAAGCCGCAGTTCAAGGAAGCGGCGATCATGATGCTGGCTGACTCGTGTGAAGCGGCGGCAAGATCTTTAGCGCGGCCCGATCCGGAAAACATTCGCGCGATCGTGCTGAAGATCTTCGATTCGATCATCAGTGATGGCCAGCTCGATGAGTGTGATGTGACGTTGCAGGAGTTGACGACGATACGTGAGGCGATGATCAGCGCGTTGACGGCGATCTATCACGCGCGAATCGACTACCCCGGATATAACCCACCCGCGATGACTGGACCACTGCCACCACTACCCGCCGGTAACCTCGACAGCGAAGAGCGCGGAATCAGCTACAGCAAACCCTCCGAAGTCCCGATCAGTCGCGGCGGCGAAGTTGAAGACGAAGCCGTGCCACGAAGAGTCAGCAAACGTTAGCCACCAAAAGGCACAAAATAAAAATCCGTTTTCTATCCATGTAATCTGTGGCTAAAACCTGGGTCGGAGTTTCGAGTAGGTGGTTGGAAGGTCTTCGGGGAGCACCCGTATGTCCCCGACAGTCGTCATGAAATTAGTATCTCCGCTCCACCGCGGTAGCATGTGAATGTGAAGATGGTCTGCAATCCCCGCTCCCGCAGCCAAACCGAGATTCATTCCCATGTTGAACCCAGCCGGTTTGTAAACCTCGCGTAAAGCAGTCTGCGCACGCTTGGTCTGGTCCATCATCTCGTCCGTGATCTCTTTCGCTGTGGAATCAAACTCGCTCGTGTGCAGGTACGGAACGATCATCAAATGCCCGGTGATGTACGGGTAGAGATTCAGCAGCACAAAACAATGCTGGGCGCGATGAAGCACGAAGTTTTCCTCGTCGTGCTCGGGATCGCTCGCGATGGCGCAGAAGACACAAACGTCTTTCTGCGCATCGACACCTGATGCGATGTACCTGGCGCGCCAGGGGCTCCACAATCTCTCCATGAAACTTAAAGGATGGGCGGGCGATGAGTGTCGTCACTGATCGAGCGAGCAGAGTTTGCCGCCGATGCAGGTGACCCGTTATCGTCGTTGATGAGTTCTTTCAGTTCTTTGCCAGGCTTGAAATACGGAACTCGTTTGGCCGGGATGCTCACGGGATCGCCCGTCTTGGGATTTCTACCGCGCCGCGCCCCACGCTCTCGCACGCGAAAACTGCCGAAGCCCCGCAACTCAATCTTCTCGCCCTGATTCAGGGTTTCAATGATGCTCTCAAATACGATCTCTACTAAACGCTCGGCGTCTTTCTTCGTAAGCTCAGCCGCTCGAGCTACGTCTTCGACGAGTTCCGCTTTAGTCATGCATTACCTCGAGTGTTTGAAATATAACGTCTTGATAATGGCGAGGTTATGTGATCCGTACACTACCAGAAAAGCGACAGGTGGGGCAAGACTTTGAAGAAGAATTCAGGAGCCGTGCATAGAACAAGTCAGGAAGAGGGGGCTTGCCCCCGCCACTGCTTGGATTCGACGAGCGGGGGCAAGCCCCTCTTCCTGACTTGTTCTATTTTTCGGCTATTCGTTGTTGTCGGGTTTACTCAAGCCGAAGTCGGCCAGCTCGCCGAGCGAGGCCATGCCGCCGCCCGCCTCTGACGAGTAAATCTTCGTGTCGATGATTGGCTCGTCCTTGCCGACCGCGCGCGCCGACAGACCGATCTTCTTGGTCTCCGGATCGATGCGCAGGATCTTGAAATCCATCTCCTGCCCGAGCTGCACCACGTCTTCCGGCTTCGCCACACGCTCTTCCGAAAGCTCCGAGATGTGGCAGAGTCCTTCGAGATTGTCGTCCAGCTCGATAAATGCGCCGAAGTTGGCAAAGCGCGCCACCTTCCCGTGAACCACATCGCCCGGCTTGTGCTCGGTAGTGAACTTCTCCCACGCGTTCGGCTCGAGGTCTTTGATCGAAAGCGACAGGCGACGATTCTCGGTATCGATGCTCGTGATGACGGCATCGATCTCCTGTCCTTTCTTCAGCACTTCGCTCGGATGCTTGATGCGCCGCGACCACGAAATGTCTGACACGTGAACGAGACCGTCAACACCGTCTTCAATCTCGATGAACGCACCGAAGTCCGTCAGGTTTCTGACGCGTCCATGAACGCGCGTGCCGACCTGGTAACGCTCGTGCAGCGTCTGCCACGGGTTCTCCTGCACCTGCTTCATGCCGAGACTGATGCGACGCGCTCTCGGATCGACACTCAGCACTTCAACCTCGACCAGGTCGCCCGGATTGACAACCTTGCTCGGGTGCTTCACGCGCTTGGACCAGCTCATCTCCGAAACGTGTACGAGGCCCTCAACGCCGGGCTCGAGCTCGACGAACGCGCCGTAATCAGCAACGCTCGCAACGCGCCCGCTTACACGAGTACCGACCGGGAAACGCTCCTCGACACTGGACCAAGGATCGGGCAGCAGTTGCTTGTAACCCAACGACACGCGCTCGCGATCGCGATCGAACTTCAGGACTTTCACCTGGATCGTGTCGCCAACTTTGAACAGCTCATTCGGGTTCTGTAGCCGTCCCCACGACATGTCAGTCACGTGCAACAGTCCATCGACGCCGCCGAGATCGACGAATGCGCCGTAGTCAGTAAGGTTCTTGATCTGTCCCTCGACCACGATGTCTTCTTCGATCCCCTGGAGCGTTTGATCTTTTTTGCCAGTGTTCTCCTGCTCGATGACTGCTTTGCGCGACAACACCACATTGGAGCGCTTGCGGTTCAGCTTGATCACTTTGGCTTCGATGATCTGGTTGCGCAGGCTGTCGAGATTGCGCACCGGACGAACATCAACCTGCGAGCCGGGCAGAAACGCAGCGATACCATCGATGTCAACGCGGAGGCCGCCCTTGATGCGATCGATCACGCGACCCTTGACGCTCGAGCTGTCGCGATAAGCCTTCTCGAGATCGTCCCAGGCTTTCATGCGCACGGCGTCGGCGCGAGAAAGCACTGGAAGCCCGTCGGCTGTTTCCATGCTCTTGACGAGCACTTCAACTTCGTCGCCGGCTTTGACTGTAAGCTGACCGTTTTCGGTGAACTCGGCCGGGTTAACAATGCCTTCCGACTTGTATCCAAAGTCGATGACCACTCCGCGTTCGCTTAGGCCAACGACGGTGCCGCGAACTACTTCGCCTTCTTCGAGGGTCGCCTGTTCCTGCTCGAACTGATCGAGGAGTTGACCAAAATCGACGTCGCCGCCTGCGCGTTGCTCGTCTGTTTCGTCTGTTTCGGGGGTGTGGGTTGTTGTTACTGGTGCGGGTTGAGAAGCCATAGCGTTTTGTTGCGGCGTAGTCGCCTCCGACTCGCCGGATGTTGAATTGTTGTCCTCGCTGTTATTCAGCTTGGGTTGTTCACTAGACATTGACACTCCTGTCGGCCCGGTACCTTTCAGCGCGTGGCAGATCTTATCGCGCCTCGCTGGCTGGAACAATCAGCGCAGGACTTCGCTGCTGTCACAGCGTACAGCGGCCTTTAGCGTGATTGACCTTGGCGTTGTCGGGAGTTGAAGGCTGGCGAGGAAGCGAGCCGTTTGGATTTGAAATGTCGAATTAATTTGTTTCGATTACCGCCCTGCCGTAGTTACCCCGCTTGGTCCGACAAACACCCGCCGCCTTTTTACCGGGTAGGGCGGCAATGTACACGCCTGTACAAGGGCATGTCAAGGAAAGCGGGGCAAAGATCGCACTTCGTGATTCTTCTTTAACATAGGCCCTGTGTGCAGATAGGACCTATGCCTGATTACTGCGCTGCCGATACCGTGTCCGCATTTCGCGGCACGACGTAAACGCCGGCCGAGTGCGAACCAACAAACAACACGTTCTGATCGTGCGAATCGAACGCGAGCGCCCAGATTCGCTGGCTCGGTAAACGCCGGCCTTTCGGATCGATACGCGCCCATGTTGTTCCTGCATTGGTGGTGCGGTAAACACCGCCGCCGACCTCGCTCACCTGGTACGCATTGCCGACAAAAATTTCGTCGCCATTCCGAGGATTGATCAGAATGCTGGTGAAATCGCCGTATGGCAGGTTGCCGCCACGGATCTTGAACGACTTGCCGCCATCATGCGAGACGAAGAGCGCCTGTTTCGTTCCCACGTAAATGTAATCAGGCCGTTGCGGGTCTTGGGCGATCGTGTTGATAGGCACATCACGCGGCACGCCATCGAGTTGTCGCCACGTCTTCCCAGCATCGCGCGACATCAGAATGCCGGTGGCCGGTGTGCCTACGATTATCGTTTCCGGCTGTTCCGGACTGGTGGAAATACAGGTAGTGCGCGGATCGAAGCTGCCGTACGAAAGTTTTTCCCAACCCTTAGAAGGATCGAGGCTGCGATAGAGACCACTGTTGGTGCCTGCGAGAATAGCGGGCTTCTGAGTTTCGGGGTCCACAGTGTGAACCATCGTGTTCACGGCATCTGCAATGATCAGATCCGAGCTTCCGGCCCCTGATAGACCACTGCTCTTGACGATACCGAGCGCAGAGAGCGTGATCGAATCGAGCTTACCGGTAACCGGCAGGTGTCGATCGCCCTGAAACTTCTTCACGGCGACCGTTGTCTCTGGTCCGGATTTACCATCCGGATCACCGAGATGATACCCGGCGTTTCTGAGCGCCTCCTGAGCCTGCGTGACTATCTCACTCAGTGTTGGTCCAGTGCCTTGTTTAGTTGCTACTGCCGCAGCCGGTTTAGTAGTTTTCGATCTAGTGATTTTCCGGGCGGGCGCTTTCTTCTTCTCCACTGCCCAGACTGGAGCCCATGAAGCGCCACGATCCGTCGATTTGTAAACTCCGAGGTTCGTTCCCAGATAGATGATGTTGGCGTCAGTCGCGTCCTGGAGGATCGCGTAGGTGATGAGACGTGAAGGCATGCTGCGCATCGAAGGACGCCAGCTCTCGCCGTTGTCGTCACTGACGAAGAAGAAGCCACCGCCGGTCGCCGTGTTTATAGTCGAAGCGTAAACGCGATTCGGCGTTTCGCGATCGGCGAGAATCGCATTCGCAAAGCGACCACTGAAGCCACCGTTGGTTGGAGCGAACGACTTGCCGCCATCATTCGAAACCATCACGCCGTAGTTGTTCGTGCCGATGAAAATCATGTCGGGCCGCGATGGATGAACGGCGATCGAGTTGATCTCGAGTTGCCGCGAAGTCGTCACCATCCATGAATCCGCAGCGCCGCTTTTGTCAGACAGCCAGAAACCTTCTGTCGTGCCGGCGAAAACCATTCCGGGAACTGACGGGTGCTGGAGGATGGCGCGCGTGCGGCGCGACTGGGACGGGATACCCTGCACCTTGCGCCACTCCTCGCCTGCGTTCTTGCTTTCGTATATGCCGCTGCAAGCTGAGGCGATGATGTGATTGGGATCGCGTGGATCTATGTCGATTGCGAAGATGTCGGAGTCGTCGATGATGCCGTTCTTGATCGAGTTCCAGCTTTTGCCGCCGTCTACTGATTTATAGGGAAGATAGAACGTTCCGGCATAAATCGTGTCGGAGGTGCGCGGATCGATGGCCAGCGACTCGACGTGAATCAGGCCTGGCTGGCTCTGTGTCGGGAGTTGTTTCCAGCTTTGGCCCGCATCGTCGGAGCGAAAAACACCGCTGAACGTGCCGGCGATTAGCGTATCTGGATCCGAATCCGACTGGGCGAGTGAATGGATCGCCTCATTCTTCAGCTCCGAGCTCTCGCGCCAAGTTGCGCCGCCGTCAGTCGATTTGAAAAATCCACCGGGGATGTTGTGCCGGTGCGCACCGACGTACAGCACGCGCGAGTTGCGCGGGTCAACGATGATGTTATCGACGAAGAGTCTCGGTTTCCCGAAGTTATAAAGAAGCTGCCAATGCTTGCCGCCGTCGGTCGACGTGTAAATCTGGCCGTCGAGCGTTCCGAAATAGAAACGGTCGGGATTTTGCGGATCGACTACGAGGGCGCGAACGTCGCCGCCCTGAGGCCCGGTGGTGCGCCAGTCGTTCGAATACAGCGCAGGATCGGATGGATCTCCATCGGCAAAGGCGCTGGCAGTAAAAGTGAATAAAGCTAAAAGAGCAATGACGAGGGGGAGAAGCGTCGCAATTCGTTTCATCGTTATCTCATCCAGGGGTCTACTGCATATGGAGCACGTCGCTCACCATGACCCCCTAGTTTATTACAGAATTCTTGCTTTGTATCCTAAAAGCTCTGGGGCGAGGATAGGATGCGCCGCAAAAAGAAGAGGTAGCCACAAAAAGGCGCAAAAGCACAAAACCAATTCATGAATTAACAACGCCCCACTTTCCTTCACGCATTTTGTGTTTTGCGCCTTTTTGCGGCTGAAACAAATCGGGCGATGCCGTGAAGCATCGCCCGACTGGTTAAGGATTTGGCTAAGCCAAAGCCGAGTGTTTATTCATCTCCCCTGCGCCGGCGCGGAGCTTTTCCTTTCCTGCATTCCGGACAAGGCTCGATGGCGCCCGAGGTGTCAACCGTGGGTGCGGCTGCGCCTTGCGGCACGACCCAGAGTTGAACCGTCAGGTCTGCACGGCATCCACCGTCAACGACCGTGATGCGTCCAGCTTCGATTCCGCGCGTATTGACGAGATAGTCCTTGGCGCGGTCGCCACGCTGTTGCGCTTCACCAGCACAGCTACCGTAGACGAGGATCGTACCGCTTGATCCAGGCTCGTTCTGGAGCTGGATTGCGTAGTTGTCGAGTCTGGCCTTCTCATCGTTGAAGCGGATGTTGCCATACTCGTCAAACTTGCGAGCCGGTGTCGGCGGCGGCTTGACACTCGTTGTGCACGAAGCACTGGTGCCAGTGCAGCTCGGATCCGCGCCGCCAACGCTGACGGTTGCGGTCACGCTCTGGCCACCGAGGTTAGCGGTGTCAACTGTGATTGTCGACGTTCCTTGACCACTCGAGATCGTTCCGGCAGAGACTGACCAGTTATAGGTCGCTCCAGCCGGTCCATTCGAGACGCTGGCGGTGAACGTGATTGGTTGATTTGCTTCGACGTCAGTCGGACAGCTCACCGAGACGACCGGGCATGGCGGCGGCGGCGGTACGCAGCCGGTGCAGTCTGCGACCGTCACGGTCGTATTACCGTTGGCGGTGTGCTGATTGCCGTCATTGACCTCGACAGTCGCGGTATAGCTACCGTTTGCGACGCCACTAAGGTCCCAGGTTACCTGGCGACCTTCACCACTCAGGCGGCCACCGGTTACGGACCAGGTATAGAGCAACTGGTCGTTATCCGCGTCTGTAGCATTCGCCACGAGTGTTACTTCGCTGCCAGTCGAGGTGCAGGACGATGAAGACTGTCCCGGCGGGCACGGACGGAGAATCGAAGCCATCGACGGCGTAACGCCGGTTACTACTGGCGCCACATTTGGTGGTTTCGGAATCTCACGCGCGTTGCGACGTCCCGCCCAGAACTGAACGATGAAGCCGTTCGGCTCTTCTGAGAAGATATATCCGATCGGGAACCCCTGCGATGTCACCGGACGCGACGTACCAGGAACGACAACCAATCCTCTTCCAATCACGTTGACGTTCGTGACCTGCGAAATCGGAATGGTAGCGTCAACCGGGTTGAAATGGTCCATATCCTGTTGGTTCAGGTGGCGGCGATAAGCGAGGCCGATACCGAACCAGCGACGCGGATAAATCTTGATGCCGCCAAGCACTTCAACCGGATTGTTATTGAACGCATTCGGCGTATGACCGCCAACGTAGGTGGTCGATCTAACTTCAGCGACCGGCTGGAAGTGCACGTTGATCGGGAAGTCGAATCCGATACCCGTAAGGAGTTCATCCGGACGATCCAACAACACGAAGTCGCCACCGGCGCCCTTCGGATTGCTGTTCAGGATGTAGCCGCCGTTGGCTGACACGTTCACGTGCTTGCCGAGACGACCATCGACGACACCGATCAATCCGAAGTCACCGATATCGCCACCCGGACCAGCGCCGCGCTGCATCTGATTGAAGCCTGACAAATCGTCGGCTTTATCCAGCCACCAGCGATAGAACGGGATGAGCGCAACACCCAGCGGATTGTTCGGGCCGGTGAAACGAATCTTGGCGCCAAACACCATGTTGTTGAAGTTGCTCTCGCCGTACAGGCGGTTCACAAACGGCGCATCGGGCAAATAGCTCGGCGCGACTGTGAACGTGAGCGGCACGGTGATTGGCCGGGTCAGGGCCGTTGCGGGCAACGTCGTCGTCGCCAGCACTACGCCCGGCAGGATACCGCCTACCGGAGAACCGACGCCCGGGAAGTTGTCAGCCGGACCAAAGTTGCCGCTGTTCGGCTGGACCACTGGAGGTCCAAGCTGCGCGTTGAAGCCCGGGAAGCCAAACTGGCCCTGTCCCGGCGCGAGCCCAAACGTTCCGGCGGATCCGCCGGTGAACGGAAACTGCACGAATGGCTGATTGTTGAGTGGGCGAAACACCGCGGTATTGGCGATTGTTC
The DNA here is from genome assembly GCA_036498585.1 of Pyrinomonadaceae bacterium. Classification (GTDB taxonomy): domain Bacteria; phylum Acidobacteriota; class Blastocatellia; order Pyrinomonadales; family Pyrinomonadaceae; genus PSRF01. Next base: position 10,243 of record DASYFE010000071.1, on the reverse strand, counting down.
CTACGTTTGGTCCAGACGGCGCCAGCACGATTGCCGCCGGGCTGCACAACGTTGCGCCACAAAACAGTTGCGAGTTCGGCAGATAGAAGCTGGAAAGATTTTGCGGATTATTGACCTTGATCCCGCGATAGCCGTTTGTCTTGAAGAAGACTTCGATGTGGTCGTTGATGCCTACGTTGAAGCTCAACGGCACATCCACGATATCAACGTTGCCGGGGTCACGGTCGTAGTTGCTGTAAGCAATACTGAACGTGAACTCACCACGACGCAAAGTTGAACCGTCGTAAATAGTGAAAAGACCGGTCGGCCCACCTTCCGGACCACCGGTGCCTACTGCTGGAGACTGATTGCGCGGGTCATCAGGCGACCGCAAAGTCTGTGCTGATACTGCGGCACACAGCACCAACGAAACGAGCGCAGCTATAAGCGCCCTATGTGCGAGTCTCATCGCATTCCTCCTGCGAAATGAGTAATAAAGAATTCGTAAATAGTGCCGCCGTTACGGAACAAGTACCAACACCCTTCTCCCGCGGAGGCCCCAACTACAGTTGTCAATTCGGTTGAACCGCTTGGACCAGCATGGTCCAGCGGCGACGCTCGGACCGTGGTATTGATCGAGCACTTTCGGCCTTACTGACAGTGCTCAAATTTTCCACTTACTATTTCCGAGTGACTCCTGAACTGAGCTCATTTCTTATAGAAATGAACATCCCCTTGTCAACGATTTAGTCCCTTAAACCATTGCGTAATTATTGAGAAATCTTAACGCTGGTCCGAGGCGTAAACCATGCCAGACCATACTCTACCTTAAATGGGAAATCAAGCCTTTTTCACTACTTAGCGGCTTTGTGTTTATGTTTTTTCCGTCACGCATAGATGCCTCTCATGCGCGTGTCATAGGCCACACGGTCTATCGCCAACATGTACGCCGCGGTCCTGGTATCGACGTGGTGAGCATCGGCATAACGACACAGATCGTTGAAGCTCGCGACCATCTTGTCCTGTAACCTTTCGTTCACCACATCCTCGCGCCAGAAGTACCCCATTCGATCCTGGACCCACTCGAAGTACGAGACCGTCACGCCACCAGCGTTCGCGAGGATGTCAGGCACGACGAAGATCCCTTTTTGGTGAAGAATCTCATCAGCCGCAGCCGTTGTCGGTCCATTGGCCCCCTCTGCGAGCACTTTGCACTTCAACTTGTCCGCGTTCTGAGAATTGATCTGGTTCTCAGTCGCCGCCGGCACCAGCACGTCACACTCGAGCTCCAGCAGCTCCGAGTTGTTGACGAATTCCACACCTTCATAGCCTTCGAACGAGCGCGTGTTCTTAAAATAAGTCAGCGCCTTGGGAATATCGATCCCGTTAGGATTGTAAATCCCTCCGTGTATGTCCGATATCGCTACAACCTTGTAACCAGTCTCATAGAGTAGCTGGGCGCCGATTCCGCCAACATTTCCCGAGCCTTGAACGACCACACGGGTCTCGACCGGCCTCATCTTGAAACGCTTAATCGCCTCGTTGACCACAATCAGTATGCCGCGGCCAGTGGCTTCGCGACGGCCAGCGGATCCGCCGAGGTCGATGGGCTTGCCGGTCACGACGGCGGTCACGGTGTGGCGTGCGTGCATCGAGTAGGTGTCCATAATCCACGCCATTGTTTGCTCGTTGGTGTTCATGTCCGGAGCGGGCACGTCTTTTTCCGGTCCAATGAAGTCGAGCAGCTCAGCGGCGTAACGGCGGGTCAGGCGTTCGAGCTCACCCGTAGACATCTGCTGCGGATCGCAGATGATGCCGCCCTTCGCGCCACCGAAAGGCACGTTGACCACCGCGCATTTCCACGTCATCCACGCGGCGAGAGCGCGCACTTCGTCGATACTGACATCCGGCGAATAGCGTATGCCGCCCTTGGCTGGACCACGCGCGAAGTTGTGCTGGACGCGATATCCTTCAAATACCTGAATGCGCCCTGAATCCATCTTCGTGGGGATGTAGACCTTCAGCTCGCGGTTCGGAACTCGCAACACGGCATAGAGATCCGGATCGAGGTCCAGTAGCTGCGCGGCGCGATCGAATCGCGACATCATCGACTCGAACGGGTTCTCTTCTTTTATCTCGCGAATGTCATCTACGTATGTAGAGCTGTACATGCTAGCCATTAGAGCGTCTCCATCTTGTGAATCCTGTAGTCTTGTAAAACGGCTTAGACAGGATTTACACGATTCACAGGATATACAGGATTATTTGAAAACTTCATTCAGCGATCCACTCCTAAATCCCTCGAGATCGAGTGTGACATACTTAAAACCAAGCTCGCGAAAGCGTCGCGCCAGCTCATCGATCAGATCTTTCCGCAACACGCGGTCCATCTCCGCCGGGGCGATCTCGATCCGCACCAGCTGATCGTGATGGCGCACGCGGAACTCTCGAAAACCAAACTCTCGCAAAATCTCTTCGCCACGGTCCACTTTATTCAGCCTTTCGATCGTCACAGTGGTCCCATAAGCGATTCGCGACGACAAACACGGGCTCGCGGGCTTATCCCAGGTCGGAAGCGTCGCGCGCCGACTCAACTCGCGAACTTCACTCTTCGTTAGACCAGCCTCAATCAGCGGGCTGCGCACCTCGTGCTGCGACGCGGCTCGCCGTCCGGGACGATAATCGCCGAGATCGTCGACAGTCGAGCCATCGACAATGCTCTCGATGCCACGCGTACGCGCCACTGATTCGAGCTTCGTGTACAACTCGTCTTTGCAGAAGAAACAACGATCGGGGTTGTTCGCGCTGTAGCCGGGATTCTCCAGCTCTTCGGTTTGGATCACCTCGTGCTGAAACCCAAACTTCTGAACCACCCCCTCGATCTCCGCGCGTTGATACTCAGGCAGACTGGCTGACTGTCCGGTGATGCAGACTGCGCGTGGACCGAGCTCCGCGTTCGCGACATAAGCGACATAACTGCTATCGACGCCGCCTGAGTAAGCGACGATCACGGAGTCGAGTTCACGGAAGATCTCTCGAAGTCTTTCTTCCTTAGTAATTAAGTTCATGTGGAATACCGCATGTTAGCTTATGCATCAATTGCTACGCAACCAGCATCCCATCGGCGTAATCTGTGGATAAGGAATCGGATGTGCTAACATCGAAACCTCCCCGGATCGTTCGTCAATGTATAAGAAACTTCTTCTCGTCGCTACGTTCTTTGCGCTGCTGTCCGTGTGTCCGAAGGCCTGGGCGCAGGGCGTCGAAGCGTTTGGCGACGATGCGGCAGATCCGGTGCGGCTTTTCGAGCGCGGACAGAGCGCACACGCGCGCGGTGAGATCGAAAAGGCGCTCGCGTATTACGAACAGGCGCTCAAGGTGCGGCCTGAATTTCCGGAAGCGGAGTTTCAGCGCGGCAATGCGCTCGCCTCGCTCGGACGTCTCGACGAAGCAGACGGGGCATTTCGTCGCGCAATCTCTTACAAGAAAAACTGGTCGCTTCCCTACTCGGCGCTCGGCGTCGTGCTAGTTCGACAAAATCGCGATAAAGAAGCAGAACAGTTTTTCAACCAGGCATTAACGGTCGACAACAAAGACAACGTCGCGCTACGCATGCTCGCCGACCTCCGCTTGCGCGCGGGCGACACAAAGTCAGCACTAGATTTCGCAAAGCGGGCGACGGCAAATCCCGAAGCGCCAGCTTCAGCGTGGGTCGCACTCGCGCTCGCTGAGAAAACAAACGGCAACATCGCGGGGGCGAAAGCAGCACTCGAACACGTACTCGCAAACGAACCGGAGAACGTCGCCGCACTTATCGAACGTGCAGATCTACTCACAAACGAAAAGAGCTTCGAGCCCGCGATCGCGGATTTAAAAACAGCCGCGAAGTTGAAACCGGCCGACAAAGCAGTCCTGTCGCGTCTCGCTTATGCACTCCAGCAGGCAGGCAAAACAGAAGAAGCACAGGCAGTCGCGAAATCCGCGGGAATCGAGACACAACCACCGGCGGGCGCCAATGCTAACGGCGTCGTGGGCACGCCCGAAGAGATCGAAGCCGCAAACAACGCCGATCCGGCGGTGGCTCGCAAAGCGCTCGAAAAACTACTCGAGAAAAACCCGCGCAGCGCGATGCTGCTCGGTCGTCTCGGTGCGTCATACCGTGCAGACGATCCTGCGCGATCGCTCGATTATTATCGTCGTGCATCGGAGATTCAACCTAACGCTCCTGACTACGCACTTGGCTATGCTTCGGCCCTCGTCCAGGCGCGTCGCTTCCCGGAAGCGGCTGGAATCCTCCGACAGGTCGTCAAGATGAGTCCCGACAATTACGTCGCGCATGCGAACCTGGCGACGGCGTTGTACGAAGCGAAGCGCTACCAGGAGGCGATTCCGGAGTATGAGTGGATCGTGTCGGCGAAACCGGAAGTCAGCGTGGTCCATTATTTTATTGCCACGTCGCACGATTATCTTGGAGAATACCCGGAAGCACTCGTTTCGTATGAAAAGTTTCTGTCGGTCGCTGATCCCAAAACGAATCAGCTCGAGATCGATAAGGTCAAACTGCGATTGCCAACGCTGCGGCGACAAATTCAATTAGGAGAGGGCGCGAAGAAAAAGCCCTGAACGCTCCCGCATGACTCGCGAAACACTGCGCACGATCATCCTTCCGGCACTAGTGCTGCTGGCATGTGTTCCTGCGGTTTTCGCACAGGAGGAGCAACCAAAGCCGACGCCACAACCAACGCCGCTGACTGCGCCGCCGCCGTTCAAGATGATCGTCAAGGAAGAGCGCGCGGAGATGGAAGCGGCGACCAAAGATGCGTCAAAACGCCTCAAGCTCACGATGGAATTCGCCGGCGGACATCTCACTCGCGCCGAACAACACACCACGCGCGGAGATTTCGAAGCAGCTTCAGCGGAAGTCGGCATGTATCACGCCCTGCTCGAAAACGTTTTGGAATTTCTCAGCACTTTCAAGCGCGACAGCAACAAGACGCGTGACCTTTATAAACGTCTCGAGATGGCGTTGCGTGCGGATGGCCCACGCTTGACGGCGATGCGCCGGATCACGCCGCTCGAATTTGCTGTCTGGATCAAGCAGGTGGAAGACTTCGCTCGCGACGGGCGAACTGAAGCACTCAATTCGTTCTACGGGCACACAGTGGTGCGCGATCCGCAGAAGGTCGAGCAACCGAGCCCAACTCCAACTCCAAAGAGTTATAAACCATGATCACCCGAAGACTCCTGATTTCCTCCCTGGTTCTGTGTCTTGGCATCGTCTCTCAAGCCGCAACTCTGCAGCGAGATCATCTGACGCCGCAGGAAGTCGATCTCGTTAAAGAAGCGCAGGCGCTCGACAAGCGGATCGACGTCTTCATCAAAGCCGTGGAGCGACGCCTGATCGTGATCAATAATTCAGCCGCCGCGAACGCGAAGGTTTTGAAGAAGGACTCGGAGCGTTGGGGAGAGTTGCCGACCGGATCGCGCGCCGAGCTGGTGGGAGACATCGCGCGTATTTTCGATGAGGCGATCACAAACATCGACGACGTCAGCGCCCGCGACGAGCGAAACCCGCTGATCGGTAAAGCGCTACGAAAGCTGGCCACGGCAGTGAACACGATCATGGGCCAACTAAAACCACTCAGCGCTGACGCAAAGAGCGATGCCGAGATCGCAAGCTTCGAGTTACTGCACGAAGACGCGCAATCAATCCTCGAAGCGGCGAACAAACTTCCACCCGAAGTCGTTGACAAAAAAGCGAAGAAGAATAATTGAGACTGGCTTTGTCCGAAGAGTCGTCATACATGTCCTTCTCTGTGCAACCTCTGTGTCTCTGTGGTTGACGATTGCTTAGGAAAAACAACCACAGAGACACAGAGGACACAGAGGTTGCACAGAGAAATCAGACTCAATCTGCGGCTTTTAAAGTTCTGGTTACTCGCTTGATGGACTCGACGATCCTCTCGAGCGACTCCTTCGCATTAGCCGAATTTCGATCGTCGATCGCCTGTCGGAAATCGGTCAGCGGCTGTGCCGCATATCCCGTATAAAAACCCGGTGCGTAGATCTGATGCTTGTACCAGGCGCGCCCGCGTAATCCTTTTGCATCGATAAACTGCCGCTCTGCCTGTACGAGCGCATCGTTGATCTTCGCGAGCTTCGCGCGATCGCCTTTCCGCACAGCCTCCTGCCGATCTTTCTCGACGCGCTCTGCTTCTTTCGCGAAGTCGTCGATCGCCGACGTCATCGATTTATCATCGATCGCTGACGCGAGATTGCGGATACGCGCGAGTCTCATCGCTTCAGTAAAGAACTCGCGAATCTGTGTTGCGTAGTCAGTGTAATCAAACGGAAGCCCGTCAGCGTCCGCGAGACGCATCGCGAGCGTGCCCCACAACTGTGCCGCCGCGACGTGATAAGTGAAACCGGGATCGCCGAAGTGGTCCATCCAATAAAACGAGTCGTACGCCGAGTGGTAAACGCCGTAATCGCCGTTGAAGCTCATGTCGGTTGACGCAACACCAAGGTGCTGAAGAAACGGTGTGTAGTCAGAGCCCGAGCCGAGTGAAGCGATGCGCGCCTCACGCATGTCCTGATCGCCTTCGGGACGATTCTCGCGTGATCGATCCTGCCACTGTTGATAGACGCTCTTGCCCGTCTTCGGATCCTTAACATCGCGCGTCGCGCCACGCATAAGCTTCCACAGCGACGGCACTGACGAAGCGCCGAAGTGTGGTCCGGAAACAGCCGCGTCAAGATTCAGATACGCAACCGCCTTCTGGCGCAGCTCGTCAGCCATCTCTTCGGCCCACTCAGTCGAGCCGATGAGTCCATACTCCTCCGCGTCCCAACTGCACAGGAAGATCGTGCGTCGCGGCTTCCAGCCCTGTTTCAACAACTCGCCGAACCCGTGGCCCACTTCCAGCATCGCCGATGAGCCGCTGTTTGGATCGACCGCGCCAAACACCCACGCATCGCGATGATTTCCGAGCACGACCCAACGATCCTTCTCTTCGTTGCCATCGATGCGCGCGACGACGTCCCAGATCGTCCGCAACTTGTAATCCATGTCTGTCTTCAAGCGGAGTTTCACGTCGTTCGTGCCGCCGACGTGATAGGCGAACGGCAACCCGCCCTGAAAACCGCGTGGTCGCAGTGGTCCTTTGAGCTGCGAGAGGATCGTGCCCGCAACGTCATAAGCGATCGGCTGCACGGGAATGCGCGTGAGATCAGTCGCTTCTTCCGGTTTCAAACGAGGCGTGCCGGCGATCGCGGGCTTACCCGGCGTCAACGGATCGCCTGGATAGTCAAACAGATACTGCACCGAGCCGCGTTGGCCCGACGCGACTGGTCGCCACGGACCTTTCGGAAACACGTCGCCCTGCATGTAACCGTCGTCTTCGGGATCGGAATAGATGATGCAGCCGATCGCGCCGTTCTGTTCCGCGACCTTCGCCTTCACGCCACGAAACGAGTTGCCATAGCGCACGATCACGACCTTGCCTTTGACGTCGACGCCGGCTTTCTTGAGATCTTCGTAGTCGTTCGGCAAACCGTAGTTTGCGTAGACGACGGGACCGGTCACATCGCCGCTGGCGCTGAAGCCGTTGAAGAGTGGCGAGATCTTCGGATTCGAAGACGTCGGATCGCCGGGCACGGCTGCTTCCTTGACGCTGAGTGGCTGGCGGCGCGTGGTGATGAGTTCGAGCACGGTCGGAGCGTTTGGGTAGTTGAGCCAGACTTCATACTCTTTCAGATCCGCTGAGAGTCCGTAGCTGCGCAGTTGATCGCGAACGTAGACGGCGGTGTTGTAGTCTTCTTTAGTGCCGGCGATGTGCGGCTCGATAGTTAGACGGCGCAGGTGTTCGCGGGCGGATTTCGGATCGGGAACAGCGCGAAATTGGTCTTCCCAGCGACGCTCTGCTGTCGAGCGCTCGGCGCTGAAGCCGTCGATTGTTGTTTGGGCGAACGCTTTTGTGAACAGAAGCGTTGGGGATAGCGTAATCGAGACAAGTAAGATGAGAACCAGTATAGTTTTCATAGCGCAGGAGGCCAGTTAATAGATGGACAGTAGATACTATCCGGGTGTTGAAGCTGACATTCCGCAACTGAGTACGGAGCTTCGCAATGTTTTTGACAGTGAGTTTGAGGTGCAGGCGTTTCAAGTGTCGAACACCAGCATTTTCCAGGCGCGTAAATCGAGTACGCTAAGAGATCTGACCGGACTCTCCTCGGCCCTCACGATCAAGATCACACCAGAGCCCGGTGGCACACGCGTAGAAATCGGGATGCAGAAGTGGTTCGACAAGGCGGCGGTTGCGGCCGTCGGCGTTGTTGTCTTTCCACCGCTGCTCGCACTGGCGGCACTCGGAGCTTACTGGCAATACAAGCTTACGGAAGACGCATGGAAGATAATCGAGAATCACATCTCGCGCAAAGCGGGCGGCTATGTTCCGCCCTTGCCGGGACGCTGCGGGACCTGCGGCGGCGCGAACATCGCGGAGTCTGACTTCTGTTCGTCGTGCGGAGCGAACTTGAAAGTCGGAAGAAGTTGTTCTTCGTGCGGGGCGCCACAGAAAGATTCATCCGCTCGATTCTGTAACCGCTGCGGCAAGCCACTCTAAACTTAGTCGTGTCTTAGGGCTCGGACGGGATCGATGCGTGCCGCGCGTGAAGCCGGATAAAGCGCCGCCAGAATAGATACGAACAACGCAAACAAGATCGCACCGACCGACAAGTAAATCGGCAACGAGAAGAAATCTATAAACGAAGCGCCCTGTGGTTTGAGTATGAAGCGATAAGCGATGCGGTTCGCGATACCGTCGATTCCCCACGCAATCAACACCCCGAGAATCCCACCGACAGTCCCGATCACCGCCGCCTCAACAAAGAAGATCATCCTAATCTCGCGATCCTCGGCGCCGATCGCTTTCATGATCCCGATCTCGCGCGTGCGTTCGAATATCGACATGATCATCGTGTTCGCAATTCCAAACGAAGCCACTAGCAAAGAGATCCCGCCGAGAAGCCCGAGCACCGAGTCGATGATCAGAAACACCGTCCTTATCTGATCGATCTCATCCACGATCGAGAAGCTTCCAAAACCGAGCTCCGTGATCTTCTGCCGCACTTCCGTCAAATGCTTTGCATCGCTAACACGAACGACGGCCGCTTCGTAACCTTCGTTCTGCCCTTCCCCAAGATTTCCGCCACTACGCGCGAGAGCGAGCGCTACCTGGCCCATCGGACTACGATGCTTGATCGCCCAGTCGTGGGCCGACTGTAGCGGAATGTAGATCTGTGCGCTGGGGAATAGGCCACGCAAGCCGCCCTGACCGACGCCTTCCTTTATCTCACCGAGGACGCCGGCAATACGGAACGTCTGTATTTCAACATCGGGATTCGATTCATCGAGCCCCGGATCGTCGAGGGGGATGCCGAAGAAGTTTGGCGGCTCTTCCTCTTCGTCTTTCTTTTTATTCTCGGACGGCGGGGCAAGTAATTCGAGGGTTTTGCCGATCGCGTCAGCGGGCTTGTCATAACCGAAGTCCTCGATGAAGCGTTCCGAGACTACTGCTTCACCGGCAGTAGGAGACGAGATCATCTGTCCCGCGGCGAAATGTTGAAAGCGAGTCGCGGCGTTGGGAATGTTCGCGCCACCGACGCTCGAGCTCCGCAGTTTACCGTTCGAGCGAACGAAAATGTTCATGCTGATACTCGGCTCGACGTACGCAACACCGGGTATGGCGGCAATCTCTTTGATCCCTTTGTCGTCGAGAATGCGTGTCGGTGATCGATCCGAGCGACGATCGTCGCGACGCTCGCCTTCCGGTCCACGTGACGAACGATCGAGACCGGCGAGAGTGCTGAGGCCCTGACCGAAGACTTGTATCTCGTTGAAGAAGTCGAGCGCCTTGAAACGGTCGAGCATATTGCGCTGGAGACCGAGCCCGAACGACATCATCGTCACGATCACCGCGACGCCGACGACGACGCCCATTGTTGTCAGGACCGCGCGCAGCTTCGCCTGGCGGAGATTGCGCAGGGCTAAATGCAATATGTCGAGAAAACTCATAACGACAGACTCAGACAGGATTTACAAGATGTTTCAGGATTTACATATTCATCTGGCTTTGCCCGAAAAGTCTGATTTCTCTGTGCAACCTCTGTGTCCTCTGTGTCTCTGTGGTTGTTTTTCCTAAGCAATCGTCAACCACAGAGACACAGAGGACACAGAGGTTGCACAGAGAAGGACATGTATGAC
>DASYFE010000070.1:0-35908 GCA_036498585.1 Pyrinomonadaceae bacterium | reverse complement strand
ACAGAGCGCTGTACCAGCAGTACTTCCGTCAGGGATTTGTGAATGGCTACAGTGACGGATACCGAGGTTACTAACAACAACGCTGAATAGTTTGAGCTTCGAAGGGCGGGATCGGAATCACCGGTCCCGCCCTTTTCGCATCTCTGCGGCTCTCTGCGTATCTCTGCGTTCTCTGCGTTAAGGTGCTATTTCAACGCAGAGGGCCGCAGAGATACGCAGAGAGCCGCAGAGAAAATATCATGTATATTCCTCGACTCGTATATGCCTTGTTGAGGCATATTAGGTCGCGTGCCATCTGTATTTGAGATCATTGCGGAGCCAACCGCCAGGCGATATTGAGTCTCCTGGTTTCGTCGGAACAAACCGTCGGCGATATCGAGCGACAACTTAGTATGTCGCAGTCGACTGTCTCAAAACATCTGCGGGTGCAGCGCGAGGCCGGCGTCGTAGAAGCCACCGTGGACGCACAGCGCCGTCTACCGACTGAAAGCCGAACAGCTTCAAGAGATCGATGAGTGGCTGGCTCCCTTCCGTCAGCTTTGGTCCACTCACGTCGACGCGCTCGAACGCCATCTCGACCGCATGGCCGCCGTATGCCGGTAAGTGGCGCAGCCGACGCTAGCGACAACACTCACGCATGTTAACGCTTTCGCAATAGCAAACGTCTTAACAGCTATGCGTCGCATACCAACAACTCGGACACGACTGTGCGTTCTGCTCATCGTTCTTCTCGGAATCTCTCAAGGCGCTTACGCCCAAACCACCAAACCCGCACCGGTCGATCTCTCATTCGAACAAAAGCTGCCTGACTGGCTGAAGCAGAACAACGTCCCCGCCGCAGGAGTCGGCATTATCGAGAACGGAAGACTCAAATACGCGAAAGTGTTTGGCGAACTCCGCAAAGGTGGGCCAGCTTCCGTCGCACCTGCAAACACGATCTTTCAGGTCGCTTCGCTCACAAAGCCCGTGGTCATAATGCTCACATTGCAGTTAGTGAGCAGCGGAAAGTGGAACCTCGACGAGCCGCTGGCAAACTACTGGGTAGATCCCGACGTTCAAAACGATCCTCGCCACAAGCAACTCACGACCCGGCACGTGCTGACCCACCAATCAGGTTTTCCGAATTGGCGCTCGAACAAGTTGGAGTTCATGGCTGACCCCGGTACTAAGGTGAACTATTCCGGCGAAGGTTTCGAGTACCTGCGCCGCGCCTTAGAAAGGAAGTTCAACGAACCACTTGAAAGGCTGGCCCAAAAGCATCTCTTTCGACCGTATGGCATGAAAGACACGCGCTTTTACTGGGACGCTTCGATGAGCGAGTCGCGGTTCGCTGTCGCTCATAACAAAGACGGCAAGCCGTACGACATACACAAGAACAGTAGCGCGAATGCTGCCGATCTTTTGCTCACTACAATCGCTGACTACGGGCACTTCGCAACGAACGTGCTGAAAGGAAACGGACTCTCGCAGTCAGTTTTCAACGATATGGTTCGTCCGCAGGTTAAGTATCCAACTGGAAAGGATCTGTTCTTCGGCCTGGGTTGGATGGTCATGCCTGAGCTGAGTAATGGTGAATACGCATTGATTCACACGGGCAGCGATCCGGGCGTGAGTACGGTGGTAGTCCTGTTTCCGAAATCGCAACGAGGCTTAATCGTATTCACCAACGGCGACAGCGGCACGCAGGTCTGGACCAAAATCCTCGCTGAAGCTTTTGAGGTCGGTAAAGAGATGCTGAGCCGCGGGTGAATTACTTCTTTTCGCGTCAACCGGAAGAAGATTTGTTGTTCGATCCGCGATGCTGAAGGTTGGTTGTTGAGGTGGCTCGAGCTGTCGCTTCCCTGCTACTTCCTTCAGCAGCCATTATACCGGTATAGGTCCTATAGGACTTATAGGACCGATAGTTACTTGATGCTCACTGTCATTGTATACGTACTGTTGCGGGCGTCGGAGTCGATGAGGATTGTGTAATCACCCGTCTCGGCCAGCACGCCCGTCCAATCGCGCGCGTTGTCAGCGACAAGACTTCTCGTACTCGGGCTCATCAACAGAAACCGCACTGATTTGCGTGGAGCCGTGAGTTTTATCGTCATCGTCTGCCCGGCCCGCGCGCCAACAAGGTAAGTGTCAGGCAGGGCGATTGACACCTTACCTTGCACGGTCGCCTCCGAGGCGCCGCGTTTGAACTGCAAACGTCGAGATGCGGGTTTGGTCTCTCCTGTCTCGGCCTGGACCAGCATGTTCTTTGCTTCACGATACTGCTTGCCGTCAAACTTATAGGTCATTTCACCTTGCGTCGCCGCGGTATCCCGCGCAGTGACCAGCAAGTCGCGATAACCGTTGGTTGACGTCTTCAACAGCTCGACACCAAATCCCGCAGCATCATCCAGAAGCGACTCAAATCCCTGCCCGGTTTTGCGGTAGATGTAGATCGAACAATTGACCATCCCGCACGTGCACGGCCCGCTCAGCTCGACTTCGTACTCGTTCACGCCGTCACGATTTAAGTCATGCTCTTCGACGTTCATGTCCTCCTGGGCCTTGCGCAACCCACCTTGTTCCTGCTCCAGACACTCGCGCACATCTTTGAAGTCACTTAGCACCTGGTTGAAGAGTTTCGTGCGTAGCTCCTGTTTGTCGTCGTGTGGCTGCGCCTTCACCGCTACACCAAACAGCAAACACGTAATCGCGAAAATGGATTTTGCTCGTCTCCGAAATGTCATAGTCATTCTCTCCTCAAATACTTAACGCGGATTTTACGGATTGAAAAGCACAATTAGCGGGGATCTGAATCATCTGGTGAGGCCGTGGCGAAGGGCTTTAGCGACTGCTTCTGACTTGGTGTGTACTTGTAACTTGTCGTAGATGTGGCGCAGGTGGAATTTGATCGTGTTGACAGAGACGTGCAGCTCGGCCGCTGCGGTCTTGTAGCTGTGGCCTTCCACCAGCATATTTTGAGACCCCGCGATAGATAGCATCACGCTTTTTACAGCCCGCGTCAGCCGCGCTTTTGAAAGCCCGCGATAGCGGGCGACAGCATAGAGCCTGGGGCGCAAGCCCCCAGGATCACGAAACAAAAGAGCGTGTGAGCCCGTGAAACGGGCGACAGCATGAGACATATCGGGCTGTCGCCCGCTACGCGGGCTCGCATGTTTTTTATGACTTTGATCCTGGGGCTTGCGCCCCAAGCTTTATGCTGTCGCCCGCTATCGCGGGCTTAAACCCTCACGCTTATGTTTCCGTCTGCTATCGCGGGCTATGAACTGACATTAAAAACAAAGCGGCCCGAGCGGGAGATTAACACTGCTCTGGCCGCTTTGTTTTCTTGCGGGCGGGGTGAGAAACCACCTGGAAAGACCGTTCGAAACTCCCGAACAAGTCTCCCCTTTCTCCTGTTTCATTAGAACGCGGATTCCGCTGCGACATTCCCTCAAATTTTTTCCGGTGTTAAAATCAGCAGCCAACGGGCGCCTTGCAAACCGCCCACTCACAACTCCCGATATGGTTTTTCGCTCAATAGAAAGAGATAAGCGAATGGCGAGTAGTTCGTCCGAAGGTATCACTCAATTACTCGAAAGGTGGAGCAATGGTGAGGAAAACGCGCGTGACGAGCTGGTCCGGCTCGTTTATCCCGAGCTCCACCGGATCGCCACGACCTACCTGCGCCGCGAACGCCGCGAGCACACCTTACAACCAACCGCCCTCGTAAACGAGCTTTTCCTGAGATTTTATGAACAGAACAGCATGACCTGGCAGAACCGGGCCCAGTTTTTCGGCGTCGCAGCGCAACTTATGCGACGCATTCTCGTCGATTATGCCCGCGCGAAAAACGCTGAGAAGCGCGGCGGCGATCGCTATTGTGTGTCTCTGACAAACGTCCGGGCCTTTGGTGACGAGCCCGACGCCGACCTGCTGGCGCTGCACGATATTCTAAACGGACTCGCAGAAATCGATTCGGACCAGGCGCGTATTGTTGAGTTGCGATTCTTTGGCGGTCTCACAATAAAAGAAACTGCGGAAGTGATGGGAATCTCGCACGCCACTGTGGAACGCGAATGGAAAATCGCGAAGGCTTACCTCAAGCGCGAGTTAACACGGACGAAAAAGCCATCTTGAGGGATTTAGCTGACCGTTCTCGCGTTATAGTCAGCAACATGCAATTACAACTCCAGAATCGCCATGATCACCCATGACAGATGGCAAAGAATAAAAGAGATATTTATTTCTGCCCAGGCTCGCCCACCAGCCGAGCGTTCAGATTATCTCAATGAAGTTTGCCAGGACGATCCGTCGGTACGGGAAGAGGTGGAAACCTTACTTGCCGCTGACGCAGACAATGACGACTTTCTGAGTTCTCCGGCGTACGAGTTTGTCGAGGGAATACTCGCAGGTGAACCGAGTGAATTCCTGGCCGGACAAAAGATCGGGCGCTTCGAGATTCTCTGTTCGCTCGGCGTGGGCGGAATGGGCCAGATCTATCTCGCGCACGATGAGAACCTCGGTCGCAAGATCGCTCTCAAACTCATCTCCCGTGACTTCGCCGCTGATCCTCACCGCGTGCATCGTTTCGAACAGGAAGCTCGCGCCGCTTCAGCACTCAATCATCCAAACGTCTGCGTGATCCACGACGTCGGCAAGACGGAAACCGGGCGACATTTCATCGCGATGGAGCACATTCAGGGGATCACTCTTCGCGATCAACTCGCACGCGGGACATTCAAACCACTCGAAGCGTTACAAGTCACACTGCAAGTCGGCGCGGCGCTCTCCAGCGCGCACGCGGTCGGTATCGTTCATCGCGATATCAAACCTGAGAACATCATGCTGCGTCCTGACGGCTATATAAAGGTCGTCGACTTCGGTCTCGCAAAACTCACTGAAGTCTTGCCCGAGCAAGGGACTGCAAACCATCAGGTGCGCACTGATCCACATTTGTTGATGGGAACGGTGAAGTACATGTCGCCGGAACAACTGCGCGAAGGCGCCGTCGACGAACGCACGGACATTTGGAGCCTTGGCATCGTGCTTTATGAAATGTTGACCGGCTCAACACCTTTCGAAGCACGCTCACGCAATGATTCGATCGCTTTGATTCTCGCTTCGGAACGGGCAGAACTTGTTTTTCCAAGCGACGTCCCGCCGAAGCTTCGCCAGATAGTTAAGAAAGCATTAGAGAAAGACTGCGACAAAAGATATCAAACCGTTCTCAAGTTCACCGCCGATCTCGCGGGGTTAAAAAAAGCGCTGGAGCACGATGCTGACGGTCACTCCGCCATCATTCCTCCAATTCAACCGTCACCGGAGCCATTCGGGGGCTCACGAATATTCACGAGGCTCAAGTCGCAGGCGCTCTCGACTGCCGACTCCATCTTCAACGAGATCAAAACACATAAAACCGCAACCGCGATTTTTGCGGGAGCCAGCGGCGTCCTCGCTGTCCTTTTGTTCCTTCCGGTCACGGCACGGGTGGTCAATGACTTTTTCGAACCCGGAAAACCATCGTTGACGCCAACGCCGCAGGTAGAAAAGAGAGTGTCGTCGTGGGACATGAAGCAGCTTACGACTACGGGAGAGTCAGTCTCGGCGGCAATTTCTCCCGACGGCAACCTGGTGGCCCATGCGGAAGAAAAGAATGGGAGCCAGCAGCTGCTTGTAACGAGCACAAAAACGGCAGGCTCATATACAGCAGTGTCTCCCGCTGACAACGTGAAGTATCTCGGTATCACGTTTTCACGCGATGGCCAGTATCTCTATTTCACCCGCTCCGAGAACAATGGTTCTGGCAATCTCTACCGTCTCGCACTGCCCGGCAACACGCCGGTGCAGATCAAAGGCGGGGTCGATAGTCCGATTAGTCTCTCGCCGCAAGGCGATCGCTTTGCTTTCGTTCGCTTCACTCGCGGCGCCGAATACGCGCTGATCGTGTCCAACATAGATGGATCTAACGAAGAAATCCTTGCTACTCGCCAGAACGGTGACAAACTGTCGGTTTACGGTCTGACGTGGTCGCCTGACGGCGAGAAGGTTGTTTGTCCCGAAAGCCATTGGACACCCAAGTTTGAAACGAGTCTGGTCGCGTTCAACGTCAATGACAAACGCAAAGAAGTGATTGGCGGGAGGTCGTGGTTTCAGATCTTGCAGGTGGGCTGGCAGGAGGACACGAAGAGCTTCATTATCAGCGCCAATGAGAATAGCAGCTCACCCTTCCGCTTGTGGCGCATCCGCATGCCCGAGGGAGCTGTGGACCAAATAACTTCGGATGTGGCTGAGTACCAGGGTGTCAGCATCTTCGGCGGAAACATAGTAACCATAAAAACAATTCTCCAGTGGCGCTTGTGGGTTTCGAAGCCTCCCGCTCTTCAACAAGCGAAAGAGATCACATCAGGATTCGGCTTGTTTGGCCTCTCTTGGACCAGCAGTGGAAGAATCGTCTACTCGTCGATGACTTCGGACGGCCTGAACATCTCGCGCATTAATCCCGACGGCTCTGACCTTGTCCAACTCACGATGGGCGCCGGCGACAACTACACGCCCGCCGCATCTGCCGATGGGCGCTACATCGTTTTTGCGTCCAATCGTAAGGGAAGTTTCAACCTCTGGCGTATGAATGCGGAGGACGGCAGTGATCCAGTACAACTGACGTCCACCGACGGCAACTTCTATCCTTCATGCTCGCCTGACAATCAGTGGGTGGCTTACGACAACCAGACCGGCTCGAAAATGAGCGCCTGGAAAGTTCCGCTGCAAGGTGGCGAGGCGATAAAGCTATGCGAGGGATATCGAATGCCGGTATTCTCGCCCGACGGTCAACTCATCGCGTGTCGCTTTGACGAAGATTCAGATACCTACGACGTAGCCATCTTCCCGGCCCAGGGCGGCGAGCCGCTGCAACACTTCAAGGCGCCAAAGCAGGAATGGCAGTCCGTGCGGTGGTACCGGGATAGTCGCCACCTGACCTTTGTAAGAAATGACAATGGCTATTCGAACATCTGGAGTTACGACCTCGACACCGGAGTAGAGCAACAACTCACGCATTTCAACAGCGATCAGATCTACGCATACGCCTGGTCACGCGACTACAAGCAGGTAGCGTGTCAACGGGGGACGAAAATCAGCGACGTAACGATAATCAGCGAAAGGTAGATCTGTCTCTGCTGAAATGCGCGAGCTACGCCGGCCAGTCCGGGTCGCAACCCGGAGGTTTAATACCCGCGACCATGCCGCTTAGATAGCGGAATTCCTTGAGCGCTAAATTCACATCTTTGAGGTCGATGTTATGGGTTGGGGGTAATGCCTCGAGCGCTTTGCAGAGCGCCTCGAGGGCTTTAGCGAGTTTCTCGTCTACCACTGTGAGCGCGTAATTGATCTTTCGTTGTCCGCTGTTAATCGCGGCTTGGCTAAAATCGTTTGGATTGTATTCCATTTGCGTAGTCCCCGGTTTCTTTTTGATTGTGAGTTGTTCAGCTCTGGATTAAGGAGAGAGTCGTTGAGTCTGAAACCAGACGCTGAACCGATAAATAGTCCCTGGATAGGCTTTGTTCCTTGTAACAGCAGCAGGTGTACTGTTGAGTGAGAGCAACCAACAAAGCCTGGTCCAGGACCCTCTGGGCAATTAGTCCTGCTTAACGTAACGCGGAAACCGGTAGTAGATTCCCTCAGCAAAGAACTGAGGGATAATGACTCTGGCAGAATTGATCCACTGAGTAGGATAGAGTTCAGAGTTAGAGTTTAGAAGTCTGATTTCTCTGTGCAACCTCTGTGTCCTCTGTGTCTCTGTGGTTGTTTTTCCTAAGCAATCGTCAACCACAGAGGCACAGAGGTTGCACAGAGAAGGACGCACTAGTCCCGTGCTACGAACTTGTATTCTTCTGTTGGACCAGTCGTGCCGTTGGCGTCAACGCCGCTCACTTCGATCTGGTAAAGACCTCGGGTGAGGAGGCGTGGGGGAAGTCGCAGTCGAATGACATTGCCGCTATCCAGTTGCAGATTAGGAATCGTGAACGATTCTTCTTCTTCAAACCTTCGAATCGTCGCCTGGTAGGATGGGAAGCGTTCTTTTTGCGTCCAAAGAAGACGCAACTCAACAAACTCAGCGTTAGCCGGCGGGGTTACTTCGTTCTCCGCTTCGGCACTTCGAACTGTTCCTGGCGTTAAAGTCACCGAACCCGCGGAAGGCTCGCGTAACATCGACGGTGAATTAAGTCGCTCCAACTCCTGCTGCATCGCAAGATGTATGTTTTGCTGTTCCCACCTGCTTCTCAGCGTGATAACAGCAACAACGATCGCGATCAGAACAACCGCTGCGACCGGAACCGCAAATATAGGTTTCAGCCGGATGCGTCCAAACAGACTACTCCACCTCGACCCGGCAGTCGCAGCAACCGCAGTCGCTTCAGTAGCTGCCCAGTCGTGAATAGACTGCGCGATCCTCAGCTTGCGTTGTTCAGCAGGTGTTTCACCGTACTGCGCAAGAAATCGTTCTTTATCTTTTGGTGTGAGTGAATCGTCCAGGAAATCGTCCATCAAATGCTGCTCGGCCGCCATCACTCTTTCTCTCGAAAGAGCGCCCGTAACAAACATGCTTTCAAGACGTTGCCGCTCCTGGTCGTCGACCTGCCCTAATAAAAATTGCCGCAATAGGGCGTCGCTCACGGGCTCTGCGTTCATGGGTCATCCTCCCGACGTCCCCATCCCATTACAATGATTTTTCGCGCGATACGTTTCATTTGTTTTGGGCCAGGCGATCGATGCAGCGTTCCAGACACTGTTCCAGGGTGGCGCGAATCCGGAAAGCTTTGACCCGCAAAGTCTCCACGGAGATTCCCAGCCGCTGCGCCATTTCTATTCGATGATCGATCTTAGCCTGCTTGTCTCTGGCGTAATAAGCCGTTATCAGCTCTCGTTTTTCTTTACTAAGCTTTTGCAAACACAAGCGCAGGCAATCTTCACGCATATTCGCGGTTTCCTGCTCCGCTTCGCGACGAGGATCCGAGGCCGGCTCGGAGCCTTGCAACGAGATTTGCGCTTTGATTTTTTTCGGGATTTCCTTGATGAGATTTCGAGCGACGCCGTAGAAGTAGAGTTTCGGATCGCCTACATACGTTTTTCTAACCTCATGAACCTTCTTCCCAACTCGATCGAAGACTTCATCAGTCAGGCCATCAGGATCGGGACAACGGTTCCAGGTGAATATTTTTGTGAGGTCCTGACGAAGCTGGACGTAGATCGTTCCTGCTACGTCACGATCCGGATTAAGCCAGGCGAGAATCTCATCGAAACTCGTCATTTTTAGCTACAAAAAGGCACAAAACACAAAATAAGAAAGAAAAGTTCGAAGACCTAATCATCAGAAACACTTTTTGTGTTTTTGTGCCTTTTTGCGGCTACGATTAGACCAGACGAAACCAGCAGCAACGACAGTATAACTATCACACCGAGATTGCGACGCGAATCGGTTTCAATATTAATATGATTTGTGTACTCACCCTGCACCACAAACCCCGCCCAGTAGTAAGGATTACTCCAGCGCTTGTCCAGCATTACTTTCAACTTGGCTGCTCGTAGCGCCGCGGCCGGTGACATACCTTCTTGCAGCATCGACTGGTACAAATCTTCCATCAAAGCCGCCGTCGCACGATCGTCTACTTTCCAAAGACTGGCGACAACGCTCTTCGAGCCGGCCGAGATGAAGCTGTGAGTCAGACCAACGAAGCCTTCTCCTTTAATGTCTTTCCCGAGCGCAGTTTGGCACGCACTCAGAACCGTGAGCTCCGCCGAAAGGTCCATGTTGTAAATGTCGTGCAGCGGCATCACACCGTTTTTCTCGACGCCATTCTTGTCGACCATTGAGAGAACGATGCCGGACAATTCCGGATGCTCGCTATCGAGAATTCCATGAGTGGCGAAGTGAACGATCTGATACTCACCGAGATGCGCGTTCATGGCCGTCTCTCGCGTGGCCTCGAAGCCCTTGACGATCATCGTCGTGCCGCGAGGCGCAGCTTTCTCAATGGCGTCTGCTTCTTCGGAAGAATGCGTCAGACGTCCCGGACCACCACTGCGTAAAGTTTCAATCGCTCTCTGTGTCGACTCGGACCGGTTCTCGTTCGTGGCGGCACTCGCGACGAGCGGAGAGTTCTGAACACGTGTATCGTTTCTCGTAAAAACCGGATCGGCAATGACGGCCGCGACTTTGTCTGCGGCATCACGATGGCTCTTTTCGGTCGCACGAATGGCGCGCAAGGTGGCAATAGATGGCAACTGAACGATCTCATGATCCGAGATCAGAGGCGCATTCGAAGTACCGGGGACGGGCAACGCACTGAAGGGAACGAGTTGCATGTTTCCCTCAGTTACTAAAAGCAGTCTCTTATTTCCGAGTTGGGTAGCGATCTGACCAAACAGCATCCGGCTTAGCTGTGGCGCTTTTTGGAGAAAGAGCTGGTCTGATTCGTCGATCTGAGACTGAATGTCGGTTTGCCCATCGAGTTGTTGCCGGGTGGTAACAAACTTGTAGACCTGAGTTGACAGCTCTTCGATCGTCTTGCGATCGGGTAGTTCAAAATATTGAAACGAGTCGGGAGTTACCATCCACAAGTGACTCCGCTCGTTACCCAACGAGAACTCAAGCAGTACGTCGTCGGCGCGCAACTCCTTTTGAATCTGCTCGAGCGTCAGGGGCTCGTAGAGAGAGAAAGACAATGCGCGTGGAGATTGGTCCCGTATCCGTGCCTGTATCTGCTGGTACTCAGATCGAAACTGGGCAAGCTGGCTTTCAACTTCTGCGATTTCTGGCGCGTCGTTCGCATCCTTGAGTTTCGACTGGTATTGAACCTGGTTTTGAATCAGGCCGATTAGCTCCCGCTCACGGCTGACATAGTCTTGCGGCGCGTCCTTGCGCAAGTCGGCGCCCGACTCGCGAATCAAATCCACAAGCAAGCGAGCGCGGCTCTTCTCACTCATCAACAACGCCTGCGCAGCAAAGCCATTGCCTGGTCGTGCGTGATCGAGATCAATCAGAATCTGTATACACAACTCATAATTCCATTGGACCCCTGAGAAGTACGACGTACGAAGATCGGGGCTGCCAACATTCGACCGAAGATCTTCAATCATCTTCAGTGAGCGATTTATCGACGAATAGGCGTCGTCGAGATGTCCCAGAGCTCGCTCGGCACGAGCAAGGTTATAAAGGGCGTCAATCGTAACAGTGGCATCTGTGGCCTTCTCGCTCAGCGCCCGGCGGAAACTTTCTGCCGCTTCTTCTTTCCGTCCGATTTGAAGAAGAAAACTGCCCAGCTCATTTAACGCGACTGCCTGGCCGCGCGGATCATTGATGCGTTCAAAGAACTTCAATAGTCGGTGGTATTGTTGCAGTGTATCTTTAGTGCGTTGCTGCGCAGCGTAGACAATCGCGATCTCACTGAGCGCATTCGCTTCAGTGCGCTGCTTTCCCACAGCGCGGCTTAACTTCAAAGAACGTTCGTAAAGCAAAAGGGCCTGCTCATGGTTTCCGATCAAGCGGTGCATCATTGCGACTTTGCCGATCGTGCCTGCCTCGAAATCCACCGCGCCTCGATCCTGAAAGATTTGCAGTGCTGCCTCGTAGTTTAAGAGTGCGGTTTTGAAATCCTTTAGATGCTCGTAAGCCTGGCCCACCGCGTTGAGCGCAATTGCTTCGCTGTTTCGATCTCCTATACTTTGGAAAACTGCAATCGCTTTTTCGTGCAACTCAATGGCATGGTAATCATCTCCTTTAACTGTATGCCACAAACCGAGAAGCGTTAGCGCAAGACCTTTTCCGCTGCTGTCGTTTGTCGCCTCGTAAAGCTGAAGCGCCTGGGAAGTCGCCACGACGGCTTTTTCAGGAACACCTATGCTGCCGGCAATATACGCAGCGAACATTTGTACTTTCGCTTCGCTTTTTCGATCGCCTCGCAGGTATTCAAGAGCCCGTTTGAACTGGTCTGACGCGGCCGCCATGTTGCCCTTTGAGTAAATCACTTCACCGATATTGCTGAGCGCTTCCCCGTAAGCATTTTTGACCTTCGGATCAGTATTGGCGTTAACCGGACCAAGCAGACTCAAAGCTCTGGTCAGGTGAACCTGGGCCAGAGGGTTCTTGCCGGTGTACGAGTAGAGTCGACCTATCCGGTTCAGCGCCTTAGCCTCAGTTAAGCGATCATGGGACTTTGCCGCCAGAGTAACCGCGTTCTGAAATCGTTTGAGTGCTTCTGCGTACTCGCTCAAGAGGAAGTTAATGTCACCGGAACGCACGTTTGCTTGTGAGGCGCTGCTGAAGTTGCCGAGAGACGTCCAACTAATTGCGGCCTTGTCATACTCTTCGATAGCTTGCCTAAGCGAGGCTTCTTTCCACTTTGCGCGCGAGCCGCTGGCGCTGGCCATCACTTGCCGCGCCTCGCTGTCCTTTCGAGCCGCGGCCGTGAGCGGCATTAAAGCTTCAACTATCAATTCAAAGGTCCGCGGCGCATCGACTTTTTCGCGCGACTGGATCTCAATCCGGTAAGTACCTGAAACGTCGATTGGCAGGGAGAGCTCAACGGTCTCGAAATCTTCACTAACGTGCTCGAATAACTCCGTGCCCGCGGGACCATAAACAATCGTCGTAAGAGCCAGATCGCCTTTGTCGATCGAGAAGCGAAGCAGCGTACCCGCGCTCGCTGAAACGCCAAACATCGCTTTAGCTCCAGCAGTAATATCACTTCGCCTGGACTTGCCTGGATCGATCTGCACTACCCCATCACTCGCGGCAGTCTTAGTCACGACCGAAGTTGACGGGTGCATCGGCGATAGCACGAGCAACACAGTCACGCACAAACACACCAACACGATGCTAGAAAGGCCATGCAGTTTGGATCTGACTTTTCCGGGTAGCATTAAGAACTTCAATTTCCCTGTGGAGACTAACGTCGTGAGACCTTAGGAGAGCACGTACTGCTTTACTCTCGGAGGAAGAAAGACAGACGGCTTTATTTATCATGTATGACCTGCAGATTCAATCTCTGCGTAGTCTCGGTGGTGTCTTAATTTGGATTTCTCTGTGCAACCTCTGTGTTCTCTGTGTCTCTGTGGTTGTTGTATCGCACATTCCTATAACCACAGAGAGACAGAGAACACAGAGGTTGCACAGAGAAGAAGCTCAAACTAAGACACTACCGTAATCTCTGATTTGTGCTCCGTGGAGTGCGGCGGCCGGGCGCCGCACTCCAGAAAGGCGTATTTGAACCAATCTCAGCGTCCATCGCGAAACGCGTTGCGCCCGTTCGGTTTGTCAGACTTGCCGGAATCTCCCCTCCAATCCTGGACCGTACCGATTCTGGTGCCTGGCGCTTTCGCGCGGGGCTTTCGACAAGCTGATACTGACGAACCGTTATTGGATTTCTTGTTAACTGGCATTTTCCTTCTCCTTATCCGGGTGCGAGAGTTCCGCAGTCACTCCACACGTCTACCCTGCCGGGCATGAAGTCCTCGCTTGAGCCGCCACGCCTGCGCCGACGTTATTGGTTGATGGAAAACTTTAACG
Organism: Pyrinomonadaceae bacterium; assembly: GCA_036498585.1. Lineage (GTDB taxonomy): Bacteria > Acidobacteriota > Blastocatellia > Pyrinomonadales > Pyrinomonadaceae > PSRF01. Next base: position 22,365 of record DASYFE010000070.1, on the reverse strand, counting down.
TGTGTTACCGAACGACAGTTGTTCGGGTGACAACGGAAGTCTTGAATACTTCGATCTCAAATCGTTTCTCCGTTTTCCACACTAGAGTTGAGTCCTTGGTTAAAAGATCTGTCGGGGAGAGTTTGGAAGTGCTTATTGAATTCTTAGGAAACGGATCTTTCTCCTTGATGCCATCTCGCACAAACAGCTCGATTCCCTGCGTTCGCGGCATCTTCGTCAGAACGAGCTCAGCCTTGGCCGAGTTGAAAGCGTCGCGAATGGATTTGCCAAAACCCAGCGCGCGATAAAACGCTCCTGCAAACGCGACGCTTCCCTTGTCGCCGATTCCCTTACCTGTGCCTACTGAGTAGTCGATTACATCAGCGATCGAGCGCGCCTGCGTTTTGGTGAAGCAGGCGTTCAGCAACACCAGTCGCAGATGATGGTTGTAAAGAGCCAGCACATCGACAAGGCCCTGTTGATCGATAGTCTTTCCGCGGCCCGGCGCCCCACCGAGAATAAGCTTGTGTTTCTTACTCGCGTGACCGCTGAAATGAACGATATGTGGCTTGTGTAACAACAAGAGCCGCTGCAAATCGATCGCGCGCGTAGCCGTATGTTTGTGCAGCTCGAATCGATCGCGATACGGGCCTTCCTGGATACGTTCAAAGATCTCTCTGGCTTCTTCATCCACCAGAATTCGGCTGGTGGTCCATGGATTTGCGGACAGAAACAATATGCGGATTTTTTCAGTCATCTGAGCCCTCCGTAGTTTTCTCTCCAATCGTTCCCACAAACACAAGGCGGAGAAACGGAACGATATGCGTCATCTCGAGAGAAAACTTTTTCAGGGAAGAATCAACGGAGGGGCAGGATTTAGTTTTTTACCTGACATAGTTGAGCAGCAGGTTGAAGAGGAGACCGTCGCTGCTGCGTGGAGCGAGGAAGTAGATCGTCTGCGGGGGCGGGTCGTCGCGGGTTAACTGTCTGTTTCCAGTGGCTTGTTGCTCTTCGATGGTTCGGGTCTGGCCCGCTCCACCATTCATCTCAAACCGCTCAGTCATTCCGCTCCATTTTTTCTCCCACTCTGCTAACTGCGTGCTCGATACCGGCAGCGGATCCTCGGAGAGAGGCAATGAGAGTGGCGAAGAAGTAACGATGATCGTGAGCATCTCCCCGGCTTGATTAGCTTTGGGGCTGGCCTTGAATGGGGCATAGTCCTGATTTGGTATGTCGATCAGTTTTCCGGCTTCCAGTCGATTGTCTTCACCACGCTGCGGAAAGATCAGATTCGTCTGGCCGCCCGAGCTGCCGTCAGTAAACCAGTCACGATCGATCACGTAAAGATAACCAGTGCGCGGCGACTCGATAGTCAAGCGAATAAATTCGTCCTGGTGAAACTTTGTGTCGGCTTCGACGCGGTTAGCGATTTCTCGTGCCTCACGTCCATAACCTTCTCGATGCACCTTCCAAAGTGTTACACCGACTTTCAATGTGCTCGGACTGTCTACATCCAGGGCTTTTGCGAGTGGCGGTGAAGCGAGTCGATATGTTTTTCTGGGACGGACGGGACGTCTCTTGAGGCTCGGACGACTTCTATTGAAATCGTCTGAAGTGATCGACCGGTCTTTCGGCTGCTGAGGGTGGGCCACAGGGGGAAGCGAGACGGCGATGATCATCAGGAAGATTCTAATCACGATGTTCTTTCTGTTATCTGTGTTGTAACTCAAGCAGTCTAACAACCACATCACCAACACCGCGGACCGTCGTCTGTTGAGTAGTCTTATCTCTGTTGATTTTTGAATTGGACTCTTTTTCCTTCGCGGTCAGGAAGGCTTTGACCGTGTCGAGACTCTGCCCTGTCAACCTTCCAAGATTGTTGAAGGCGCCGGTTTTGCAAGACTCGAGTTGCGGGACCGGCGCCGTGGACCAGACGATCCACAAATTTTCCCTGCCTGGCTGGCCACCAAATGTGTTCCAGTTCGTGCGCGTCCATTGATTTCCGCCGACTGAGGCAGAGCCTTCGTTAGTTCCCGGTATCGGATAGATTATGGTGAAGCTGCTGGCGTTTCGTTCGGGTGTTCCTTCATTGAATACATAAACGTAACCGGGAATGGGACTGAAGATGTTGAGCTGGAATTTATCCCCATTGTCAAAAACGTCCTGGCCCGTAGACTGGAAAGCAGCTTGGAACGCCTTCTCATTGCGCATTCTTTGTACGGTCAGTGAATAAATAAAGGAGCGCGTGGGAAGTGAAGGCGTTTCGGCAGAGGTGGAATTAGCCGCCCTGTGTGTTGGACCGTCCGTGGTCTTTTTGAGAATCCACAGAACTACGAACACAGCGATCAGAACGACTAAGAAGGCGCCCATAACCGCTAGCTGAAGCTTGCCCAACCTGAATTGCCGATCACGCGCGCTGCTTTCAGCTTCAATCCCGGATGTAAAGGTCTTCACGCCATCTGACTCGCGCGTCACGTGATGTCTCGGCGCAGTTTCTCCTTCGTTCAAAAGCGCGCGCGCCAAACTGTCGCCAAACTCAGCAGCACTTTGATAACGAGCCGTGCGCTCGAACGACAGCGCACGCAGAATGATCGCCTGCGCCTCGCTCGAGAGATTCGTGCGAAGATCGATCGGCTTCACACGTATGCCTTCGCGATGCATCTCGAGCAATTGCGGTGCTGAAGCCGGATTGAACGGTCGCCGGCCCGTCAACATCTCGTAGGCGACCACGGCCATCGAGTAAATATCACTCGCCGCCGTAATTCGTTCACCACCACGAAGCTGCTCAGGCGACATGTAAAGCACCGTACCGATGGGAACCTTATCTACGGTACTCGGCGCGACCACCGAATCTTTGACTTTCGCAATCCCGAAATCCACGACCTTCACATGCTCTTCACCTTTGAGCGACTGCAGCATGATGTTGTCGGGTTTCAGATCACGATGAAAGATCTTTTGCTCGTGTACCTGTTCGAGCGCAGCGCCGATCTGCTTCAAAATCACTGCGGCCCGCTCGAGATCCATGCCTTCGACCGGAATTTGCGAGCGCAAAGTCACGCCATTGACGTACTGCATGACGATGTACGGCTTTCCATTCGACAGCTCGCCGGCGCCCAACACATTCACAACTCCCGGATGATCGATACGTGAAAGCGCTTCGACTTCCTGTCTGAATTTCCGGACGACATAGTCATCTTTCACCGACGCTTCGAGGAGCACCTTGATGACGACTGCCCGGTTGTGAAGTGTCAGATCACGCGCCAGATAAACCTTACCCATGCCGCCGTGGCCCAACACACGTTCGACCAAATATTTCTGGTCGATTGTCGTCCCGATAAGACTATCCGCGGGACCACTTACAGTCGTGGATTTCTTCGCGCTCTCGCTGGAGATGATCTTGAGTCCTAACTCGAAGGCTGAAGACTCGAGAAAACCAGCCGATGAATCGTCGGCTTTCAGAAGCGACGTAACTTCACGCACGAGAAAAGGATCCTCGTCACACGCACTTGCGATGAACGCGCTGCGCTCAGACTTAGGCATCGGCAAGGTCGAATAGTAAATTTCCTGAATGCGATCCCAGACCGGGCGCTCCATTCAAGTGTCTCCTAAGGGTGGGCCAGCATTCTATACAGACTCGGAGAATTGGAAAAGCTTCTGATGTCCTGAATTCATCTCTGCGCCGTCTCTGCGTCCTCCGCGCCTCTGCGGTTTAATTGCAAGTTCACGCAGAGGACGCAGAGACAGCGCAGAGATACACAGCCTCTTACATAATGGTTTCCGGTCGCAATCCATTACCCTGACGAAAGCTTTTATCAGTTTTCACCATTTAGATCGGCGGTTTGCTGGTAAGATACAAAAGGCCCAGGCCTTCTCCCATGACCCGGACGCACGAAATTACTGACTTGCTGCAAGCGTGGAGTCGAGGCGACCCCGAGGCGCTCGAAAAGCTGCTCCCACTCGTCGATCGTGAGCTCAAGCGCGTCGCGCATGCATTCATGCAGAAGGAACGCTCCGGACACACGCTCCAGACAACCGCCTTAGTAAATGAAGCACTCGCAAGCCTCATAGCCGACGAACCAATCGACTGGAAAAGCAGAAAGCACTTTTACGCAATCGTCACCTGGCGAATGCGCAACATTCTCATTGAATACGCGCGCGGCCGATTGACCGAAAAACGCGGCAAAGGCGCGAAACATGTCGACTTTGACGAAACCGTATTCATGACAGACGAGAAGTCTGAAGAGATGATTATGCTTGATGAGGCGTTGAAGAAACTCGCCAAATTCGATCAGCGGAAAGCCACGATTGTCGAGAACCGTTACTTCGGAGGGAAGACCAACAAAGAGATCGCAGAGCTTCTGGACGTCTCACTATCAACGGTTGACCGCGAGTGGCGATTTACGCGCGCATGGCTGTACCGTGAAATATTCGGAGAAGAAGAGTAGAGACCATTGCCACGCTGACCTCACGGCGTTATTCTCCTCGGCATTATGAAATCCCTCTTGACACTCGTCTTCGCAACGCTTCTCCTTTCCTTCAACGCACTGGCCCAATCTGCTCCACCTTCCAGCGTCAAAACTGTGGTCGTCGTCGCTTCAGTGAAGGAGGCCGAAGTCGGTCAACAGGTAAAGATCACCGTCACGGCCAAGGATGCTTCCGGCAACATTATCAACGAAAAGCCTTCGACCTATTTCGCCGGGCCATTCGACATCGCCGCCGCCGATGATGACGGCAACGTGAAGCTCTTCGGCACTGGCGAAGTGACTGTCGGCGCGATCGTTGGCGGCATGCCGGGCTTTTCTACTTTTATGGTGAAAGCGCCGACTGTGAAGACGATCGAGATCGCACCCGTCAAGACGCCTCTCGTAACCGGCGGTAACGTACAACTCGACGCCGTCACTCGTATCTTCAACGGCGATCCACGTACAGGCGTTCCCGTCAGTTGGACTTCCGATAACGCGCAAGTCGCGACTATCGATGCGGCCGGCGTGGTTACCGGTGTTGGGCCAGGCAAAGCCACGATCACCGGCACAGCAGGTCCTGCAACTGCGACGACAACGATCACGGTAGTTAAAAACAATCTTCGCAGCCTGACCGTGACCGCAGGCGCAAAAACTGCACGCACCGGCGACGTGATCCGTTTCACCGCCAAAGGAGATCCGAGCGGCGACTTCAGCACACGCTGGTCCGTGAGCGGAACCGCTGCAACTGTGGATGCGAACAGCGCGTTCATCGCTGACTTACCCGGAACTTACATCGTGACGGCGATGAGTGGAAATGTTTCGTCGAGCGCCTCGATCGTTGTCGCGCCGCGTGATATGGAACGTGAAATCGAAGTCATCGGGCGCGTGCCGATGAAAGAATATCAGGGCGCGGAACAGTGGATTATCGGTAACTACGCTTACTACTCGACGATCAACGATCGGTTTCTGGTCTATGACATTTCCGATCCCGCAAATCCGAAACTGACTGACACAGTCAAAGTCGATGCACGTCTCGTTAACGACATCTCAACGACGGCCGACAGCAAGATTCTCGTGATCTCGCGCGAAGGTGCGTCGAATCGAAAGAATGGAATCGCGTTCTACGATACGTCTGATCCGGCTCATCCAAAACTTATCTCGGAATACACGGCGACAGTGACGGGCGGCGTGCATAGTGCGTTCGTTGACGGTCATTACGTTTACCTGACTGACGATGCAACGGGCTCGATGCGCGTGATCGATTTCGCAGATGTTAAGAACCCGAAAGAAGTCGCCCGCTGGCAGACCGAAGGTCCCGGCGTGACCTCGATCACCACGAAGGAAGGCGATCATATCGTTGGGCGTTACGTCCACGATCTACAAGTCAAGGACGGTCTTGCGTATCTCGCTTACTGGCACGATGGTCTTGTGATACTCGACGTCGGCGCGGGGATAAAAGGCGGCAGTCCGGAGAATCCGAAGTTTGTCAGCCAGTTTCGTTTCAATCACAACGAGCTTTACGGCAACGGCTGGCTGGCGGGCACACATTCCGTCTATCGTTATCGCAACTACGTTTTCATCGGCGACGAGGTGTTTCCGGCGATATTCGACATCAGATCGCCGAAGCGTATTCCGGTGCGCGGCGTGGTCCATGTGATGGGCGTCTCGGACATCAACAATCCACGTAAAGTCGCAGAGTATCCGGTGCCGGAAGGCGGCGCGCACAACATGTGGGTCGAAAATGATGTGATGTACGTGGGTTACTACAGCGGCGGCGGGCGCGTGGTCGATGTATCGGGCGAGCTGCGCGGCGATCTATACCGGCAGGGACGAGAGATTGCGCGTATCTATACCGGCGATGCTGATGGTTTCCGGCCGAACCTGGCGCTCACGTGGGGCGCCCAACCGCACAACGGTTTGATCTACTTCAACGACGTCAACTCGGGATTGTGGATCGTGAAGCTCGGTGAGAAGACCGATAAAGGCTCCACCACTGCGCCCGGCAAGTGAGCTAGCCGCAGACAGAATTTACAGGATTTTTCAGGATTAACATGTAAATCCTGTCTAATCTTGTAAATCCTGTCTAACAACTATTTGAAGAAGTCGATCCCCGCAGCACCTTGAGCGACGTCCAGAGTCGCCACCGTTTTCATCACTTCGAGATCGATAACCTCGACCGTTCCCGGCTCAGATCCAACTCCCTCCACCGTCACAAACGCATAACGATCGTCCGGCGTCACGACCACACCATGCAGCACCTTCCGCTTTGTCGGCAGTCTTACCACCTCTTTCCCACTCTTCAAGTCATAAATCGACACTGACTGGTCGCGCTTGTTCGTCGCAATCAGACGTGACCCGTCGTGCGTGATGTCAAGGTTATAAACACCGGGTCGCGCCGGGATGCGACGAACGGGCGCCCACGTGTTCGCGTTCACCTCAACGATCTCGCTCGAACCATTGCATGCAACATAGATGGATGAACCATCCACGGAAGGCTCGGCCCACGTCGGCGAGCACCGGTTGTCGCCCGGCTTTGGCGGCTCAGTTCCGTGTCCGGCGTTTCCATGCACCGTGTGCATCTCCGGGCTCATACGCGGCCCCGGTGGTCCAGGCAGTCCATTTTCCTGGTTCTTCGTGACGATGAAATGCCTCGCCACTTTCAATGTTCGCGTGTCGATTTCGACGAGGATGTCGTCCATCATGCACGCCGAATACTGCTTTGTGCCTTGTGGATTCAAGCGTGAGCCGTGCGGCATCGTGCAGGTTTTTATGCGCGCGATTTCGGTCATCGTTTGGGTCGAGACCACTGAAACACTCGATGGCTCCATGTCGCCATGCAGGTTGAAGTTGACGACGAATAGAAAATCTCCGCCGGGGCTGACGTCGAGCGTTGCCGGGAAAAGACCGAGAGACGCTTTGCCGATGAGGGCGTCGTTCTTCGTCGAATACTTCCAGACGGAGCCGAACGGGCGGCCGTGTGCAATCGTGACGTAATAGAACTGTCGATTGGGAGAAACAACGATGCCGTGTGGGCCATCGATGTCGATCGGCATGTCGCCCGTATCGATCTGATGATCGATTTTGATTCCCGCGGGTCCAAAACGCACCAAAGCGATCTTGTCCGCGCCTTCTGAGAGGACGTAAACGAGATAGTCTTTGTCGGGCTTTGCCTGTGATCGCACGAAGAAAGGAGAGAACGCAATCAGAAGCAGGCCTAAAAGGATCGATGTCTTCATTGCGGGAAGTCTACTACTCTTTGTGACCATACCAACAGACTACAAGTTACGAATCCAAATGCATTCAGCAGACCGTGCGTCATTGCCATTCCGGGGATCGTGATGATTAATGTGTGGGTTGCGAGGCTGTAAGCGTAAAGACACGCGAGCACCATTGCTGCACAACTCGCGATCGCTCCGATCGATAGCAGAGCGCGCCAAGGTTTTGAAGTAATCAACGGCGCTACTCAACCGACTGTGAGTACAGCCAGCAGCACCAGGCCAAGTGTCAGCAACAAAGCGCCTGCGAATCCAATCCACGGTGAAAATGTAAGGCCTGCCGCGACGAGCGGCATGGCTGCGACCAGAGCAACTACCGAGAGTCCAAAAACCGTTCGCGGGTAATCCCGGCGCGCAAGAACTCTTCCGCTCATGCCGGCGATGATCGGCGTGGCAAAACCTGCAAAGTGGAAGTGGACGGCCGTCAGCAGAACGATCATCTCGCCAAAATCGAAAGGCTGAACACCGAGACGATAGATGACGAGCCAACCACCGGCCACAGGCAAGTACAATAAACCGGCATCGACGCTCAACTCTTCGATTTGCTGAAAGCCTCTGCCGGTGAGTCTTACCAATCCAAGTAAGGCGATCAGTATGTTGAGAATGAGCCACGCTGACGCGAGCGCTGCGGAAAGCACACCCTTTTGGACGAAGAACGACGCGACCGTGATCAATGCTGCGACCGGCTGCGCAAAGACGACGACCTTGTATAACTTTGATTGATCCCCAACCACTGAAAGTCCCAGCGGCACGATGACGAGCACCGCCCAAAACACAATCTTGTGGACCAATTCCGCCTGCTCAGAATCAGAGGTAGTAAGTAGAAGAGTGATCAACCAAACAATCACACCACTCGCAGCGCTTCGTTTGGCGAAGGTTGATAGCATTGTTCAGGATTTCTCTGCGGCTCTCTGTGTATCTCCGCGTTCTCTGCGTTAAATTCAATTTCAACGCAGAGGCCGCAGAGATACGCAGAGGGCCGCAGAGAGTGTACTTAATTGCGCGGCGACATTGTCAATGACCTGGTCCTGAACATCCTGAAAATCCTGTCATCCTGTCTAACAAACCTCACCATCAAGACCGGCAACATCACAACGAGCGGCATCACCAACACAAAACCGAAGTGCTCCCAAAAGCCGGCACGGTGAAACGCGCCATTGACGAGGGGAACGCCCAACGTCATCACATAGTAAATAACGACCGGAAACATCAATAACTTTCTTTCCATCACTACGAACAACAACATCAAAAATCCAAAATAAACAACGATCCCTTCTAACCTGTGCAGTTGGTTCTCGGTCAACCAGCTAACCTCCACCGAGCGCCTCTGAATCTCCAACGCGATAACAATCCGCATCGCATTCGCAATCACCGTCGCCACATAAGCCGTCGCGATACTGATCGGAAGCACCCGCCAGCTCACACTCTCAAACCGCCCATTCCACAACCGCCTCAACGCCAGCATCACGAACGCCATAATCAGAAAATTCACGCCCGCGCACGGCACTGCAATTACGAACGTATGATCGCTGCTCATGTAACCCGTGTACGACTCGAACACAAACGATCGTCCGCTCAACAACTCGACAATCAAAGTCGTCGGAGCAAGTATCCACCGCAACTCATTCGCAGTTGCGGTGGAGTAATACTGCTTGAGCGCCAGAGCGCACAGCAAAACTATCGCGAGCTGTACGCCCCAGGTCATCCTGCCCAAAATCATCCTGGGTTGCTTCATACAAATCGCCTTCGTCTCTTCAGGATCATGATCGTCGCCAGCAGGAGCGTGCCGACCATTAACCAAATCAACTCCGGTTCGCTTCCGACTTCCGCACCACCACCAACCGCCAGGTCACTAACTCTCAGCGGCATCGGCAACGGCTGCTTCACATCCTGCGCGTTACCGTTCGGATTGGTCACGACTTCGCGAACCGCAATGAACGACGTGTATCGCGTCAACAAGTTGTACTTCAGACCAAGCGACGTGATCTCTTTTATGTTCGCTTCCGCAAGGTCCGACGAGCCGTAATCAGACAACTCGGCTATACGCGACCGCGCCCACAGGTAACGCAACGCACTGTTACCTTCATCCGGCTGAGCACCCGCGACATCAAGACGACTGACGTATTCGCCCTGACCCGTCTTGCCGGTCAATTCAATCGTTCCGGCAACCGCTCCGCGCCATTTACCAAACAGAATGATCGGACGTTGCGCCAACAGATCAGGAAAGCGCACCGGGTTCACATCGTAAGTGTCAAAGCCGACTGAACGAACCTGGATGTCAGTCAACACCGGCGTCTGAATGTACTCGCGAAACTTTTCGGCCACGCCTTCAGCTTCCGCTTCTTCCGTGACGATGAACGGCTCACCCATTCCCGCCTTCGCGATGCCTTCGATCAGGTAACGATTGACCGATCCGCCGATGCCGAATGCGAAAACGTTGCAACGGTTCAGGTTTGCGCGAATATGATCGAACACGCCCTGTTCACCCGAGACGTAACCGTCAGTGACGAGTACAACACTACGCGAGATACCGTCCTGTCGCGGCAAACTCATCGCGTTTTGGATCGCGGCGAGCAGCTCGGTTCCACCACTGCCACGTTGTTGCTCGAGCAAGTGAATCGCCTGCGCGATGTTCTGCGGGTTAGCTTGCAGCGATTGCGGCGAGAGCACGGTGGAGTCGCCGGCAAACAGCACTACGTTGAACAAATCCGTCGGACGAAGCTTTCCAATCAAGTCTCGGAGTAGTCGCTTCGACGTGTTCAGCGGAAAGCCTTCCATGGACCCCGAAACGTCGACAACAAAGATGTACTCGCGCGGCGGAATCGCTTCTGTCTCGACGCGCTGCGGCGGTTGGGCCATGTAGAGAAAGAAGTTCTCACCCTGACCCTGGAACAGCAGCAGGCCCGAGGCGATCTGATCCCCGGCGAGACGATAGCGCACGACGAAGTCGCGATTGCCCTGGAACGGATCCGAGTCGTCGAGCGTCAACTGCGCCACACCCTGACTCACCCACTGTGGCATGATCTGATGTGAAGGGCAGGTTAGATCGTAAACCGGCACACCTGCGGCAATCCGAGCCGAGATGTGGAGAGCGCTCGCCGGCTTTTCGCCCTGGTGTTGATAAGGAGATTCGACAAAACCGTCTGCCTTCTTCTTTCCATCCTGTGGCGATGCGTAGCGTGGGCCAACAAGTGTCGGAAAGACGACTTCGTAAACATTGTCGGTCGGAACAAGAAGCTCCGTGTAGCGCAGCTCGATCTCAACCTGTTCCTGCGGCATGATATTCGCCAAACTCATTGAGAAGACATTCGCCCGCTCCTGTTCGAGCAGCGACGCGCTCTTCCCTTCCTCTTTCGCCTGCTCGAAATCTTTCTTCGCCTGTTCGCGTTCTTTGATCTTCGCGACGATGATCTCGTCACCGATTTGCATGCGCATCGAGTAGACGGCTGCGCGCGTCGATGCGGGAAAGACGTAAAAAGCGTTAATCGGACGTGATCCCTCGTTGTGATAGATTTGCCTGACTTTGACGTCGGCAATAACACCTGAAACTGAGATATCGACTCGTGTGTCTTTGAGCGGCAGGTGATCGACGCTGGGGTCTCCCTGGACCACGAAATAGGGAGCGAGCGTTTTGTCTGCCGGGGTTTGCGCTCGGCCGCAGGTGAAAGCGACCGCAATCGCGATCAAAGCAACACAGAAACTTCTAAAGTTGACTCGCATGATTTCCTCTCCGCCCGTTGCGGGCGACCAACGATTGGACCGCCTTGCTGGCCCTACTTAAAACGCGCAAATGCTAAGGCGCGGAGAGCTTTGAACTAACGAGACAGACCACAGGTCAGCACCGTACCGCCCACAGTTTGAGGGTGGGAAAGCACAGAACCGAGCGCGGTAGCGCCGGGTCAAATCATCCTTTCTGGCGTGTTTGTTATAGTTGCCCCGGCGCTACCGCGCTCGGTTCTGTTGCGCGGAGGGCGAGGCCTTTGGCGACGGTCGTGAGCTCTTCGCCGCTGCGGAGTTTGTTTGCGCCGAACGTTCTTGAAAAGAAGCGACGCACGACAGGAACGAATGACGATCCGCCGGTGAGGAAGATACTGTCGATGTCAGTTGGTTTCACTCCGCACTGGTCCAAGAGCCCGCGAACGCATGCGGCGATGTTTTGAATGTCGTCCTGAATCCACGACTCAAACTGCCAGCGCTCGAGTGAGTCTTCGAGTCGCACGATCGATTGTGAGAACACGAAGCTGGCGAGCTCCTTTTCCGTGAGTTGAACTTTGGTCTGTTCCACAGCACGATACAGTGCGTAGCCAAGGTTCTCGGCGATGATCTGGACGAGGGCCGCGACCTTCTCGGGTTCGGTCGCCTGGTTCCTCACTTCGCGCAGGACCGCCATCGTCTTCGGCTCCTTCAAGAGAAACATGTGATGCCAGCTAGATAACTGCGAATACACCCACACGGGAACTGGCAGCTGCTTACCTAAAGAAATGTACTGCGAGCCGAGGCCGAGTTTTGGCGCTACGAGCCTCATCATGATGCGACTGTCGAACGTGTCGCCCGCGATCGCAACGCCGGACGTACCGAGCACAGGATTACGACCAGCTTTCTTTCGGCCTGGGCCAAGTCGAGCAAGTGTGAAGTCGCTCGTGCCGCCGCCGAAGTCACCGATCAAAACTAACTCGTCGTGATCGAGCTGCGTTTCGTACTGGTAAGCGGCAGCAACTGGCTCCAACTCAAACGAGATCTGCTTGAACCCGGCTAGCTCAGCCGCAGCCGTCAACCGCTGTAACGCAAGTTTCTCATCCGCCTCGTTCTCAGCTCCGGAAAAGCGAACGGGCCGGCCCAACACGACCTGAGTTGCAGCAGTACCAAATTGTTCCATCGCAGCGTTTCGCAAACGACGCAGGATGATCGCGATGAGATCTTCCAAGGTATAGTTGCGGCCATTGATGTTGGTTGAGGTGAACAAACGGCTCGCGAGGTACGACTTTATCGAGACGATCAAACGGCCTTTCGTGTCGTCGTCGAGATATGAGTTGATAGCTTCCGGTCCGGCCTGTGTTTCGACTTTCTGCGGCGAGGAGCGGTCCCTTGCGGGAAAGTAAAGGATGGACCGGAAGCTGGTGGTTGACGCGGGACCATCTGCAAATGACGCGAGCGAGGACTGACGATCGTTGTCGGCGACCGCGATCGCGCTGTTGGTTGTGCCGAAATCGAGGCCGATGACTGGTTCCATCACGTGTTATCCTGCAAGTCCTGAAAATCAGATCACACTCGAACGCTGAAGAATATGCAAGAGTCGCCGGTCAAGATCGATGCTTTGCTCGAACCTCTTTTAACTGCGACCACCGACGAGCATGCAGACGAGCTTCTCTCACAACTGATCGCGGGCCACGCTGAACCCGTGATCAAAGGCGTCATTCGCTTCAAACTCCGCTTCAACTCGCATCAGGAAACGCAACGCGCCGAAGCCGAGGACATTCACCAGGACGTGGTGCTGCAACTCGTCGGGCAGTTGCAGCGCTTTCGCAAGCTTCCCGAAACGCACCCGATCACGGACGTGCGTGGGATGGCGGCTATCATCGCCCATCGCACGTGTGCGCGTTGGATGCGACGCCAGTTTCCCGAACGACACGCGCTCAAAAATCGTCTGCACTATTTACTGACTCGCCAGCGCGGCTTCGCACTCTGGGACGACGATAACGGAAAATCGTTAGCCGGCTTCGCCGTGTGGCAAGAACAAAAGAAAGCTGCGGTACACAGACTTTCTGATGTTGCAGGCCACATTCGTAAAGCACAGCAGCTTGCAGAGACTGTCGCGAGCATCTTTGATTACGCTGATGGCCCGATCACGTTCGATGAATTAGTGACTGCGGTGGCGGCAATTCAGGGCGTCAGTGATCAGCCTGTCGAGTCACTCGCGGATGATAAAGACGGTGGCTTCGACCCCGCGACGTCTGACCCGGATCCCGCGTGGCGCATCGAGAAGAAGATGTTCCTGCAGCGGCTGTGGGAAGAGTTAACGCAGCTTCCCGTAAATCAGCGCGCCGCGTTGCTGCTGAACTTGAAAGACGCCAGTGGCTTTGGCTGCATCACGTTATTTCCCGCGATAGGCATCGCGACGATTCGTCAGCTTGCAGCGGCGTTGGAGTTGTCGGCGGAGCGCCTGGCGGAGCTTTGGAACGAGCTGCCGATTGAAGACGCGCGCATCGCGGAGCTGCTCGGTTTGACGCGCCAACAAGTGATAAATGCCCGGAAATCGGGCCGCGAGCGCCTCGCGCGGCGGCTGAAAGGATTTATTTGAGGCGGTGGTAATACGCGCGCGCTTTCGCCAACTTCTGAAGATGAAGCCCGCCGGGACCCCAGTTGCGGCTCAATAAAAAACAGTGGAACACCTGAGTCAAAAACAGATTGAGGATTACTCTCATAATCGCGTGGGCGGCGCGGAGTTGCTGATGCTGAGTGAGCATCTTCGTGAGTGTGAAAGCTGCGCTGGGCGTGTGGAGGCTGCGTTGGATGTTGATGCGGCATTCTTCGCGGTGCGTGAGGAAGCGTTTGCCGGGAACGCCGGCGCGCATCTTACGAGCGAGCAGACGGCCGAGTATGTTGACAAGAACCTGGCGGGTGATGAGCTTCAGTTTGTGACTGATCATCTGAGCGGTTGCGAGCAGTGCGCGTTTGCCGTGGATGATCTGCGTGCGTTTCGAAATGAGATCGCGCCGTCGTTGGATCGTGAGTATGGTCCAGCGCACATTGCGCCTGTCGTTCGAGAGTCATCGTGGCGAAGATTTGTTTCGTTGTTTAGAGTCTCGCCCGTGCCTGCGTTTGGAGCAGCGGCCCTCGCGATCGTGGCGTTACTGCTGGTTGGCTGGGCCATTTGGCGTATGCCGAAGAAAGACAACGGAGAGCTCGTGATTATTAGGCCCAGTCCCAGTCCTTACTCCGAGCCATCGCCGTCTGTTGCGCCGTCATTGGAAGTGCAACCTGAGCCAGTGCCGGTCGTCGCTCAGTTGAACGACGGTGCGGTACCGCCGGCGTATCAGGAGCTTGTGAGTAAGGCGCTCACGTCGCAACGAATTGAGCGGTCGTCACAGTTGCAGGGACTGACGAGGCCATCGAGCTCGTTGATGGGTGGAAATGAGAAGCAGGAGTTTTCAGTGCTTACGCCTGCCGGCGTCGTGCTGATGAGTGATCGACCAGCGTTTCGATGGTCCAGGCTGGAAGGCGCGACGGGCTATGTGGTTGAAGTCTACGATTCGCAGTTCAAACGAGTGATAACGAGTCCGGAGCTAACTACCGTCTCGTGGACCGCCACGCAAGCACTCTCGCGTGGGCAAGTTTATTCGTGGCAGGTCAAAGCAGTTAAGGAAGGTCAGGAGGTGACTGTGCCGCGTCCGCCCGCGCCGCAGGCAAAGTTCCGCGTGGTTGACCAGGGAAGCTTCAGTGAGATCTCAAGGGCGAAGCGAGCTTACGGATCGTCGCATTTAACCCTTGCGTTGCTGTATGCGAAAGCAGGACTAGTAAACGAAGCGGAGCAGGAGTTGCGCTTGCTGCAACGTGCGAATCCGCAGTCTGAGATTGTGAGGAAGCTGCTGCGGCAACTACGGTAGACGGAGACAGGATTTACAAGATTTTTCAGGATTAACAAGCTTCCTTTTCTAGGGAATGTCTTGTTAATCCTGAAAAATCTTGTAAATCCTGTCTAACGTCCATCGCCAACGATCACGAACCCACCCCAGTAAAACGGATGATTAGTCTCCGGGTTCTTCATCAACTTTAATGACGCTTGTCGCAACGCTTCAGCTTTCGTAAATCTCGACGTCATCAACCCACGATGGAAGTTGACCATCAAATCGCGCGTGCCCGCAGACTCCACCTTCCACTGGCTCACAACGATCGACGGCACGCCCGCCACGAACATGGCCCACGAAAATCCAACCATCCCTTCACCCGCACCGATACGCCCGCGCGCAGTCTCGCACGCCGACAACACAACCAGATCAGCACGCAGATCGAGTTGCATCAACTCCCAGGCTTCCAGCAATCCATCTTCACCCGCACCGCCTTCTGCAAGCGCCAGGTATGAATACATCGGCGACGCGTTGTTCAGAATTCCGTGCGTCGCGAAGTGAAGTATCTTCGCCCCACTCGCTTCACCTTTGACGCGATCCTCTCGCGCCTCCGCCCCGATTAATACCTTGCTGCGTGAAGCGCCATACAAACGCCCAAGCGCTTTCACTTCCTGCTCCGCCTCGGGCAACGGATCGAGTTTGCCATCGCGCAACGTTAGCGCCGCACGTTTCAAGGTCTCACTACCAACGAGGGGATTGCCCAACGCAAGCAACGTCGGCGGCGATGCATGCGCAGCTTCGACTTTTCGACGCTTCGTCATCTCGCGCAGCACAGTCAGCGACGGCGCATAACTGATCGCCGCATCTTCGATCATGAAACGATTCGCACTGTTGACGAGTGTCTGAAACGGCAAATCCCACAACGTATTATCCGGCACGACGACGAGGTTTGTTCGACCGCGGAGCTGAGCTTCTGCCGGCTTGAGCAGCGACTCGTAAAGCTTGAACGCCGCAGGGCGGAAACCGAGGTCGCGCGCGGCAAGCTGCTTTCGAAAAGCCTCCGTCTGCTTCGACACCTCGTCTCGTTTCAACGGCAACGTGTAGACGCGCACGTCAACATCGTTTGCGCTCTTCGTAACGACAAACAGAAACGTCTTGTCGTCATCAACCACGTACTCAAGCAACGCACTCGAAGCATCCGGCAGAAATGATGCGAGCTCCTGCGCTTTGACGATCGGCGTCTCACCACGCTGCAATCTGAGCTCGGGGTGCGTGACGTAAAGCCGCGTCTCGAAGTCTTCGTATTCAAGCCGCGCCTTCTCAACCGCGCTCTTCAACTCCGCCACACGCGAAGCATCCGGCTTATCGCAACGACTCTCCGTCGTGAGCTGCGAGTTGAGCGTCACGAGTTTTAGTCGCTGGCGCTCTTCGGCCTCCTGCTCTTCTTTAGACCACGACTTGCGCAGGTTAGTGCGCCCGGTCTGAAGCGCGTCGAGCAACACACGCGCCTTCGATTGTTCAGCAAACGTCAACGCCTCGGCGTATTTCTGTTGCGACACGAGCACGTCGATCATGCCAAACCACGGCGAGAGCCTGTTCTCGAGAAAACCCTGCTGCTGTTGTTCGCCGCCTGCGACTTCACGACGGAGCGCTTCGATGCCCTTAATTGACGCGAGAAAACTGTCGCGAGCTTCCGCGGGCTTACCGAGACCAACAAGCGCTCGGCCGATGTTGTCCTGCGCGGTCCAGATCTCTTCGCGGCTGTAAATGTCGTCTGCGAGTTTGGCAGAGCGCTGGCTCACCTCGAGCATCTCCGCATACTTGCCCTGCGCTTCGTACAATCGCGCGAGATTGTTGAGCGAAAGAGTCACGGCGCCGCGATCCTTACCAGACTCACGCAAGCGCAGACTCTTCATTAACGGCTCGAGCGCTTCGTCGTAACGGCCCTGCAAGCGATACGTGTCGCCGATGTTATTCAGCACACGCGCGACGCCCGGCGTTGCATTCAATGATTCATACGCGGGCAGTGCTTTTCGAAACCACTCGAGCCCCTCGTCATATTGTCCCTGCGACTTATAGATCACGCCGATATTGTTTTGGAGATTCGCGATTCCAAACTTGTCGTCAGCTTCCACGAGCAGATCGAGACTCTTGCGCGAGTACGCGAGCGCCTGGTCCAGATGGCCCTGACGCCTGTAGACAAGCCCGATGTTTTGATACTTGTAAGCAAGACTGCGCCGATCGGCCGACTCGCCCATCTCCTGAAGGACGGCAAGACTTTTATGTAGATAGTCGAGTGCTTCCGCGTAACGGCCCTGGGCAAGATAGCGCGTGCCGATGTTGTTCAGCGCCATGTTGAGTGTGCCTTTGTCGCCGAGCTCTTCACTCAGTGCACGCGCTTTGAAATAGAAGTCCAGGCCGATCTCGTAATGTCCCAGATTCGTATGGGCCAGTCCGAGACCGTTGAAGATCAACGCGGTCAATTTCCTGTCGCCGGTTTCCTGACTCAACGCGAGGCTCTTTTCGTACAACTCAACGGCAAGCTGGTAGCGACGCTCGGTATCGTGAACATACGCCATCGAGTGCAGAGCTTGCGCCTGCCCTTTCTTGTCACCGCGTTCTTCAAAAGTCGTGAGGCATTTCTGCCAGTAATTTATAACTTCCTTCGGCGGCGTGCGCTGGTTAATCCCGCCACCATCACACGAGATTGCCTGGGACTGACCCAGGACCGGAGTGATAAGACCAAGAATAAAGATCAGCAGAGTGAGCGGCTTTCGGAACGCGATCGACACGGACGACCCTCCTTAGCTGTACTGACTTAAATGTAACGCGAAAAAAAGCCGCTAAAAGGCACAAATAAATCTTCTTTTGTGCCTGTTTGTGGCTAAAAACTTTTTTGTGGCGCCGAGGTAATACGCAACGAGGTTCAGCA
This sequence comes from Pyrinomonadaceae bacterium, assembly GCA_036498585.1. Lineage (GTDB taxonomy): Bacteria > Acidobacteriota > Blastocatellia > Pyrinomonadales > Pyrinomonadaceae > PSRF01. The sequence continues at coordinate 4,151 of DASYFE010000070.1, read as the reverse complement.
ACTTCATCCTTCGGTTATGCAAATACGTTCGAAGGAGAAACTCATGTACCGCATTTTTCAGTCTCTCGTCTTAATCGCTCTCGTTGGTCTAGCTACAACGTCAGCGTTCGCATTCGACAACTCCAACGGTCCAGACTTGCCGGAGGAATGCAGCAGCATCCGCGTTCCCGAGGGAAACAAGCTCACGTTTCACGCTTATGCTAAGGGCGTGCAGATCTACAAATGGAATCTCATCACTCAGAAGTGGGACCTGTTAGCGCCACAGGCCGGCTTGTTTGCGGAGGAGAACTACTTCGGTGAGATCGGCAGCCACTACGCTGGTCCAAGATGGGAAAGCAAGAGCGGCAGCATAGTCGAAGGTCGTCGCGTGCTCGGCACAGGTTGCACCCCCGATCCGACCGCCGTCGCGTGGATATTGCTCTCGAAGTTCACGACCGAAGGTTCCGGAATCTTCAGCAAGGTCACATACATTCAACGTGTGAACACGACCGGCGGTTTGGCTCCCACTGAGGCGGGTTTAATCGACGGTGAGACAAAGCAGATTCCGTACACCGCTGAGTATTACTTCTATAAAGCCGAGAACCCGAGCAGCAATTAATTTGTGGTATCAACTGAACGGGCGGCCACGGAGGGCCGCCCTACAGTTACACCTTACTGGTCCAGCTTACCCGTCGTTTGTCTCGTGTACGCCGCGTAAGCTAACTTCTTGCGATTCATTTTGTCTTTGAGCCGATCCTTCAATGACATCGAGGTCTCTTGCAGTGACGCACACTCTTCCATCACTGCGGGCATGGCAGCGAAACTCGCACACGCCGCTTGCGTTGCACTCAGTGCACTGCCCAGCACAGCTTCAGCGCCGGCGTAGTCTCCCGCATCCATCCGCTTCATCGCTTCATTTCGCGCGCATGCGTTCATCAAAAACTGCACGGCTTTGATCACCTCATCGTTCACAGGACTGTTCTCAACTACCGTCGCAGAAGCGAATTCAATCGTGTGCGCTTGTTTCAATACTTCCGCCTGCTTCGCGTCCTGCGGCGTGAAACCGAGTCGCAAATCGAGTAGACGCATCTGACTGCCGGCCTCTTCCGCTCCGACTCTCAACTGCGCCACGATATCGAATGGTGAGCCGGCCTGTAGATTCGGGAGTCGATAACGCCCGGTCTTAGTCAGATCAAAGTCATTGAGGACGTCGACAATGCGAACGCCGTCCGCAGGAATCAGCGACAACGAAACCGTGTGTGCAAATTGCGCGATCAGACCTTCGAGCTCGGTCTGGAAAATGTGCTGCATGTCGTCAGGCTCGACGACGTGCCACGCATTGCCGCCGCCCGACTGGGCCATCGGCATCAGCAAGTCTTCATTGAAGTCAGCGCCGATACCGATCGTCGACGTACTGACGCCGCGCTGGAAAAGACCCATCGACTGGGTAACGATCTCGTCTGTACTTGTGACGCCGACATTTGCGAGCCCGTCAGTTATCAGAACCACACGATTGATGCCCTGATCGACCATCCGCTCGCTGACAGTCAAACCACCGCGCACCCATGCTTCGTGCAGCGCCGTAGAACCGCGCGCAGTGACGCGTGCGATCAGATCCTTCATCGCTTGCTTATTCGTGACCGGCTCACTCGGGAACAGCACCTCGATACGATCGTCAAACGTGATGACGCTGAGACGATCGCTCGGCAACATCAGATCGACGCAAAACATCGCTGCTTCACGCGCGCGGATCATCTTTTCACCTTCCATCGAGCCGGAACGATCCATGACCAGACTGAGATTCAGATCAGGACGGCCTTTCCAGTTTGGCCGCGTGCGGTGGTCCAGGCTCAGCGCCGGCGGTGTTATGCGAATCAGCACATCCACAGTTTGCTCTCGTCCTGCTTCAAGCTTCGCGCGTGTGGTGAAAAACTCTACCTTCGGGTACTCCATGTTAGAACTCCTTTCTAATCGCGTAATCGGCGTAATCTGTGGATGGCTCTTTCCAGCAAGCTTCGCGTCTTGCCGGTTGTTGCCGGTGGTGCGTAATCAGAGCGAACGTGCAGCTCGAGCCCGGGTTCGATTTCAACTCTTTGCCATGAGTGTGGCGACGCATCGAGTTGTTGCGGCGGCGCCGCTGCGGTTTCTATTGGCGGTGCGCTCGGTGCCGGTGCGAGTAATGATTCGAGATAGCGCTTCGCTTCAGTGTTCTTTCCCGAAGGACCGCGCACGCCGAGCAATGTCTCGAGTTCTTGTTCGCTCTTGCCGGCTACGAGCTCGCGTATCTTGCGAATCGGCAAATGCTCGGCTTGCAGTTTCTTGACTGTGAGCAGTTGCAAGAGGTTCAGGTAATTAAAAACCGACGCCGTTCCCTGCTTCTCTTCCGGCGTCTGTATTAGTCCTTCGGCAAGGTAATATCGAATCGTCCGTTCATCCGGAACACTTGTAACGGTGCCTCGCTGCTGCTCGAGCTGAAGCTCTGAAACAAGCTGTCCACTCACCCGCGCAAACTCCGGCAGCCCGACATACTTCCCGCCCTTCTCTTTCAGCACGCCCCTCGTCATGGGACGGCACTATACTCTTGCCAGTATTTACTGTCAACAGTAACCAGCGGCTAATACCTGCAAACTTCGCTTGTTTCGTCACAGACGAGAAACTACAATGAGCGACACGGTCGCACGGTCAAAAGAATGTCACTGGTAATACAGGAAAACGAAATAGCCTCACTTCCCATTACCATAGATCCCGAAATCCTGGGTGGTACGCCGGTTTTTCGTGGAACGCGTGTGCCCGTTGATGCGCTTTTGAATAATCTGGAAGCTGGTCTCTCCATTGACGAGTTTTTGGAGAACTTCCCGAGCGTTTCCCGTGAACAAGTACTAGAAATAATTAAGTTTTCTGGTGCATGACTTCCCTTTTCCCAACTCCTAAACCCGTCATCGGTGTGATTCACGTCGGCGCGTTGCCGGGGACGCCGCGGGCGTCGAAGAGTGTAGCGGAACTGGTGAGGCAGGCGAAGGAAGAGGCGAGGGTGTATAGAGAGTGCGGTGTCGATGGCGTGATCATTGAGAACATGCACGATGTGCCGTATCTCAAAGGCGAAGTAGGACCGGAGATTGTCGCGGCGATGACGGCGATCGGCATTGAAGTAAAAGGCGAGTGCCGGTTGCCAGTGGGTATTCAAATTCTGGCGGGCGCAAACATTGAAGCAATGGCGGTCGCGCATGCTGCAGGCTTGGATTTTATACGCGCCGAAGGCTACGCATACGCGCACGTCGCCGATGAAGGACTAATCGAAGCCTCAGCCGCAAAGCTATTACGTTATCGCAAAATGATCGGAGCGGAGCGCGTCCAGGTCTGGACCGATGTGAAGAAGAAACACTCAGCGCACGCGATCACCGCGGACGTGAGTCTTGGTCAAACAGCGGAGACCGTTGAATTCATGGGCGCGGATTGCGTGATCGTGACCGGGAGCGTCACTGGCGAAGCGCCACAAGTCGCTGACGTGAAGGAAACAAAGAGCCACTGCCACCTACCAGTGTTTCTCGGCTCGGGCATCAGCGAAGCAAACATCGATCAGTTCTACAACGAAGCGGACGGCTTCATCATCGGTTCATACTTTAAAATCGACGGACTCTGGTCAAACACTATCGACCCCGCGCGCGTCACGCGGCTCATCAACAAGTTACGCAAGTAAGCTCTCCTGCCTACGATTGAAATACTGTTGCACTTCTGAAACAACTTCGTGAATCCGACTTGGCAAGGTTTCATCAGGAGGTTTGCTATGAGTCAAGCGGGTATTACAGACAAGGAAAATTCGAACATGATCAAAGAGCCGGAGGACTGGGTCACCGGCGATGAAGAAATGACAGGCGCACAACGTTCATATCTTCAGACCCTTTGTGAAGAAGCGGGCGAAGACTTCGATCCCAATCTCACGAAGGCTGAAGCATCCAGACGAATAGACGAGTTACAACAACAGACTGGCCGCGGCATCGATCATTAGACTAAGCGGCCTGCACGGCGCCCGGTTTCTCGTTGGGCGCCTTCTCTCCCTTCTCTTTCGCTTCAGGCTCGCCCTGCTTGGCGGCGGCGTTCTCGATTTCGGAGTTTATTTCACCACCAATCAAGACGGCGGCCCCCGTGAAATACAACCACAGCATTAGTATGAT
>DASYFE010000069.1:0-71218 GCA_036498585.1 Pyrinomonadaceae bacterium | reverse complement strand
ACGAATAAAACTCCAACCTCAACCCTTGAGAATCCTTTATGGCCAAATACAATATTTATCGAGAGTCGACCAACCTCCGCACAGTACTTGTGGCAACGCTTGTCGGCGCATTCGGAATCTTCTTGATCTCGGTCGCAAGCCTCTGGATAGACGACAGCCATGCTAATTGGCGAGCGATACTAAAAGATTTAGGGTCACTTTTATTCGCCACTGTCGCGGTGGCACTCTTATGGGAAGTGTTTGCCAAGAGGGCCTTCCTGGCGGAACTGATGGATGCGGCGCACATCGCCGACGATATCAGAGACGCGAGACTGCTAAACATTACGACTAACTTCGATCGAGGAATTAAGTGGGAGAACTTGTTTCGCTACACGAAATCTGTGGTTCTCCTGTGTTCCTACGGGATGCCCTGGAGAAGTTATGGAGAGCTGCTACAAGAATTCGCTCTACGCCCGTCGACCAGGATCCAGTTAATGATCCCTGATCCGGATGATGAAAGAATATTGTTCGAGTTGGCGCGCCGGGTACATGATACGCCGGAGAACATAAAGGCTGGTATTTACAGCACAATCAGAGAGTTTAAGACACTACTCGAAGACGCTCCTCAAGAAACCAAGTTCACGATTTGGTATCTTTCGTTTGCTCCAGTTTTCAGCTACTACTTATTTGACGACGTTGTGGTCTTGAGTTTGTACAAGCATCGCCGCGCCTATGTTTCACAACCCGCTTTTGTTTTTGAGAGAGGCGGAAAACTCTATGACTTTGTTAGGTTAGAACATAAGGCGATTATGGACGAGACAGACCCTCTTGCAAGACAGATTTTCCCCGCTCCTGTCCCACCAACTTCAGCCTGAGAAGCTGAGCTCTTAACCTGCTGGTTTGTGGCAAGGGATGCAGTCGTTTGATCCCGGCACCTTTCCTTTCAACGCCGGGCGCGCCGCGATTGCCTTGTCGTGACAGAGATTACAATTCAGGTGATACGCGACTTCGTTAGTCAACTTCGTCGGCGCAGGCTTGTCCGGGTATTGGACCGCCGGCATCGGCGCGCTATCGTCGCCCGCCTGTAAGTGACAAGCGCGACAGCTCTTCACCGGCTTCGCATCCGCGGCAGCGAGTGCTTCCGTCGTCAACACCACCGCACGCTCTGAAGTCTTCAGTGGCGCCTTGAGATTCGCCGCAGGCTGGTCCGTGTGGTGGCACTCGACACACGTCAACACACTCTGCCCATCGGGACTGTATTTCTTGGTCGAGTGGTTCTCGTGATTGAACGACGCCTCGCCATACTTGTCCGACTGGCTATCCTTCCCCAGGACCACCTCTTTCGGCTGCGTCTTGCTCTCCTTTTCCTGCACCGCAACCACGCCTACGCAACCAAGCGACAGAATCAGGATCAGAAGTATTTTCATGGAATCATTTTAGCCACAAAGAAGCACAAAAGGCAGAAAAAATTATTCCGTGTGTTATTGCGGCATGCGGAAGGTTGGGCCGGAGTGACAGCGCTTGCAGTCTTTGAAGGCGAGGTCGCCGCCGAAGGAGCGTTTGCCGTTGTGACAGGTAAGACAGGCCGTGCTGCGGGTTGTGACGAAGTGTTCTGACGCAGCGGGTGAGCTTACCTGGCGAGTTTGTGCAGCGCCTGCGCTTAGTTTGTGACAGTCGGAGCAGGCGAGACGTTCTTTTGAGCCGTGATCGGCATGGCTGAAGGCGTAGCGATAGGCGCGCGCGCTAGTGGGTGTGGGGCGGTAGGATTTGCTATCGTGACAGACGCCGCACGACGCGAGCTCGCGGCCCGTAGATGTTTTGCTCGTCGGTGTGTGACACGTGTAGCAACCGTTATGTGCAGCGAGGTTCGCAGGGATCGATAGCCCAACACCACGATTGATCGGTGAACTGTGACAACCTGAGCAACCTCTCTGCGGGCGCGCGGCGCCGTTCATGTGCTGCGCGTGATCGAATTTCACATTGAAGGGCTCGTTGAAGCTCGCAGGGAAGTTTTTGAGTGGCGGATTACCGGAGCTGATGTCGGTGTGACAGATCGTGCACATCGGCACTTGCGGCGTTGTGAACTGGCTGCGGTGACAATCAGTGCAGGCTTTGTGACCGGGAAAGCGTGGTGTTGCCGAGTTGTCGGTACGGTCGTGACACGAGTTGCAGGCGATGGAACTATGCCGTTGGCTTGAGTGCAGGAACTTGGAATAGTCGACCTGTGGGCCTTGCGCCGAGGCCGCTCCGAGAAGAAGAATGATCGCCAGACAGACCTTCATTTGATGTCCCTGCGCTTCAGCGGCGGCCGCTGCGCAATCAGGTAATGACTCGCCGGTGGATCGAGACTCCCGACCTTTTCTGCATGACAGTACACACACGTGAAACTGCGATTCTTATCGATAGCGATCAACTCTTTGCTCAAATCCTGTCGAAGGCCATCTTTGTTGTGACACTCAGTACAGGCTGTGATCGGAACATCGGGTTTTAGCCCGCGCAGCGATGCCGACTTCGTGATGTTGATGTGGCAAGTCGTGCATTCCGCGACGTGCTGCTTCTTTTCACCACCACCATCGTGAATGAACTTCGCCGAGATCCGGGCCGGCTCGACGAGCACGTACGGCGTGCTCGCGAGCTTATGACAGCCGTTGCAATTCGCGGCGACAGGTTCCTGCGACTTCCAGTGACAGTTGAAACACGAACCGTGATCAGTTGGCGCGGCTTTGAACATCGCCGTGCGTGGCCCATGACAGATGGTGCAGTTGTTGTAACCCTGCGGTGGGTGTGCGAAACGCAGCATCGCGATCGCGTCCTGGTGCTTGTCGTGCGGAAACTCGATCGCAAACTGTAGCTTCGCTGCGGGATTGCGAAACGCGTAACGCACCTCATCGCGCGGCGACGTCTTCGAGTGACACACCGAACAGATCGGCGGCCGCGCGCTACGGAAGAACTGTGGCCGGTGACAGCTCACGCATGCATCGTGGCTCGGATAATCCGTGATGTCGGGGAAAGAAGATATCCTCGTCCAGTCTTTGGCTGGGAACTTGTGACATGTATTGCAGGCTGCTTGGTGCTTGGGTGTGGAATGGGAAAACTTTGAATAATCAGCCGCGGATAAACACGGACGAACGCAGATCAGAAACAGAAAGAAGAGAGCAGTTTTTCGTTTGATCCGCGTCATCGGCGTTAATCCGCGGCACAAGTCGGCTTTGGTTTTTCTATTCCCACGCACTTCACGGTCTTATCTTTCCGGTTTGAAATCAGGTACGGCTTTTCGGTCGCGAGATCTTCCGGCTTGATTTGTACTTCGCAGTTCCACGTCACCAGGGTCTGGCCCAGCTCGGCTGGGATCACGTTCGATATCACGTACGTCCCTGGACCAAGATCGGTGAAATACGCGCTGCCTTTTTGATCCGTCATTACAGACTGAATCATGCCTGTCTGTTGGAGCAGTGTTTGGAGTAATCGTTCACGGTCTTTATAGAAGCCGTCACGCAAATCAGGGCTGAGATAGTTCGTCAACCACTGTAGGGCGATTACGTCATTGCCAAACTCGGTATGGTGTGCAGCAAAAGCGTTTGCGAATTCGGGCACGGCTTTTGGCCCAGTCACGAATTCGTTTTCGATGCTGCGACAGTAAACAGATTCGCAATCACCTTCCTGCAACCAATTGATCAATTGAGCACTTGCGTGACGTTGTTTGTAATAGCAGTCGCGCGTTGTGAGTGGTTGTTGCTCGATCCCGGTTACGAGCGTGCGGTTCTGTTCCAGCGTGCCGGGGATCAGGAAAAAGCGTTTGCGCGAGAGGCCTTTCAGCGGCGCAGCGTCATCCGCTTTCACACGCACGCGCAACCGCAGTACACCGGTTTGTTGCGCCGTTGGCTGTTGGGCCAACACGACCGTCGCCATTAACAAAAGCGCGAAGAAGACAAGCTTCATAGATTTGGACTCCGCGGAAATTTCAAAAACGGCAAACGCACGCCGCGCACGAAGATCTGATCGGCACGGATCTGCGTCGGTGGTGAAAAGCCGTTCGCGCCGGCAGCCGCGATCAGGTCGTCCTGATCGACACCATCTCCGCTGATCCCGATTGCGCCGACGAGCACGCCGTTCTTGTAAAGCGGCACGCTGCCGGGAAAGATCTGAACTCCGTTTGGTAGCGAAGGTATCGACGTACACGGCACTGCTGGCCCAACAACAGACGCCAGGAAGTTTGTCTTGATGAGATCGAGTTGGAGTCCGACGTTGAATGGGCTCCAGTCGGAGAGCGCGGTGCTGAACGGCCCGGCGGCAGTGTTGTCGATCCCGTCCGGGAAGAACGGGCGATGAAGAAATCCGGTCGCGCGATCGGTAAAAGCAAACGAGCCGTCGAAGCGCAGTCCATCAGCCTGCGCGCGATCGACATACGATCCGAATCCGGCAGCCCGCAGTGCACCAGCGGCATTTGCGCCTGAGAAGAATGCGGCAGTCCGTGCTTTCTGGCCGGCAACGTCGAAACCAAACACCGGCGCATCCTGTTGACGGAAGATTCCGAGCACGACTCCGGCGGTATCGACGACTGCAATCGAGACGCGCGCGTTACTACCAAGCGGCTGCCGGATCGCGGCGCGTGTGATGTTTGCCTGTTGCGCCGCGTGCGAGATGATTGTTCCCACCTCGCTTGCTGTCAGCGCATTGCTACTTGGGGTCGTACCTGCGATGAACGGAAAGAAACGCGGACTGACCTCACCGGCTATGCCACCTACGATTTGCGGCACAAACTCCGAAGCAGGTGGGGCGCCGCCTAAACCAAAACCAAACGTCGCGCCAGCGATGCTTGCCGTTGTCGAAGGCGCAGGTGGGTTTGCGACATTCGAGAAAGGAAGACGAATGCCATCGACGAGAATGTTGTCGCCACGGATCAGCGCCGGCGCTTCGAAGCCTCGTATACCCGACGCTGCGATTTGCTCTTCGAATGTCTGATCGTCGTTCGCGGGATTGCGGTCGACAGTGTAAAGCCCGTCGCCCTCGACACCGATTGCGCCCGCGACTAAGCCGTTTTTATAAATCGGCAAGCCGCCCGGATCAGCCGAGAGGCCGAGTCGCGCCGAAGGCTTTTTGATATCGCTGCAAGGCAGGGAAGAGAACTGGACGCCGTAAAGTGGCCCACCTGAACGAAAGCTGATGCCCGGCGGAAAATGTTCCTGAATGATGAAGCCCGCCGTGCGCGTCGTGAACGCGTTGCCGCTCGTGCTGAAGAACGCGGCTGTTGCGGCTTTCGCGGTTGCTGCTTCGGATGCCGGAACGACTGTGCCTTCCAAACCCTGACCGAGCCGACCGACACTGCGGATCGTCGACGACGGCGTGCCCGGCATCGCCAGCAGTCCCAACACATTTCCTTCACGATCCGTGACGACGATGTTCACGGATTTGCCAAGCGCGCTCGCGGCGGATGCGGCCTGTTGCAGGATTGTCTGAACGTCTGTTTGCGCGAGATTCGTGGCGGCTGCGTTTGTAGACGGCTGCGGTTCTAAGGCGCCGGGTGTCGGTCCGGCGTTCGTATCGTCTGCTGGTCCATCCCCGACATGACCTAGCCCCACGCGAACGCGATTACTCTCCAACCCGCGATACTTGATTCGCACGAGCACGTCACCCAATTGCGGCATGTTCTCCGCGAGACGAACAATGAGCGACGTCGCCCAGGGTTGATCGGGAACACTCGCGACGTCTTCGACAGTCAATGGATAAATCGTATGGCTTGCATCCTCTGCGTCGGCTGACACGGTTTCACCGGGTACGAGTTGCAGATTCATCGCGAACAGCATGATGCGCGTGGCCGGGTCTGAACCGAACCGGACCTGGACCGTCGTCGTGAACGGCTCACGCTGACGCGTGACGGATTCGAATGCAATCGCGCGTGTTGAATCGGGATGACTAATGAGGATTGGTCGCGTTGTCTGCGCGCCGGCGTTGTCGAACTTGATGACGCTGGCCAGGATGAGCAGAACCGTCAGCAGGAAGACGACAACGCGCATGCGCCACAATGTACCACAAACCAATCAGGCGCTTTCGTGGAATTTACTGTAGGGGTGGCCCTCCGTGGCCACCCGCCGTGAATGATGCGAAGACGGGTGGCCACGGAGGGCCACCCTACAAAAACCCTTCCGCAAGTGTTAGGTGGTATGTTACAACGCCACGAATGTGATCCGTCACACGGTCCAAACAACAGCGCTGACGTTTCTGATCATAGCGAGTTGTCTGTCTGCGTTCGCGCAGGAATCGGGACGGCTCAGAGGTGTTGTACGCACTCCTGCAGGTAGCCCCGCCGCGGGCGTTACAGTAATCATTACAAATCAGGTGACGCGTCAGGTCAGACGCGCACGCACGTCTACCGACGGCACATACTCGCTTTCACTGCCGGCAGGCGCTTATCGCATCAGCCTGGCCCAACCCAGCACTGCTCTCTTCGACAAAGACAAGAACTACGGCGACTTCGCGATCGTGCGTGGCGACACGCTCGAAAACGTAATCATCCAAGGGGGCAACGGCAAGGAAACTGTCGTCGACATTCCCCTCGCGCCACCGCCGACCGGACCCGCGCCCGCACCACAGCGACGCGAAACTCCCGATCGCTGGCGCATCACGTTTCCGGAGTACGATCGCTACGGCGATCGCGGCGCGCGCGGTCGCGACATCCCTTTCAAACGTGGACGCTGGTGGGATCCGTACAACCAGAACGTTCTTAAAGGCGATTATCCGATCAAGGGCGATAAGCTCTTCATGATCCTCACCGCAGTCAGCTCAACGAACGTCGAGCAGCGTCGTGCGCCGACGCCTTCAGGCGTCAGCGGCGCCGATCCGGAGAGCGCTGAGTTCTTCGGCCGTCCGGAACAGCTTGCGGCGAGCGAAACGTTGCAGTTCAGCTTCGAGCTATTTCACGGCGACACGACGTTCAAGCCGCGCGATTGGGCCATCAAGTTCTCACCGACTTTCAGCGTCCCGAATTACCTCAACGCGCGCGAGAACGGGATCGTCAACATCGACGTGCGACGCGGCACGAATCGCATTGATTGGCATGCATCGCTCGAAGAAGCATTCGGTGAGTTAAAACTCGCTGATCTCGACGCGAACTACGATTTCGTTTCGGTGCGCGCCGGTATTCAGCCTTTTGTCTCAGACTTCCGTGGGTTTATTTTCTCCGATAACAATCTCGGCGCGCGCGTATTCGGCGCGTTCGATAACAATCGTTATCAGTTCAATGGCGCCTACTTCTCAATGCTGGAGAAGGACACGAACAGCGGTCTAAATCGCTTTGACACGCGCCACCAGAACGTTTACATCGCTAACATCTTTCGACAGGATTTCATTCGCAAGGGCTACACAATCCAGGGCAGCTTTCATTACAACGACGATCGGCGTGGGGTTGAATTCGATCGCAACGGTTTTCTCGTGCGGCCTTCGCCGGTTGGCGACGTCAGGCCGCACGCGATCAAGGTTGGATATCTCGGCGTCAGCGGCGATGGTCATCTCGGCCGGCTGAATCTCTCGCATTCTTATTACTTCGCATTTGGCCACGACGAGCGGAACGAGATCGCAGGCCGGCGAGTGCAGGTGCGTTCGAACATGGCCGCGCTCGAAGCTTCAGTCGATCGTGACTATCTACGTTTCAAAGGCTCGTTCTTCTGGGCGCAGGGCGACAGCAATCCGACCGACGATCGAGCGACGGGCTTCGACGCGATCTTCGACGATCCGAATTTCGTGGGCGGGCAGTTTTCCTTCTGGGCGCGCAACGGCATTCGTCTCACGCAAAGCGGCGTCGGCCTGGTCCAACCGAATAGTTTGTTGCCGAGTTTGCGAAGCAGCAAGATTCAGGGACAGGCAAACTTCGTGAATCCGGGAATCTTGATTTACAACGGCGGCGTTGATATCGAGTTGACGCAGCGGATCAAGGCCGTAGTCAACATCAACTACCTGCGCTTTCATCGCACCGAGCCGCTCGAGCTGCTGCTCTTTCAAAATCGCATTCGACACGACATCGGAATCGATTACAGTCTCGGTGTGGCTTACCGGCCGTTTCTGATCAATAACTTCACGTTGAATTTCGGCGCCGCGTCTCTGCAGACGGGGCGTGGATTCAGGGATATCTTCACTGACTCGTCACGCAACTGTCCGCCGGGTGTCGAAGACTTTTGTGGCCCAAGTGTGATCAGCCCGAAGAAGATGTTGTATACAATTTTTGGGCAGATGAAGTTTGTGTTTTAAGGAGAAAGAGAAGCCATGAATCCTCACATGAATGAGCTTACATATGAAGTCATTGGAGCTGCTATTGAAGTGCATCGAATGTTAGGACCGGGGTTGCTTGAATCGTCTTATCGGGAATGTCTGTGTCGTGAATTGTCGTTGCGAAATATTAATTTTAAGCGCGAGCGAGGATTGCCTGTGCGGTATAAGGGAATTCAACTCGAGTGTGGTTACAGGCTAGACGTATTGGTAGATGATCTTGTTGTTGTCGAGATAAAGGCTGTAGAAGCGTTAGCGCCTATTCATGATGCTCAGCTGCTAACCTATCTTCGTCTTGGAGGATGGAAAGTAGGATTATTAATCAACTTCAATGTGGTCGTATTGAAGGATGGAATACACCGGCGCGTTCTTTAATTCTTCTCTGTGCAACCTCTGTGTCCTCTGTGTCTCTGTGGGGGCACGGAAGATCCACCACAGAGACACAGAGGACACAGAGGTTGCACAGAGAAGAATTATGAGGCGATTCAGTCTAATCACACTACTTATCGTGGCAATGCCGGTGATGGGGCAGCAGGCGGTGAAGACGGACGGGTGTGTGGCGTGTCATGGGCAGATCGAGCCGATGCATAAGTATGGGCCGACGGACACGCTCGAGAAGCTCAAGGATGGAAAGGATGCGGTGGGGTTGAGTTGTACGGCGTGTCATGGTGGGAATCCGGTTTCGCGTGTCAAAGATGATGCGCATGTGAGGCCGATGTTTCCGAAAGAATGGCGGCGCTCGGGAGCGAACCCGGAGAGATCGAACACGTTGCTGGCGCGTGAGAGTTGGGAGTTTGTGAGGTTTGTGAATCCGGGTGATCTGCGCGTGGTTGGAAGGACGTGCGCGGGATCGGCGTGTCACGACGTTGAATCGAAGAATGTGTCGCGCAGCATGATGACGCACGGCGCGATGCTCTGGGGCGCGGCGCTCTATAACAACGGCAGTTTCCATTTGAAGGATCCGCGCTTCGGTGAGAGTTACAGTGAGTCTGGGGCGCCGCAAACGCTTCTACAAACAAGTACGGAAGAGGAGCGACGCCGGAAAGGTCTGCTGAGTCTGCTCGATCCGATTCCGCGTTGGGAGATCTCGCAGCCGGGAAATGTCTTGCGTGTGTTTGAGCGTGGCGGAAAGCGAAGGCTCGAAGTTGGGCTGCCTGATAAAGAAGAGGATCCGGGTAAGCCAGACAAGGGACTCAGCGTGCGCGGCTTTGGCACTGCGCAACGCACCGATCCCGTGTTTCTCGGATTGCAGAAAACACGACTGCTCGATCCGACGCTGAATTTTCTCGGCACGAACGATCATCCCGGTGACTACCGCTCTTCAGGTTGCTCTGCGTGTCACGTGATCTATGCGAACGATCGCGATCCGGCACACTCGGCTTCTTATCATCAGGCTGGAAATCTCGGACGCTCGCAAACGTTGGATGTGTCGATTCAGAAGTCTGAGTCGGGACATCCGATCAAGCACCAGCTCACGAGTCAGATTCCGACGTCGCAGTGCATGGTCTGTCACATGCACCCCGGCACGAACATGGTCGCCACGTATCTCGGGCTCACGTGGTGGGACAACGAGAGCGATGGCGCAAAGATGTATCCGGCGACGCAGCACAATCCGAGTCAGGATGAAGAGCAGCAGAAGCTCGATCGCAATCCCGAGGCGGCTAGCCTGCGCGGCCTGTGGTCCAGCTTCGACTTCCTGAAAGACACCGGCACGCCTGCCTTCAATGCTCTATTGCGGAACACGCAGTTTGCAGACTTCCATGGGCACGGCTGGCTGTTTCGTAAAGTCTTCAAACGCGATCGCAAAGGCAACCTGCTCGACGCCCACGGAGCCATCATTTCGCCTGACGATCCGGCGAAGTTCAGCAAAGCGGTGCATCTGAACGATATTCACGCCGAACGCGGCATGCACTGCGTCGATTGTCACTTCCGCCAGGACTCGCATGGCGATGGCAATCTCTACAACGAGCCACGCGCCGCGATCGAGATCGCGTGTGAAGATTGCCATGGCACGATTAAGCAAAAAGCGACGTTATTTACTTCAGGTCCAGCAGCAGCGGTTGCGACGGGAACAAATGCTGAGCGTCGCAAGACGCAGAACCAGCCGCTGGCCGGTCAGGAACTGACGCGCATTCGCGTTCGCGATGCTGAAGGCGCGCGCATTCCACTCTTCCAACGCGTCACACGCGATCGCAAACGGAAAGATGAAAAGGGTGTCGACGTCGATCTGAAGACCGGCGACATCATGCAGAACTCGATGGTCGTGCCCGGTCGCTGGTGGCGTGTGCCGCAAACGCTCGACACAGTCACGCCTGGCTGTCGCGATTTCAACGAGCGCTCGCAGTATGCGAAGACGATTCAGAAAGACAACGCGACGTGGGGCGACGTTCCTGCCGATAACAACCGACTTGCTCATCGCGACGCGAATATGACGTGCGTGGCGTGTCACTCATCTTGGGTGACGAGTTGCTTTGGGTGTCATCTATCGATGCAGGCGAATCGCAAGATGCCGAACCGTCACAACGAAGGCGGCAACACGCGCAACTTCACGCAGTACAACTTCCAGGTCCTGCGCGACGACATCTTCATGCTCGGTCGTGACGGAACGGTGACCGGCAATCGAGTTGCGCCCGTTCGTTCCTCGTCGGCGGTGCTGGTGAGCTCGCAGAACCAGAACCGCGAGTGGATCTACTCGCAACAACAGACAACATCCGCTGAAGGATTCTCGGGTCAAACCTTCAACACGCACGTACCACACACGGTGCGCTCGACGGAGACGAAGACGTGCAGCGACTGTCACGTGTCGCAGCAGAACGACAACAACGCCTGGCTGGCGCAGTTGTTGTTGCAGGGCACGAACTTCGTCAACTTCATGGGACGTTATGTTTACATCGCGGCTGATGATGCGCTCGAAGTCGTCGTTGCGACTGAGCAATCGGAGCCGCAAGCGGTGTTTGGCAGCACGCTTCACAAGATTGCGTATCCGATGAACTACGATCGATTTGTGCGTGGTGGGAGCGAGTTGAAGACGTTCTACGAGCACGTGGGAAATCCGAAGGTGCTACAGGTGCAGTTGCGCGGTGAGTATGCGTACGTGGCGGCTGGCGAAGGAGGGTTGCGTGTCTACGATGTCGCGCAGATCGATCAGAAGGGGTTTTCGGAGCGGATCACGACGGCGCCGGTGTCGCGCTTCGGGCAGAAGTTCTGGGTGAAGACGAAGTATGCAACGGCCGTGGCCGCGCCGACGACGCTTGCAGTTGATCCCGCGCGGACGAAGCGAGCTGAAAACGAAGAGCAGTCCATCCACCCGCTATACGCTTATTTGTATGTCGTCGATAAGTACGAGGGACTCATACTCGTGAATGCGGCGACCTTGCTCGACGGCGATCCGTTGAATAACTACCTGAAGCGTGCGCTCACGTTCAATCCGAACGGCGCGCTCAACGACGCGAACAACATCGCGATCGCGGGCAACTACGCGTACATCACGACCGCGCAGGGGCTAGCGATCGTGAGTATCAACGATCCTCTGAATCCGCGCATTGTAAGCCGCATAGACCTGAAACATCCGAAGTCGGTGGCGATCCAGTTCCGGTATGCGTTTGTGGTTGATGATGATGGTTTGAAGGTTATTGACGTGACGGCGCCCGAGCAGGCGCGCGTGATTGAAGGAGCTTTCGTTCCTCTAAAACATGCGCACGATGTTTATGTTGCGCGAACGTATGCGTACGTTGCGAATGGATCGGATGGGATCGCGATTGTCGACGTCGAACAGCCTGAGCGCCCGCGTCTCGATCAAACGTACAACGCCGAGGGAAAGCTCAACGACGTGCACCAGGTGAAGGTGGCGATGACGAACGCGAGTTTGTTTGCTTACGTTGCGGATGGAAAAAACGGCATGCGCGTGTTGCAGCTAACCTCACCGGAAACAATGCCCGAGTACGCCGGTTTCAGCCCGCGCCCAAAACCTGTCTTGCTCGCGACCTTCAAAACAAAAGGCGAAGCCCTCGCAATCTCGAAACCACTGGACCGCGATCGCGCAGTCGACGAGAGCGGCAATCAAATCTCCGTCTTCGGCCGCCGCGGCGCTCGTCCATTCACTTACGACGAAATCCTAAGAATGCTTCGCACCAACGATGGGAAAGGCGACTGGTTCCGCGTCAGTAACAATCCGCGTTAATCCGCGTCGAGGATTTCTCTGTGCAACCTCAGCGTCCTCTGTGTCTCGGTGGTGTGGTTACTCGGAATTCATCAACCACAGAGACACAGAGGTTGCACAGAGAAGAGCGCGCTCGAGACTTTTTGTGCAAAGCCGTCCTACATTAGTTGTTTCTTCAGGCGGCTCAGTAATTCACGCGCTTCTTCGCCACTGATTTCCACGGATGATGCACGGATCTCCTCGATTACTCTTTGGTTCGCGAGATCGAAGAGCGATGCTTGGGCGGCGGCTTTGCGCCGCGCGGCTTTGCTGAGTGCGCCTGTATCGTCTTCCGCAAAAACATCGAGCTCGTAGCGTTCCAAGCGGGCCAGAACGTCGCGCGCGTTTGCCAAAACTGCCGGTGGCAGCCCTGCCAGGCGCGCCACTTCAATGCCGTAAGATTTCGAAGCGCGCCCGCGTTCGAGACGGTGCAGAAACACGACCTCGCCTTCACGCTCTGTCGCAGTGATCTGATAGTTCTGCGCGCCCGGCAGACGCTCGGCTAATTCAGTAACCTCGTGATAGTGCGTCGCAAATAAAGTCTTCGCTGCATGGTCCGCTGAGTTGTGCAGGTACTCCGCCACGGCCCACGCGATCGAGAGTCCATCGAACGTCGCCGTCCCGCGACCGATCTCATCGAGCAGCACGAGCGAGCGTGGCGTCGCGCTGTGCAGGATCGCAGCGGTCTCAGTCATCTCGACCATGAACGTCGAGCGCCCGCGCGTGAGATCGTCTGATGCGCCAACCCTGGTCCAGATCCGATCCAGCAACGGCAGTCGCGCACGCTCTGCTGCTACAAAGCATCCGGTTTGCGCGAGTATGCAGATGATCGCGGTCTGTCGCAGCACGGTGCTCTTGCCGCCCATGTTTGGACCAGTAATGATCAGCAGCCGGTCAGTCGAGTTGTTGAGATATACGTTATTGGGCACGAACGGCTCATCAATGAAGGCTTCGATAACCGGGTGACGCCCCTGGATGATCTCGAGCTCGTCGCCATCATGTAGCGTCGGCCGCGTGTAACGTCGACGGGCAGCCACTTCAGCAGACGAGGCGAGCACGTCGAGCGCAGCGAGCGCGCGTGCCGTCATCTGAACTCGCTTCGTTTCCGCGGCGATCTGGCGGCAAACGTCCGTGAACAGCTCCGTCTCGAGCTGCACGATGCGTTCTTCAGCGCCGAGCACTTTCTTTTCCCAGTCGCGTAGCTCGGGCGTGGTGAAGCGCTCGGCATTCGCGAGTGTCTGGCGTCGCTCATACTCAACCGGCACGCGCGCGGCATTTGCCTTCGAGACCTCGATGTAGTAACCGAAGACGCCGTTGAAACGGATACGCAAATTATTAATTCCGCTGCGAGCGCGTTCAGTGGCTTCGAGCGCCGCGATGATCTGTTTCGCGTTGCGACTGACCGATCGCAGCTCGTCGAGCTCGACTGAGTAACCTTCGCGGATCGTGTCGCCGTCGCTGAGCTTGATCGGCGGATCGTCGTTGATCGCACGTGTGATGAGATCGCGGATGTCGGGCAGTTCGTCAGTATTCTCGACCAGCACTTCGATCAGCGATGCGTCGAGTCCGGTCAACACTTCGCGAATCGCCGGCACTTGATTCAACGAACGCAACATTGCACATAGATCGCGCGGCGTAGCAGAACCGAGACTGATACGACCGACAACGCGCTCAAGATCGGAAACCTCCTTCAACAACGCACGCAACTTGTCACGACGCAGGTGCGACGCAAGCAGATCCGCCACTGCTGCGAGTCGCGCTTCAACTTCGCCACGCTTCACACACGGCCGGAGCAACCACGCGCGCAATAGTCGCGCACCCATACCGGTCACGGTTTCATCGATCACTTGTAACAACGACCGACCACCGCCACCAGCGAGCGACTCCACGAGCTCGAGATTTCGAACCGTAACGCTGTCGAGCACGAGATGGTCCTGGGGCTCGAAGTAAACAAGATCCGTGACGTGCTCAGCGGCTGCCCGTTGAGTCTCGCGCGCGTAACGCAAACACGCTCCGGCAGCGCGGATCGCTTCATCTTTGCGTGAGAGACCATAGCCGTCGAGTGTTTTGACTTTGAAGTGTTCGAGCAGGAGGGCGAAGCAATCGTCTTTCGTCCACTTCCAATCGTCGAGCGGCGTCAGCGCCACATCAAAACCAAAATCTTCCCGTCCAGACGAAGCTCCATTCGAACCTTCCAACGGGAGCGGCGCTGTTTGCACTTTCCCCGTAAGACTGGCCTTGATCAGCGCGCCAAACGATGCGGGAAACAAAAGCTCACGCGGCGCATACGATTCGAGCGCCGCACGAATGCGCACCCACGAATCATGCCCCGCCTCCTGCGTCACACGAAACTCACCCGTCGAAATATCCAGAAACGCTGCGCCAATCGACTCACCCGCGCTGCAAACCGCCGCCAGAAACACAGGCTCGCGCGCCTCCAGCAACTGCGGATCGATCGGCGTCCCGGGCGTCACGATGCGCACGACCTCACGCCGCACAAGTTTCTTTGTCTTGCCCGCCTCTTCAGTTTGTTCGCAGATCGCGACGCGATATCCTTTGCGCACGAGGCGCGCGATGTAGTTCGCCGCAGAATGATGCGGCACGCCACACATCGGAATCGGATTGTCACTCTCTTTTTGTCGCGCGGTGAGCGTGATTTGCAGCTCGCGCGAGCCGGTCAGCGCGTCGTCAAAAAACAGTTCATAAAAGTCGCCGAGACGAAAAAATAGCAGCGTCCCGGGATGTTGCTGCTTCAGTTCCTGGTACTGACGCAGCATCGGCGTTGGATTTGAATTGCTCATATGTTGTGAGTGGCGGCCAAGGGTAACACAAAATACACGGATATCCGTGGGCAACGGCGGAAAACTGTGTTAATTTCCACACGTGCAATTTTTGACCAACTCTCTACAAGAGCACCTGGCCACAATTCAAAACTTACTCGACGCAGCACTCCCTAAAATCAAACAATCCGGTCAGATGATCTGTGATGCGTTATCGGGTGGTCGAAAGGTCTTGCTGTGTGGAAACGGCGGCAGCGCTGCCGATGCGCAACACATCGCCGCCGAGCTGGTTGGTTGTTACGAAAAACAAAGACGCTCGTGGCCGGCAATCGCGCTCACAACAGACACTTCAGCGCTGACGGCTGTCAGCAACGACCTTGGCTACGATCAGGTGTTTGCGCGGCAAGTCGCCGGACTCGCGCAAACAGGCGACGTGCTGATCGCGATCAGCACGAGTGGTAAGTCG
This sequence comes from Pyrinomonadaceae bacterium, assembly GCA_036498585.1. GTDB lineage: Bacteria > Acidobacteriota > Blastocatellia > Pyrinomonadales > Pyrinomonadaceae > PSRF01. Next base: position 55,536 of record DASYFE010000069.1, on the reverse strand, counting down.
AAAAACGTTCTACGTGCGGCTGAGAGGGCGCGCGAATTGGGATGTAAAACGATCGCACTGACCGGCGCGACCGCCGAGCCGCTCGGGGATCTGTGCGATATCGCTGTGGCTGTCCCGTCAAGCCGCACCTCACGCGTACAGGAAGCTCACATCACGATCGGACACCTCTGGTGCGAAATGGTCGATCAGATTTCGTGAACAACTGGTTAGTTATACGGGCGTGATGAATTCTGTTTCGCGCCCGACAGGTTGACAACTGGATGCTGCCTCGCGAGAGAGGCTTCCCTAACGGGTTTCTGTGTGAGAACAACACGCAAAGGTCGAGGTGTGTCTGAATGAAGAAAAAGCGGAAGAAGAAAACAGCGCTCGTGATTTGCCGTGACCGGAAACAGTTTTGGACGACGCAGACGCAGTTCTGGCAGTGGGTGAGGGAAGGCATCGTCGTGAAGACGGGCGAGCAGCCGCTCACGGGACTCTTCAGGCGCGAGCACGAGGAGTTGTTGGTGTTGTTGAGTAACACAGTTTTGAACCTGGCACATCCGAATCACATGCGCGAAGCCCTTTTATCGCGACGTCTTGGGATGTCGGGCAAGTAATTTTGTTAATCCTGTAAATCTTGAAATCTTGTTCAACGACTATCTTACGAATTAACGATGTTCCCTCTATTTATCGCACTCTTAATTCTATTCCCATCAAGTCAATCAACCGACGATCGTTATCGCATCGGCGCGGGCGACGTTCTAGACATACGCGTCTACAATCGACCGCAGCTCTCGCGTGAAGCGGTTCGGGTCGAAGGCAACGGCATGATCCGGATGCCGTTAGTCGAAAACGACATACAAGCAGCCTGTCTCACCGAAGGCGAATTAGCAAAAGAGATCTCAACTCGTTACGCGCGTTACTACAAGAACCTTCAGGTCGACGTCTTCATCAAGGAATACCACTCAAAACAAGTCGCGATCATCGGCGCGGTCAACGAGCAGAGCCGCTTCGAGCTACAGCGGCGCGTGCGTCTATTAGAATTACTGACCTACGCTAAAGGCCCATCCACGAAAGCCGGCCAGACTATCAACATCGTCCACTCGAGTGCTGTATCACCTTGCAAGCAGCAGACTGACGATTCGATCGCCTTCAGCAGTTACAAACTCAGCGACGTGCTTCAGGGCGATCCGAAATCAAACCCATACCTTGAAGCCGGCGACATTGTGACGCTGCCCGAAGCTGATCAAGTCTACGTCGTCGGCAACGTCTTCATGCCGCTCACGATCGCTTTGAAAGAGCCGATCACGTTGACGCGCGCGATCGCGATGGCCGGCGGTCTCAAGCAGGACACGAAAAAAGACAAGATCCGCATCCTGCGCCAGGAACCCGGCACGACGATCAGGAAAGAGATCACAGTCGATCTCTCCGCGATCGAGAAGAAGAGCTCTGAAGATCTCGCGCTTGCGCCAAACGACATCATCGACGTTCCAACATCAGCAGGGAAGAGCTTCCTGCGCAGCCTCGTCCAGGGCGTCGCGCCCAGCGTGGGCCAACTGCCCGTGCGCGTTGTGCCCTGACAGAACCGAGCGCGGTAGCGCCGGGTCAAATTCTGGAATGACGAACTAATTGGAAGTTGACCCGGCGCTGCCGCGCTCGGTTCTGTGCAGTCTATCGAAGACCCAGATCATGAACCCAACTGACAAGCTCGCAAAGCCTGAGCCCAGAGTCGAGGCTCTCGATCGGTCTATCGAGCCGCCGCAGTCTTACAATTACGGCGTCGATCCGAACGCCGAGCATGAAGTTCACCTGCTCGACTACTGGCGAGCGATTCGCAAACGTCTCTGGCTCGTGATCGGCATCGTCGCGCTCGTCACGATGCTTGCGGTTGTGTACGTCGCGCGCAAGCCGGACTTGTACGAAGCGCAGTCCCGGGTGCAGGTCGATCTCGAAGAGACCGGCAATCTCGTCAACAACACGCGCCCGCTTTATGGCCCAACCGACGATCCGATCTACTTCAACACGCAGCTCCAGATCCTCGTCAGCCCCGGACTGATGCGACGCGTCGTCCGCACACTCGATCTCGAACACAACCCGGATTTCTTCAAAGGCGCGCAACGACAGTCAACGTGGCAGACGTTCTTGCGAATGGTCGGACTCGGAAGCAAGCCGCCGGAAGCCCCGAAGCAACCGGACCAGCTACCACTCACGACGAGCTTCGCACAGGCAACTGCACGTGAAGATCTAAACGAAGCAAAGCGACTCGCACCGTACGTCAATACGATCCTTGGCGGCTTGAGAGTCGAGCCGGTGAAGGAGACGCGTGGTTATTACAAAGAGACACGTCTGATCGATATCAAGTTTACGCACACGGATCCGAGTGTCGCCGAGAAGGTCGTGAACGCGATTGCCGAAGTTTACGTGTTCTGGAATCTCGAAAAGCGAACTGAAGCCAATAGCACGACCGGTGACTTCCTCCAGAAACGCATCGCCGAGCTGCAACAACAGATTCGCACGTCTGAAGAACGACTCGTCAACTACGCCAAGAACAATCAGATCATCTCGCTCGATCCCAACCAGAACACCGTCGTCGAGCGTCTCGCCGGTCTGAACCAGCAACTATTGCAGGCAGAAAACGAGCGGAAGACTGCGGAGGCTGCTTACAACGCCGCTAAGACTCCGGATGCCGCGAATGCGCTCGTCGATGAGGCTGCAAAACAGAATAGCGACGTCGAAGCTAAGCTGATCGAGCTGCGACAAAAGCGTGCGCTCCTGCTCGTCGATGCGACTGAAGAAGCGCCCGAAGTAAAGGAAGTAGATCAGCAGATCACCGAGCTCGATAAACAGTTGAAGGATCTGCGCAGTCGCAAGTCGGCAACCCTCCTGACAAACCTGAACACTCGTTATCAACAGGCGCTAGAGCGCGAACAATCGCTCCGCAAAGCGTTCGAGCAACAACGCGCGCAAACGCTCTCGCAGAACGAAGCCGCGATCAACTATCGCATCATTCAACAGGAGATCGAGACGAACAAGTCTCTTCTCAATGGACTGCTGCAAGGCGCGAAAGAGAACGACGTCGTACTCGCCGGCAAGCCAAATAACATCTCGATCGTCGATTATGCTCTGACGCCTGACACGCCTGTTGGTCCAAACCGCACGCGCACCGTCATCGCGGCTTTCTTCTTATCAATCGGACTCGGACTCGGTCTCGCGCTCTTCTTCGAATACCTCGACGACACTGTGCATTCGACTGAGGAAGTCGAGCGCGTGCTGCATCTGCCCGCACTCGCTGTTATCCCGTCGGTTGGCAGCGCTGCGCGACGCCGCGTACTTCCCGGAAAATCCAAGACGGCGGCTTTGCAGAAGGGGGGCAACAGCAACGGAAACGGCAACGGGAATTCGGAGCTGCTAAAGAATGTCGACGGACGTTCGCCGCTCGCGGAAGCCTATCGACACCTACGCACGTCAGTGTTGCTCTCGACTGCCGGACGCGCGCCGAAGTCTCTGCTCGTGACGTCGAGTTTGCCGGGTGAAGGAAAGACCACGACCGCGGTCAACACGGCGATCAGTCTCGCTCAAACAGGCGCGAGTGTCGTGATCATCGACGCCGACATGCGTCGCCCGCGACTGCAATCTATCTTCGACATGCAAGGGCAGCTAGGTCTCAGCTCGATCCTTTCGAGTGATGCTAGTGAAGACGATATGCTGTCGATGGTCACGGAGGACCAGAAAAGCGGGTTGAGTGTTTTGACTTCGGGTCCGATTCCGCCGAACCCTGCTGAGCTACTCGGCTCGGACCAGATGCGCAGACTGATCGCGACGCTGCAAGCAAACTACACGCACGTTGTCGTTGATTCGCCGCCCGTGAGCTCATTCACAGACGGTGTGTTGATCTCGACGATGGTCGACGGCGTGTTGCTCGTGGTCCATGGCGGCAAGAGCTCAAGGCACATCGTGCGGCGATCTAAACAACTGTTGAGCGATGTGGGCGCGAAGATCTTCGGCGTGGTGCTCAACAACGTCAATCTCCAATCTCACGACTACTACTACTACCAGAGTTATTACGGGCGGAAGTATTACGAGAAAGCAGAAGGTAGCAACTAAGATCGCTCTTCTCTGTGCAACCTCTGTGTTCTCTGTGTCTCTGTGGTGAGTATTTGCCGTGAATTAGTTAACCACAGAGACACAGAGAACACAGAGGTTGCACAGAGAAATCCATAAGCAGCGACTTTTGTGCAAAGCCCGCCACCCGTAACCCTCGTGCAAAGCGTTCGCACTGTCCCTTCTTTTCACATCGAGCCTTCAACGCGCTGGCCTTCACTCGGCTTGCGCGAGTTGTGGGAGTATCGCGAGCTTCTCTATTTCCTGACCTGGCGCGATATCAAGGTGCGCTACAAGCAGACGGTGCTCGGGGCCATCTGGGTCATCATCCAACCCTTGTTCATGATGCTCGTGTTCAGTCTGTTCTTTGGCAGGCTGGCCCGCGTGCCTTCTGACGGCGTGCCTTATCCTGTATTCACGTTCTGTGCGCTGCTGCCGTGGCAGCTTTTCGCGCACGCGCTGACGGAGTCGAGTAACAGTCTGGTCGGAAATCAGAACCTGATTACAAAAGTCTATTTTCCTCGCCTCGTGGTGCCGATTTCCGCCGTACTTGGCGGCCTCGTAGACTTCGCCATTGCCTTTGTGATGCTGCTGGTGCTGATGCTGATTTATGGCATCGTTCCCGGTTGGCAAATCGTGTTTGTTCCGGCCCTCGTCCTTCTGGCGGTGATGGCTGCGTTGGGTGTTGGTCTCTGGCTCTCAGCACTCAACGTGCAATACAGAGACGTGCGTTACACCATCAACTTCCTGGTCCAGTTCTGGTTGTTTGCGACGCCGGTAGCGTATCCGAGCTCGATCGTTCCGGAAAAATGGAGACTGCTGTACGGACTCAACCCGATGGTCGGCGTCGTTGATGGGTTTCGCTGGGCCTTGCTGGGTAAACCCGATTCGCTCGGACTGCCGCTATTAATTTCCATAGTTGTTGTCTTGATGCTTCTCGTCGGCGGCCTCTACTACTTCCGTCGCCTCGAGCAGCAGTTCGCAGATATTGTCTGATGTCGATACGTTGCGAAGGCCTGAGTAAGAGCTATCGAATCGGAGCATCACAGGACGGCTACAAAACGCTGCGTGACGTACTCGCCGATGCGGCCACGGCGCCCTTTCGTCGCATTCGCAACGGTCATGAAAACTCAAACGGCCATTACATCTGGGCGCTTGATGATCTTTCGTTCGAGATCAATACCGGCGACCTGGTCGGCATAGTTGGTCGCAACGGGGCCGGCAAGAGCACGCTGCTCAGAATACTCTCGCGCATAACCAAACCTACGCGTGGACGAGCAGAAGTCCACGGCCGTGTCGGATCGTTGCTGGAGGTGGGCACCGGTTTTCATCCGGAGCTGACAGGCCGCGAAAATGTCTTTCTCAACGGCGCGATACTCGGCATGCGCCGGTCGGAGATCAGTCGCAAGTTCGATGAGATTGTGGCGTTCGCGGAAGTTGAGAAGTTCATTGACACCCCGGTAAAGCGTTACTCGACCGGAATGTACATGCGTCTCGCGTTTGGCGTGGCCGCGCATATGGAGACTGAAATCCTGATCGTCGACGAGGTGCTGGCCGTTGGCGACGCGCAGTTTCAAAAGAAGTGTTTTCAGCGGATGACTGAGATTGGCAGACACGGTCGCACGATTCTGTTTGTCAGTCATAACATGTCCGCGCTGCGGAGCATCTGCAAACAGGCCCTCGTCATAGACCACGGAAAGCTGGTGGCCCAGGGCGAAGTCAATCACACAATCGATCACTACCTGGCCCAAATAAGTGATGACGCTCAGGACGAGAGTGTTGAGACTCCTACGTTCACCGTGACGTCTGTTGAGATCAGCTCCGAAAGTAGTCCGATCATCAAGACGTTCGATCCGGTGCAGGTGAAAGTCAGGTTCGTTCCGAAGACTGAGATCAAAGATCCGGGACTTTACATGTCGATCCTGACCATGGACTCACAGCGATTGACGGGGCTGGATTTGAAAGACTTCATTACAACCGCATCGCTGCCGGCGGGTGAGGCAGCCGAGCTCGGCTTCAAGATCGAATCGTTACCGTTGTTGCCCGGTTCGTACCAACTGGAGATTCATTTGAAAGACATGGCGAGCGGGTTGATTGAGTTCGTGCCGCGGACGTTCAAGTTTGAGGTGGCGGAGACCGAGGTTTACGGCGGGCGCAAGCTTGATCGGTGGTTTGGGAATGTGGGATTGCGTGCGCGACCGTTAGCAGAAAGATGATTGTAAGTAATCGGAGGGTCTTTGCGCCTTTACGTCTTTGCCTGAACTATTTCTCGGCGCCTCGCGCGCTCAAGGATTACGCCACCCACATCCCAATCCTGATCGGCTTGGCTCGACTGCGCGAAGTGCGAAGTGTTCTCGAATTTGGTTGCGGTCATTACAGCACACTCACGTTTCTCAACGATTCAGCGTTCCCTCATCTCGAACGATTACAGTCAATCGAGAACGACGACTCATGGGCGCAGACGATTAATGAAGCTGCCAGGAATGATCGTCGGTGGCAATTGCAATTGGTGAACGGCGAAATCGCTGAGTCTGTCGCGGATCTCGATCTCGAATCTTTCGATCTGATCCTGATCGACGATTCAAAAATCAGCGAGCAGCGTGCGGCAACGATCCGTGCGGTCGCAGCGAAGGAACCGAAACATCCCTGGATCGTGATCCACGATTTCGAGTTCGGAGAATATCGTCGCGCCGCATCCGCGTTTCAGCAGCGGCATCGCTTCCGCGGCTACAACCCTGAGACGGGCGTCGTCACGAATCAGATGAACGAGTGGCGCAGTATCGATCGAGTGATCAAATCAAAAGCGAAGTTGTTGGAACCGGATGCGATCGCGCAATGGATCGACAGCTTTAGACAGGATGTACAAGATTAGACAAGATTTACATGTAAATCCTGAACAATCTTGTCAATCCTGTCCAGGATTGATCTACGTTGGCGATGTGCCGGTGGAGGCGTCTTATCACGGATCGGCGTTGTTGCATCGATTGTTGTCAGATTATCCGCCCGGCCGCTTGACGATCATTGAGACGGCGACCGAGTCGCAAACGGAACGGCGGCTGCCAGATATCAAGTACATTTCTCGTCCGATTGGTAAAGCGCGCTGGCTCAACACGCGCTTTCATCCATATGCGACCGCGTGGTTCACGCATGCCGCTCAGCGAGTGGGGCAGCAAATCTCGCAATCGCTCAACGGCTTTGAGTGTGAAGGTGTGTTGACGGTAGCGCACGGGTTTGGCTGGCTCGCAGCCGCGCAAATTGCTATTGAACGACGAGTGCCTTTGCACCTCATCGTCCATGACGACTGGCCACGCGTGGCTGACGTTGCGCCGCAGTTTCGCAAATGGCTTGACGAGCGATTCGCGAGTGTTTACCGCCAGGCGCAGTCGCGTTTGTGCGTGTCGCCTGCGATGAGTCGCTTCTACGAACAGCGATACGGAGCACCCGCAGAGGTGATGTATCCGAGTCGGGTAGCAAATTGTCCTGATTACGAGGAGCCACCCGCGCATCTCGCGCGCAACGACAAGCCATTCACGATCGCATTTGCGGGCACGATCAATTCTGATGGCTACATCAAGGCGCTCATCGCCCTGCAAAACGCACTCAAACCCGTTAACGGACGATTACTGGTTTTTGGACCATTAACACCTGACGATGCGGAGCGGATTGGCCTGAACGATCCGAACACCCAAATCAGGGGTCTGCTAAGCGCTACTGACTTACTGAAATGCCTGCGCGACGAGGCGCATGCGCTATTCGTCCCGATGTCGTTCGATGCTCGCGATCGCGCCAACATGGAAATGGCGTTTCCGAGCAAGCTTGCAGACTACACCGCGACAGGCGTGCCGCTTCTGATTTACGGACCGAGCTATTGTTCAGCCGTCGCATGGACTCGCGAAAACCCGGGCGTTGCTGAAGTCGTCGAATCAGAAACGGATCTGACCAACACAATCGCTAAGCTCGCAAACAATCCTGATCATCGCATCGCCCTCGGCAAGCGCGCCCTCAGCACAGGTCGCGAATATTTTTCTCACGCGCGCGTGCAACAACGATTCCATCAGTTTTTATCCGTGTAATCCGTGGCTAAGTCTTTTTTCGATCGCGTAGCGCACCATCTTTTGTTCCGGGCACAAAGCCGTCCACATCTCACCGATCGCTGGGGCTATCACATTCGCCCGATTCATTATTACGAACCGATTCCCGACTTCCGCGCAATCACGTTAGAACAGATCACGCGCCGTCGAGAATTTCCGGCGCTAGATTTCAGGTGGGACGAGCAGTTAGCGCTTCTCAATGAATTGACTGCTTATCACGACGAGTTGAGCGCGCTCGAGTTTGATTTCAACAACGGTTTCTTCAGCGGGTTCGATGCGGCGGTCTACTATTCACTGATTCGCCATCTCAAGCCGCAACGAGTGATCGAGATCGGTGGTGGTTATTCAACCCAGCTCGCGGCTAAAGCATTAAGAGCCGACGGCAAGCTGATCTGTATCGAGCCTTACCCCGAGCGACTTAATGGTGTTGGTCCGAGTGTTGAGCTGATTCAAAAACGAGTCGAAGAGATCGACGTTGATTTCTTCTCGTGTCTCGAAGCCGACGACATTCTCTTTATCGACTCCAGCCATGCAGTGAAGTTTGGCGGCGACGTTTGTTACGAGTTTCTCCAACTACTGCCGCGCCTCGCGCCCGGGGTCTGGATTCACGTACACGACATCTTTTTCCCGCACGACTACCCGGCTGAATGGCTGATCGAACGCCGGATGGCGTTTAACGAACAATACCTGCTTGAAGCGTTCCTGTCGTTCAACGAAAAATTTCTGGTCGCACTCGCAAACTACTGGCTTTGTCTCGATCATCGGGATGAAGCGGCGCGCCTTTGGCCCAACGCTCTTTCCGCCAATTACGGCGCCTCTAGTCTCTGGATGAAACGAGTCGCATGAAGGAAGGAATTACCGCGATCATCCCTACGCTCGGCAGACCCGAAATGCTGAGGCTCTGTCTCGACAGTCTCACCAAACAGACTGTTCCAATCTCGGAAGTCATCCTGGTTCATTGCGGAGACGACGAAGCCACACAGTCGCTCGCAAAAGAAACCTGCTGGGCTGATGTCGGATTGAACGTGCGCTACTTCCATTACCCGGAAAGAAATTGTGCGGCCCAGCGCAATTTTGCGGTGGCTCGTGCAAGTTACGACAACCTTCTCTTAATCGACGACGATGAGGAAGTTGATCCTCGTTGGGTCGAGGAGTTGTTCAAACCCATTTGGGGTGATCCAAAGGTGGGCGCAACGATGGGTAACACGATCAATCAACCCATGGCTACGCCCACATTATTTTGGCGAATCTACCGCGTGATTCTGCATGGTCGCGTCGAAGGCTTTAAACCGGGCAAACTAGCGGGGGCGGCTCTGCCCAATGGATTTCCAACAACCGCCGTGGAGCCGATACCCTGCGAGTGGATCGGCGGTGGCGTGAGCGCGTTGCGGCGTGAAGCATTCGAGTCTGTCGGCGGGTTTGCTTCTTTCTTCACTGGGAGTTCTCCAGGCGAAGATTTGGATCTGGGCTATCGTCTCAGCCGGAAATGGAAGGTGTACTTCGTACCATCCGCGCAATGCATACATCATCAGTCTCCTAAAGGCCGCGAAACCACGGATCGACATCAATATCTTTCTATGCGATCGCGATTTGGAATCCTGACAATCACGATGGGCAAAAGCCGCTTCACCGCGCTCGGGCATATCGGCTTCTGGGCCTTCGTCCAGTTTCTCAGTGAATTGGCAAGTTTGCGGCATGGTTTGTTGCGGCCTGATCTTCCGCGCGCGTGGGCCGGGCGGTTGCGTGGGTTTCTATCGTGTATGACAGCCACGGATCTTCAAGGATAAAAAGCGCGGATGTCATCTAACACTCTTGTCATTGCCGATTATCCGGTGGGGTATGCGAGCGGGTTTGGCGAGACGCTCCATAACCTGTTCAGTGGTTTTCCGAGTGAGAAGCTCTGGAGCGCGCATCCGGCACACGTGGCGCCGGCTGAAGGGAAGAGAAGAGCGCAATCGATCGAGCTGCCTTCGCCGTCGCGGCCGCGCTGGCTGCCGAGCCGGATCTCGCTTGCGTATTATCCGCTGTTGAAGATGCAACAGTTCCGCGCGTCGCGAGATGCGGTGCGCCAGCTTGCGCGCGTGGTTCAGAAGAATTCGATCAGAAACCTGCTCGTGATTCCGGTTAGTCCGTGGATACTGTCCGCCGCACTTGCTCTGCACAAGCAATACTCAAAACTAAATCTCGTGTTGTATGTAATGGACGACTGGCAGGGACATCACGAATGTCACCAGCTACCGTACACGCGCCGGCGCCAACGCCTTCTCGCCGAGATCGTTCAGCGGGCGAATGTGCGTTACGCGATTTCTCGTGAGATGGCGGCGCATTATGAGAAGAGTTTTGGGAAGAGTTGGAGCGTCGTACACAACGGTGTGCGCAACGGTTCGTTGCACGAGACGAATGGTTCATCGAAACCGCGACAGGTGCTGCTGGCGGGTGATGTTAATGTCTTTCGCTTTGACGCTGTGCTCGCTTTCGCCGAAGCGATCGAGCGTCACAATCGCCGCAACGGCGGATCGATCGAGTTTACTGTGATGGGTGACGTAGCTGAGCAACACCGGCCCACGTTGTCAGGTTTGGCGCGAATGTTGGGCCGACGGTCGCATTCAGAGTGTCTCGACGCGATGAAAGCTGCAGACTTGCTCTATTTACCGTTGGCGTTTGGCAAGAAGTCTTCGCGAATCTCACTCTATTCATTACCGACAAAGCTTCCCGAGTATTTGGCCACAGGCAAGAGCGTTTTCTTTCATGCGCCGCAGGAGTCTGCTGTGTTTCGCGTCGCGGAGCGATATGACTTGACGCCGAGACTGGCGACGATCGAGCCCGCAGCGCTCGATGCGTTTGTGGAAACGTGGGCGAACGGGAACGGCGCCAATTGCACGGAAAAAACGAAGAGAGCGCTGCAGGAAGAGTTTGATATCGATCGACTCGCGGCACGGTTTCAGGCTGCCTTCAAATGAACTGCCGGGTTTGTAACGCCGAGACAGATCCGTTTTTGCGCGTCTCCAGTGATGGTCTTGACGAACCGTTTCTTGACGACGTGTTACGCAAACAACTTCCGGAATTGAAGCTGCAACGGTGTGGTGAGTGCGGTTGTCTGTGGGCGGATGACGCCCGGCAGGATGAAGCAACGTTAGTCGCTGCTTACGAGCGCGTGAGTGATTCATATTTCGAGCCGGCTGAAAATGATCCCAAGTTCCAAAGGTTCTATAGCTGGATCGAGCAGCTATTGAAGCAGCACGTCGCCGGCAGAACGATCCTCGACGTTGGCTGTGGTGACGGTACGTTCTTATCAACCCTGTCGGCGGAATGGTCGAAGCACGGAGTCGAGCCAAGCGTGTCAGGCGCACGGCTGGCCCGAGAACGAAAGCTTGATGTTTCGTGTGGCACCCTCGATACGTCGAGCGAGTCTTACGAAGTCGATCTGATCTCTGCGCTTGACGTGATCGAGCACGTGGTTGATCCAAATAACTTCGTGAAGTCTCTCAAGCGACACCTGCGGAAGGGCGGCGTCGTGTTGCTCCTGACTGGTGATGCTAATGCTTATCCGGCGCGGATTGCCGGTCCACAATGGTCGTATCTGAGATGGTGCGGTCACATCTCGGTGTTTTCGCAGGCAGGTTTACGAAGACTGCTCGAATCTCACGGATTCGAAGTGCTTGCTTCGCGATGCTGCGAGCACCCTTCGAGTCCGGGGGCACTCGCGTGGTGGCGCGTGCACTTATTGGAACCCGCCCGTCGAATCCTCGGGCGAGACAAGTCGTGGTATCCGTTCTGGCGAGATCATCAAGCCGTCATTGCGCGGTTGAAGTCTGTATAAGTGAATGGTTCGAAACTGGGTTTTTCTCGGTGACAGTCTTACAGAAGGCGTCGGATCGAAGCGGATCAGTCACGTTACCGAGTTCGTGAAGCAGATGCGCGCTGCCGCCGGTGCGAATGTGCATGAGTTTCGCTTGCGGCAGATCGGCGCTGACTTCAATCGTCAGATCGATTTCAATGTTGCGGGTTTGATGAATGTCGATGGTGATCAAAACCCATCAGATCTGTGGCTCTGGAATCTCGCTTGTGAAGGGCAGACGATCGATTCTGATCTTGGTTGGTTGCCGTTGATTGCGGCGCTGCGTCCGGAGTTGGTCGTGATCTTTCGCGGAAGTTTGGAAAGCATCATTCGTCCGGCGATGGTGCTCGATGGGGACTGGCCCTGGTGGGTGCCCCACTCGTGGCGCGGTTATGCGGCGATGGATCCGCGTTGTTACTTCAGCACGACGTGGTGGCGCAAGGCGAAGCAGAGCTCGGTTGACGGTTTGAAGCAGCGAGCGCGATTGAAGCTGTTGAAATTCCGCCCTGGAAAACCGCTGATCGATCTCGAAAGGTTTACGTCGTATCAAACGGAATTACTGAAGCGGCTGCAGGAGCTCGGAGCGCGTGTGATCGTGCTGGGGTTGTTGCCGGTCGACCAGACGCGCTTCCCGGGTTCGCTCGAGTATTTCAAATCCGTGAATGCGCGACTCAAACAAATCGCGGATGCTGAAGGCGTGGAGTTTGTTGACTGGGCGTCGTCGTTGAATGGTGGAGATCTCTTTTATCGCGACGGTTTCCATCCAAACGCCGCCGGCGCTGATGCACTCGCGACGATTCTCCGCGAGCAGATCTTGTAAATCCTGTAAATCCTGTAATCCTGTGGCAGACTTTTACAGGATTCCAGGATTTACAGGATTTACAAGAAATAAAGACATTGATCTCGGCGATCGTCACAGCTTATGAGCGGGTTGAGCAGACGCTTGCGACGCTGCGCGTGATCCAAAACTGTGTTCCCCCGCCGGACGAAATACTGGTCCATGTTGACGCCAATCAGGTCGCGTGTGAGAACGCGGTTCGCGAGGCTTTGCCGAGTGTTCGCATTCTTCGCAGTGAGGAGCAGGTCGGTCCGGGTGGTGGACGAAACAAACTCGTCGAGGCGGCTCAGTGTGAGTTTATTGCGAGCTTCGATGACGACTCGTATCCAATCGATTCAGACTACTTCGCACGCGCGCTGCAAATCTTCGAGAGGTTTCCAGAGGCCTCGTTGATTTGTGCCGCTCTTTATCATGCGGGCGAGTCGATTGGTCTCGACGAGAGAAGTGCGCACTGGACGGCGGATTTTTCCGGAGGCGCGTGCATCTTCCGGCGGAAGGCGTTTCTCGATGCTGGAGGCTACGTGCCATTGCCGGTGGCGTACGGGATGGAGGAAGTAGATCTCGCTATTCGCCTGCACTCGCAGGGTGGAAAGATCTTAACCACGCCGTGGCTGCGCGTATTTCACAACACTGACTTGAAGCGACACAGCGATCCGAGCGTGACGGCAGGAAGCATCGCAAACCTCGCGCTGCTCGCGTACCTGCGATATCCGGTTTCGCTGTGGGGAATTGGTGTTGGGCAGTGCGCGAACCGATTGTTGTGGTTGCTAAAGCATGGAAGGCATCGCGGGATCTTCAAGGGCGTGACGATGATTCCGGCGCATCTGTGGACCAATCACCGGTATCGTTTGCCGGTGAGCGGTAAAGTGGTGAGATCGTATCTGGCGTTGCGACGTGCGCCCGTCGAGGTGCGTCTTTGATGAAGTGGATCTGTTGTCAACTCGGCGCGCGTGAGCATTACGCGGTCCCGCGGGCGCTGAAGCTCGGCGGGCTGCTCGACGAACTGATTACCGATCTCTGGATTCGACCGGGCACGTTGTTGCATATGTCGCAGAAGCGTCTGACTGGCCGATTTCACCCTGACCTCGCGGGCGCGCGCGTCGTCGCTCCAAACATTCCCGCACTAACTTTCGAATTGAAAGCATCACTCGCACGGGAAAATGGTTGGACGCTGATCAGTCGTCGCAACGAGTGGTTTCAAAAACAGGCGGTGAGCCAACTCGTGCGCAACCATAACGGTAGCCACACTGTCTTTGCCTACAGCTACGCCGCTAAAGAGATCTTTGAGTTTGCACGCGTGCGAGGCTGGCGCACGGTGCTCGGCCAGATCGATCCCGGCCCCACGGAATCGGCGCCCAAAGCCTACTGGGACAACTGGCGCGACGAATGCTCGCTCGCGGATCAGATCCTCGTGAACTCCAACTGGTCCAGAGATGCGCTGATTGCTGAAGGCGTGGCTGCAGCGAAGATACAAGTGATTCCGTTAGCGTATGAGGGGGGGAACGATGCGAGTTCGTTTCAACGTCATTATCCGCGCGCGTTCAGTGCAGAGCGACCGCTGCGAGTTCTGTTTCTCGGGCAAGTGAGCCTGCGAAAGGGTGTGGCGCAGTTACTCGAGGCGGTGAAGTTGTTGTCGGGTGAACATGTCGAGTTCTGGTTTGTTGGGCCAATGCAGATCAACGTGCCGCAGGAGTTGAAACTGCATCCGCAGGTGCGTTGGTTTGGCGTCGTGCCGCGCATTTCAGTGGAGAGTTATTACCGCGATGCGGACGTGTTTATTTTTCCGACTTTGTCGGATGGGTTTGGGTTGACGCAGCTCGAGGCGCAGGCGTGGAAGCTCCCGGTGATTGCATCGCGCTACTGTGGTGAGGTGGTGCGTGATCACGTTAATGGGGTCGTGCTTGAAGAGGTCAATGGTGGGGCGATCGCGGAGGTGACACGAGGGCTTTTGAGGTCGCCGGAGAAATTGAGTGCGATGTCGGTTCGATCAGGGGTTGATGAGCGCTTTAGTCTTCCAATGCTCGCTAGAAGCTTAGGAAGTATTTAGACAGGATTACAGGATTGAACAGGATTTACATGTTAATCCTGAAAAATCTTGTAAATCCTGTCTACGAATCACTGTGCAACAAGGCCAGCTAATCCATCTACCAGCGTTCGGCATCGCCGCGACGCCGAGCATGACGCTGCGTTCGGCGCTGATCGCGCTGCTCAGCACGACCATCGCGACCACGATGGCTGTCCTCCTGGTCCCAGACGATCCATCCACCGAAGGCGCGTTGTTCTACCCGGCGCTCGGGATGTCAGCGGGTCTCGCAGCGTCCCCACTCTTTACTGCGCTTCGCAATCCCAAAGCTCTTCTGCGCGGCGAATGTCTACTGTCACTCGCTCCGATCTACTGGTTGCTGCTCGATCTTCTACAGGGCGTTTACGCGATGGAGGACGTCAAGGCCGATCAAGTGCGCCAGGCGTTTCTCGCGATCGGTCTATTCGTCGTGATGGTGTGGCTCGGCGCGCTGCGTCGCTCATGGAGGATACCCACCGTGTTGATTAGCTCTGCGTCGCAGGAGTTCTCGGTCAACACTTACTTCGCGCTCGCCGTCGCCTGCTTCCTGTTCGGCATGTTGAATTTCGCCATCCCATGCAACTTCAACGTCTTCGAAATGGTCCATTACCTGGGCGAAGAGCGCTGGGCCGCACCGTGGGGACGCGGGCAGCTCGGCGGTTGGGACGCGTTTCTCGATCACCTCCAGTACTTTGGCTACCTCGTTCCGGTGCTCACCGTGGTGGTCGGCCGGCGCGCGGGTCTGCGAAACACACGCACGATCGTCTGTATCGTCATGTCGGTGATCGTTGCGCTCTTCCTCGCGCAAAGCGGAAGCCGGCGGGTGATTGGTGTCGTCGCGGGCATGGCGCTAATCCTCTGGATCCTGGACCAGCACCGTTTGCGCGTCAAACATCTGGTGCTGACCACGGTCGCCATTCTCGCTCTGTTACTCACGCTTCAGGTGATGCTCGAGTATAGAAACGTCGGCCTCAGCGTGCTCGTCGGCAAAGGAGAGATCCCGAGCGGCCGTTTTGAAAAGAGAGGGATACTCGAAGAGCAACACCTGCGCGTCGACGACAACTTCTATCGACTTTGCCAGATCATCCAGCTCATTCCTGATTCGTATCCGTTTGTCTATCACAAGTATCTGCTTTACGTGATTGTGCGACCGGTGCCGCGCGTGTTCTGGCCGGGCAAGCCAGTCGATCCGGGATTTGACTTGCCGACCGCGCTCGGGGTCCAGGGTCTTTCACTCTCTTACTCGGTGATCGGCGAGCTTTACATGTCGCTCGGCTTCATTGGCATCGCTCTGGGTGGTTGGTTTTACGGGCGCGTTGCATCGACGGCGAGTGGACTGCTGGCGCGCTGCCACACGCAGGGCGCGCTCGTGATCTACAGCATTGTGGTGATGGCGCTGTTTTCGGGAATGCGATCGTTCGTCGAATTGATCCTCGTGAGTTATGTGGTGCTCGCGTGGGTGGGCATTTCGCATCTGTTCATGAAGTTGAGACACGCAAGGGCGCGTTGAGAGTTTTTGTGCTGACAGATTGTCCGTCGCCGTATCAGGTCGAGCTGTTCAATGAGATCGAAGCGCAGGGTGATTGCTCGCTGGAGGTTGGGTATCTTCGCGATCGCGATCCGGATCGTGGTTGGAAGGCGCCGGAGATTCGACATGCGTCGATCGAGTTGAATGGTGCGCGTGGGGCCGATCTGGTGGTGTTCAACTACTACCGCCATGCGAATGCGGAGCGGTTGATTGAGGAGCGCGCGGCGTCTGGTGGGCCATGGTGTTTCTGGGGCGAGCGGCCGGGTTTTCGACAGCCTGCGTGGGCTGGACGTTTGTTGCGCAAGTGGAAACTCGCGAAGCTGCATGCGTCAACGGCACCGATATGGGGAATCGGGCGGTTTGCGATCGATGGGTATCGAGAAGAGTTTGGTGCGGAACGCGCGTATTTCAACTTGCCGTACTTTTCGGATCTCGAACGGTTCGGTGTTGCCGTGCGTGAGGAGAAGCGTGAACGGACGTTTTTGTTTTCAGGATCGTTGATCGAGCGCAAGGGCGTCGATTTGGTTGCGGCTGCGTTTGTACGGCTGGCGCAGGAAGTTCCGAATGTGAGGTTGAAGATAGTTGGTGAAGGGGAGTTGCGGGAGTCGCTTGGGCGAACGCTGCGGACGGTGAGTGAGCGAGTCGAGTTTGTTGGGTTTAAAGATTGGATGGAATTGCCGGCGGAGTATGCGGCGGCGGATGTGTTGTGTGTGCCGTCACGGTATGACGGTTGGGGGCTCGTTGTGCCGGAAGGGTTGTCGTCGGGATTACCGGTGATTGGGACTGATCGGATGGGTGCGGCGCTGGAGTTTGTGGAGCGTGGGCAGAATGGGTGGTTGATTAGTGCAGGTGATGAGGAGGCGTTGCTTGCGGCGATGCGCGACGCGGCGTTGATGCCGGGTGATGAGATTCGTGAGATGGGTTGCAGAGCGCGTGAAAGCGTGAGCGCGCATACACTGCGCAATGGGGCGATGCGGTTTGTTGATTATGGGCGGCAGGTTGTTAGTCAGTGGTAGTTGTTTGCAGGATTTACAAGATTTTCAGGATTGACATATAAATCATGAAAAATCTTGTAAATCCTGTCTAAGACTAATGTGTAGCATTTCAGGTATTTGGGGCGAAGTGTCGCGTGACGTAGTTGCGCGTATGAATCACGCACAACAACACCGCGGCCCTGATGATTGTGGCATCGCAAGCTGCGGCAATGTCCACCTCGGCAATACAAGGCTTGCGATCATCGATACGTCGACGGCCGGTCATCAACCAATGAACGACCCACAAACCGGCAACTGGATCACGTACAACGGCGAAACGTACAACTTCAAAGATCTCCGCCGCGAACTCGATGAAGATTCTTGGCTTTCACACACTGACACCGAAGTTGTTCTTCGGGCTTACGTGAAATGGGGCATCGATGCGTTTTCCAGGCTGCGCGGGATGTTTGCGCTTGCGATTTGGGACAATCAAAAACAGACGTTGGTGCTCGCGCGCGATCCTCTCGGCATTAAGCCGCTTTACTACTACGCTGATGGTCGCCAGTTCATCTTCGCGTCTGAGTTGCGTGCGCTACTCGCGAGCGATCTTGTGCCGCGCAAGCTCAGCACTGCGGGCGTTGACTCGTATCTCGCGAACGGCTCAGTTGAAGCGCCAGTCACGATCATAGAGGGCGTCAGGCAGCTCTTGCCGGGCCATTGCCTCCAGGTGAATGGAGACCTTGAGTTGCGGGATGTTGAGTTTGCGGTTCCGAAGTCTGAAAGCATTGACGGCAATCGTGACGAAGCAGTCGCGCGTTTGCGCTCCGAGCTCGAGGAATCCGTTCGACTACATCTCGTGAGCGATGTGCCGCTCGGCGTGTTTCTCTCCGGCGGAATGGATTCGAGCGCGCTCGTCGGCGTACTCAGTCGCGTCAGCAATCAGCGGCCGAAGACGTTTAGCGTCGTGTTTGACGAAGCCGCGTACACCGAAGCGCCGTTCTCGCGTGCTGTCGCAGACCGCTTCAACACCGATCATTCCGAGATACGGCTCAGTGAAGATCGTTTACTCGACATCCTGCCTACCATGATCGCCGCGATCGATCAGCCAACGATGGACGGCGTCAACACGTTTGTCGTTTCCAGTGCCGTGAAGCGAGAAGGCATCACGGTCGCGCTGTCCGGGCTCGGTGGTGATGAACTCTTTGCGGGTTATCCGAGCTTTCGACGCGCGCTGAAATTTGGTGCGATATCACAGGCGTCGAAGCGTTTCTTGCGCGCGGCGTCGGGTGTTGGGAAGTTGGCGTTAAATGGATCAGTGCAGCGGCAGAAGTTCTGGCAGTTGATGAATAGTGATGGTGGGCCGGAGGATGTTTACCGCATTTCGCGACAGCTTTTTTCGACAGATGCTGTTACGAGGTTGACCGGGCGTGAGGTGCGTAATCATTCGAGCAACGGTCACCAGCACGACAGCGATATCGTGAATGCGATCTCGCGACTCGAGTTGCGCGGTTATATGACGAACACGTTGCTGCGCGATACGGACGTAATGAGTATGGCTCATTCGCTTGAGGTACGCGTGCCGTTTGTTGACTTGAAGCTCGTGGATTACGTGCTGTCGCTTCCGGGTGAGTGGAAGCTTCGTGGCGGTGATGGTCCGAAGCCGTTGTTAGTAGATGTAGTGAGCGATCTGTTACCGCGCGAGTTCATGGCGCGGCCGAAGATGGGATTCACGCTGCCGTTCGAGAAGTGGATGCAGGGGAAGATGCGCGGCGAGATTTCTGCGGTGTTGGAGGATGAGAAGAGGCTGTCGTTGGCCGGATTGAATTCTGAAATGGTTGGGAGGGTTTGGCGCAAGTTCCTGCAATCACCGAAGGCGGTGGGCTGGTCGAGGCCGTGGGCGATTTATGTGCTGATGAAGTGGTGTGAGATCAATGGTATTAGTTAGACAGGATTAACAAGATGAAAACAGGATTTACATGTTCATCTTGAAAAATCTTGTAAATCCTGTCTAACGACTTTCTCATGAAAATCCTTCACGTCATTCCGTCAGTCTCAGAGCGGTCGGGTGGGCCAGCGACGGCGATCGTGCCGATGTGTCGTGCGCTGATGCGGCAGGGAGTCGAAGTGCAATTAGTCTCGACCACTGAAGGATTGGCAGAAAAGCCGGACGTTGCTGAATACAAAGGCGTGCCGGCGATGTTCTTCCCGTCACAACTGGGCGCGTCGTTCAAGTACTCGCGTCCGCTCGCAACGTGGCTCAGCGCGAACGTAAAGAATTTTGATCTCGCGCATATCCACGCAGTCTTCAATCACTCTTCCGTTGCGGCATCACAAGCATGCCGCAAGGCCGGCGTGCCGTACGTCATCAGGCCGCTCGGGACGCTCGATCCATGGAGCATGACACAGAAGTCTCTGCGCAAGGGCTTGTTCTGGCAGTTCTCTGGCAAAGCAATGCTCCGTGGTGCGTCGGCCGTGCACTATACCAGCGAGGCCGAGAAACTCTCGACTGAACGACATCTCAACTTGAACCACGGCAAAGTGATTTCTCTCGGCATCGACGCTCATAATTCAAACTCGAACGGGCGCATGTTCTCCGAACCCTACGTGCTCGTGTTGTCGCGACTTCATCCGAAAAAGGCCGTGGATATTTTGATCGAGGCGTTTCAATCACTCATCCAGTCGGAGAAGTTTGCGCGCTGGCGGCTGGTTATTGCTGGTGATGGCCCGCCGGATTACGTTTCGAAGCTCAAAGCGCAAGTTGCAGCCACGGATCGCGTTGTGTTCACCGGCTGGCTCGACGAAAACAAGAAACATGAAGTGCTTGGCGGCGCATCGCTGCTGGCCCTGCCGTCGCACCAGGAAAACTTTGGGTTATGTGTGATGGAAGCACTGTCTCACTCGGTGCCCGTGCTCGTCAGTCCAAACGTGAATCTGGCAACGGAGATCGTGTCTGCGAACGCCGGTTGGATTTCGGCGATCGATAAAGATGCACTCGCCACGAGACTGACCGAGGCGCTGAGTGATGCAGACGAGCTCGTGAAACGCGGCCGCGCCGGTAAACAACTCTCGCAAAAATATTCGTGGGAGAACGCGGCAAGAGAGTTAATCAAGCTATATGACACAATACAGAACCGAGCGCGGTAGCGCCGGGTCAACTTGTTCAAAGGGCGTGATTCCAGAATTTGACCCGGCGCTACCGCGCTCGGTTCTGTGCTAGCTATGCAGGCTTACACCGAGTTTGAATGGCGGGCGGAACGAGCCGGCAACGGCGAGTCGGGCGAGAAGCTTACGCGCGTGTTTGTCGAGCTGGTGAAGAAGCTCGATGGAGTGCAATCGATCTGCGATCTCGGATGCGGCAACGGTCACATCACTGGACGGCTTGCTGCACTCGGCTATCGCGTAACCGGAGTAGATGCGTCCGCGAGTGGTATTCAGATCGCTCAGCGGGCGTATCCGTGCGTCGAGTTTGTTCACGCGCTGATCGATCGTGATCTCAGTCTCGGGCAATTCGATCTCGTGATCTCCAGCGACGTGATCGAACATCTTTATCGCCCGGCTGATCTGCTTGAAGCCATGGCTTCGTTACTGAAACCTGGTGGCCACGTCTTAGTGGGCACGCCTTATCACGGCTATCTCAAAAACCTCGTACTCGCCGCATCGGGCAAGATGGACGCGCACTTTTCAGCATTACACGACGGCGGTCACATCAAATTCTTCAGCGTCAACACGCTCTCGAAACTGATGCAGGCCCACGGTTTTGACGATCTCAGCTTCACGTACTACGGCCGCGCGCTATGGCTGTGGAAGAACATGATTTGCCACGCACGCAAATAAATGCTGACCTCGATCACGCCGCTAATACTCACGTACAACGAAGCGCCAAACATCGCGCGCTCGCTGGGCGTGCTGAGTTGGGCCAAGGACATCGTTATCGTTGACAGTTTTAGTGACGACAACACAGTCGAGATCGCGAAATCGTTTCCGCAAGTGCGCGTCTTTCAAAGAGCATTCGATTGTCATCGCAATCAGTGGGAATTTGGGCTGAAAGAAACCGGCATCGCAACGCCGTGGGTGCTCGCGCTCGATGCCGATTACGTTCTTTCGGATGAGCTGGTGGCGGAGCTTGTTGAGCTAACGCCTCGAGCCGCCGGCTACCGCGCGAACTTTGTCTACTGCATCAAGGGACGAAAACTTCGCAGCGGGATCTATCCGCCGGTGACGGTTCTTTACCGCCGCGACGCGGCTACATACGTTCAGGACGGGCATACGCAACGAGTCGCGGTTGAAGGTGAGATTGAAGATCTAAAGGCGCCGATCTTCCACGACGATCGGAAGTCATTCAAGCACTGGTTCGGATCGCAGAAAAGATACACGGAGCTCGAAGCGCAGAAGCTGCGCGCTGCCGATCCCGCGCAGCTCGGTCTTCCCGACAGACTAAGACGTTGGCGCGTCATCGTGCCGCCGGTGATGCTGGTTTACTGTCTGATCGTTCGTGGTGGGATTCTGGACGGTTGGGCGGGCTTTTATTACGCGTTTCAGCGCGCGATGGCTGAGGCTATGTTGAGTCACAGATTACACGGATAGAGAGCACAGATTGTACATACTAGGGATTAATGCTTATCACGGGGATGCGGCGGCGGCGATCGTTTGCGATGGTCAACTGATTGCCGCGGCTGAAGAGGAGCGCTTCAATCGTTTCAAACACTCGGCGGGCTTTCCCGAGCAGGCGATTCGATACTGTCTGCGCGAGGCAGGGATCGGTGTCGCGGATCTGGACCACGTTGGAATCTCGAGAGATCCGTCGGCGCATCTACACAAGAAAATTCTGTTTGCCGCGACGCGTGTTGCGTCGCTCGCACGTAGTCAGATCAAAGATCGACTCGGCAACGCTGCGAAGGTGCGCGATCTGAAGGACGAGCTGGCGCACGTGTTTGACGTGCAGAAGAAACAACTGCGCGCGCGATTTCACAATGTGGAACACCATCGCGCACATCTCGCCAGTTGTTTCTTTGTCTCACCGTTTGAACGTGCGGCACTCTTGTCGATCGACGGCTTTGGCGATTTCATCTCGACGATGTGGGCCATCGGTGAAGGAAACTCGATCGACGTGCTGGGCCAGGTTGAGTATCCACACTCAACCGGCATCGTCTACACCGCTACGACGCAGTTTCTCGGCTTTCCGCATTACGGCGACGAGGGAAAAATAATGGGCCTCGCGCCGTACGGCCGGCCACGCTTCATCGACGAGTTTCGCGAGATCATTCGCACTGAAGAGAACGGGCAGTTTCGTCTGAGTCTCGATTATTTCCGCCATCACGCTGAAGGTGTCGAGATGACGTGGGACCAGGGCTCGCCGGTGATCGGACGTGTGTACTCGGACGAGTTTGCGCGACTGTTCGGACCACCGCGCGCGGAAGGCACAGCGCTGAGCGATCGCGAGCGTGATATCGCCGCGAGTGTGCAACTACGTCTCGAGGAAGTCGCATTCCACGTTCTGCACAACCTCCATGGGCGCACGGGATTGACCGACCTGGGCCTTGCGGGCGGTGTCGCATACAACTCGGTAATGAACGGAAAAATACTCCTGAACACGCCTTTCAAGCGTATCTTCGTTCAGCCCGCGGCGGGCGATAGTGGCACCGCGCTCGGCGTTTGTTATCAGATCTACAATGGCGTGCTGAAGCGTGAGCGCGGCGAGGTGATGCGCGGCGCCTACACCGGTCCGCAGTTTTCGAATGAAGAGATCCGCACGGCGCTGGACCACACCGAAATGGCGTTTGAAAGTTACAATGACGAGGAGTTAACGAAGCGCGCGGCGCAAGACATCGCTGCGGGTTTGATTGTAGGCTGGTTTCAGGGTCGAATGGAGTTTGGTCCACGCGCGCTTGGCAATCGATCGATCGTCGTCGATCCGCGACGCGCCGAGATGAAAGACATTCTCAACGACCGGATCAAGAAGCGCGAGCCGTTTCGCCCGTTTGCGCCTTCGATTTTGGAAGAGTGCGTCGGCGATTATTTTGAGCAGACGCATCCCGCGCCGGCAATGTTGATGGTCTATCAGATCAAAGAAGAGCGGCGAAATGAGATTCCGGCCGTGACGCACGTTGACGGTTCCGGACGTTTGCAAACGGTCTCGAGAACAGTTAATGAGTGTTACTACCGGTTGATTTCGGATTTCAATGCGTTGACGGGCGTGCCGGTGATTCTCAACACGTCGTTCAACGAGAACGAGCCGATCGTCTGCACACCGCACGAGGCGATCGAGTGTTTCCGAAAGACGAAGATGGACGTGCTGTATCTCGGGAATTTTGCTGTAAGAAGGCAATTGGTCGTATAGGACTTATAGGTCCTATTATGGCAGGGGGATTTAGATCATGCGGATCTTAGTCACAGGTGGCGCGGGGTTTATCGGGTCGCATCTTTGCGAGCGGCTCATCAACGAAGGCCACGAGGTGCTCTGCCTCGATAATTTCTTCACCGGCAGGCGCGAAAACATTTTTCACCTGCTCGACAATCAGCGCTTCGAGCTGCTGCGTCACGACGTCACCGAGCCGATACTTCTCGAAGTCGATCAGATCTATAACCTCGCATGTCCTGCGTCGCCGGTGCATTACCAGTACAACCCAGTGAAGACTGTGAAGACGAATGTGATGGGCGCGATCAATATGCTTGGCCTCGCGAAGCGTGTGCGCGCGCGCATTCTCCAGGCGTCGACGTCTGAAGTTTACGGCGATCCGTTGGTCCACCCGCAGACGGAAGATTACTGGGGCAACGTCAATCCGATCGGCATACGCTCCTGTTACGACGAAGGCAAGCGCATCGCTGAGACGCTGATGATGGATTATCACCGGCAGAACAAGGTCGACATTCGCATCGCGCGGATCTTCAACACTTATGGGCCACGAATGTTGGAAGACGATGGCCGCGTGGTTTCAAACTTCATTGTGCAGGCGTTGCGAGGTCAGGCGTTGACGCTTTACGGCGAAGGGCAGCAGACGCGCTCGTTCTGTTACGTCAACGATCTGATTGAGGGATTGATTCGGTTGATGAACGTGGACGATTTGCACGAGCCGGTTAATCTCGGCAATCCGGGTGAGTTCACGATCATGCAACTCGCGGAAGAAGTGATAAAGGCGTGCGACTCGAAGTCCGGCTTTACGTATTTGCCGTTACCGGCGGACGATCCACGCCAGCGCAAGCCCGATATCACGCGCGCGCAAAGTGCGCTTGGTTGGAACCCGACGATTCCGTTGCGGGACGGTTTGAAGCGAACCGTGGAAGATTTTAAGAGCAGAGTCATCGTTTAAATAAACCGAACGGGTGGCCACGGAGGGCCACCCCTACAGTTGTTACTCATCGAGCGCCGTCCAATAATGGTGCGCGATTGCGAACAACTGTAGGGGCGGCCCTCCGTCGCCGCCCGTTGATTCTTTGAGAATTCTCCTCCTCAACCAGTGTTTCTACCCTGATGTGGTCTCCACGGCACAACACCTCACGGATCTTGCCACCGCACTCACGGCGCGCGGGCACGAGGTAACGGTCATCGCGAGCGATCGCGGCTACGACAATCCAGCAACGCGCTTCAAACGTCGTGAGATCTGGAGCGGCGTCGAGGTCATTCGCATTCCTTCGCTCTCGTTCGGAAAAAACAATCCCCTGCGTCGCGCTTTGAATTTCGCGAGCTTTCTGTTTGTGTGCTTGCTGCGTTTGCTTACCTTGCGACGTTTCGACGTCGTCGTTGCCCTCACGTCACCACCTTTGATCTCGTTTCTCGGCGCGCTCTTTGTGAAGCTCAGAGGCGGCAGCTTCTGTTTCTGGGTGATGGATCTGAATCCGGACGAAGCGATCGCCGCCGGATGGCTCGACGAGAAATCGCTGACGAGTCGCGTGTTGCAACGCTTGCTGAACTACAGCCTTGAAGTGGCGTCGCGCACGGTCGTGCTCGATCGGTTCATGAAAGAACGTGTGATCGCGAAAGGCGTCGATTCGGCGCGCATCGCGGTTGTGCCGCCGTGGTCGCACGACGATCACGTTCAATTTTCCACGACGGGAAGGGAAGAGTTTCGACTACGACACGGCCTGGCCGAGAAGTTTGTGGTGATGTACTCAGGTAATCACAGTCCATGTCATCCGCTCGACACCCTCCTCGACGCCGCGCGCGTACTCCAGGACCGACCGGAGATTGTCTTCTGCTTCATCGGCGGCGGCAGCGAGCAGATCAAAGTGCGTCGACTCGCGGCCCATCTGCCGAACGTGAAGTGTTTGCCGTATCAACCACTGAACGAGCTTTCGGGTTCTTTATCAGCCGCGGATCTGCACGTGGTGGTGATGGGCGATGAGTTTGTCGGGATCGTTCATCCGTGCAAGGTCTACAACATCATGTCGATCGGCGCCCCGACACTTTACATCGGTCCAACACCGAGCCACGTGACTGACATCGCCTCGCGGCAGCAGGGCCGGTTCTTCATCACAAATCACGGCGATGTTGATGGTGTGGTCAAATCCATTCGCGAAGCGATGCAGCAACGCGAGCGGCAACCGGTCATCTCGTTCGCTAAACACACGCTCTTGCCGCAACTGATCGACGTCATTGAAACCAAACATCCTGTAATCCTGAAACATCTTGTAAATCCTGTCTAACAAGTACCGGGGTAATCACGTTGAAAACTTACTTCACCCTCTTTCTGATCGCGACTGTAGCTTCACTCGTCACAACTCCTCTCATCCGCCGGCTCTGCGAAAGGTACAAGCTGCTCGACGTACCGCTTGACGGCCGTCGTATTCATCGCATCGCTATTCCTCGACTCGGCGGCATCGCGCTTTATGTCTCGTGCCTGTTTGCGCTCTCTTTGCTGTGGTTCTGGGACAACCTGCTGACACAAAGGCTCAGCGGCATGAAATCCGAGATCCTCACGCTGCTTATTCCCGCAACTCTCGTCCTGTTGCTCGGAGCGTATGACGACTTGCGCGGCGCGAATGCAGTCGTGAAGTTTATCGGGCTCGGCCTCATCGCAACGCTGTTCTACGCGATGGGTGGTCGCATCGACGCGCTCTCGATTCCGCTCTTCGGCTCGTGGCATTTGCCTGCTGTCGTGTCGTTCATCGTGACGGTGGTGTGGCTCGTCGGCATCGCGAACGCATTCAATCTCATCGACGGACTTGACGGGCTCGCATCCGGCGCGGCTCTCTTTGCTTCACTCGTGATCCTTGGCGTTTCCGTTTCGCAGGACCGGCCGTTGACGGTCGTGGTGGCGCTCGTATTGTGCGGCGCGCTCGCAGGATTTCTACGTTACAACTTCAATCCCGCATCGATCTTCCTCGGCGATTCCGGATCGCTGTTTACAGGTTTCCTGCTCGCCGCGCTCTCGGTGTTAGGAACTCAAAAGGCGACAACGGCGGTCGCGATCGTCGTGCCGATTCTCGCGTTCGGATTTCCAGTCGTCGATACAACGATGACAATGGGGCGCCGCCTGCTGAGTCGCAAGCCTGTGTTTCAGGGTGATAACGAACACATTCATCACATGCTGCTCGCGCGCGGCTGGTCGCAGCGAAGAGCGGCGCTCGTGCTCTACGGTGTGTGTTTGCTGTTCGGCTTGCTGGCGCTGATCTTTCCCGCGACCGGATCGAAGCTGACGGGGTTCATGATGTTTGTGATCTCGGTGGCGGTGATCATCGCAGTGGGACATCTGCGTTATCACGAAGTTGACGAGTTGCGCGCAGGCGTCAAGAGAACTGTCGGTGATCGTCGTTTGCGCGTGGCGAATAACATTCGTGTGCGACGAGCGGCGGTGGCGGTGTCGAAGGCGTCGAATCTGGACGAGATGTTTGAAGCAGTGCGGCAGTTGCTGGAGTTCGGACAGTTTAGTTTTGCGAGTGCTGAGGTGGGTCCGCCAGGCCGCAGGCAGGTTTACTGGTCGTGGCCGGATGAAGTTGAGCCATCAGCAGGGGATTGGAGCATTCGTCTGCCGCTTGTGAAGGATGGTGTGGAGTGGGGTTGGCTGAATTTTTACCGCAGTGTTGAGAGTGAGCCGCTGCTGGTGGATATGAATTACCTGGCGGATCGATTCAGACGCGAGTTCACTGATGCGACAGCGCGGATCTTTGCGATGGATGAAGAGCCTGTGGCAGCGATGGCGATGACGGCTGAGAACGCTCGATAGGATTTCTCTGTGTCTCTGTGGTTTGTATTGCTGAATCACCACGGAGACACAGAGAACACAGAGGTTGCACAGAGAAGCAGTTTATTTAGGTGTTGCTTAACAAACTGATATTCAGCGCTCTTGTCGCCTTGATCGCCCTCACTCCGATCCCATACGGCACGGTTGAGCCGTGGTGGAAGGCGGCGTTCGTTTGCGCAGTCTTTGCGATTTGCATACTTGCGCTTATCGAAAGCCTGATCGCCGGCAGCATCGAGGTTCGCGGAAAATCCGTTCTACTCCCGATGCTTGCAATCTCTGCGCTCGCGTTTCTCCAGACACTCTCACTCGGCGCGCGCACGGAAGCAAATCTTTCAGTCTGGAACGCCATCAGCGCCGATCCGTATCAAACGCGCTTTTTTGCTCTTCAGATGCTCGCGCTCACTGCGTTTCTCGCGTTGCTCTACAACTATGCAATTACGGAGCGGCGCATACGCGTGCTTGTCTACACGGTGCTCGCCATCGCTGTCGTAAGTGCCGTCTTCGGAATACTCCGCCACAGCACACAACAACAGACCGGATTTCTTTTGCCTTTGCTCAAACAGAATCAAGGATATGGGCAGTTCATCAACAAGAACCACTTCGCGTACCTGATGGAGATGGCTTTTGGTCTCGGACTCGGAATCATTCTCGGCGGCGGTGTCAAAAGAGATCGACTGATGATCTATGTAGCGGTATTGTTGCCGATCTGGACGGCGCTCGTGCTCGCGAATTCGCGTGGGGGCGTGCTCGCGATGATCGCGCAGATCGTCGTCGCTGTGCTTCTGTTAACGAGCGTTCAGAAGATCACGCAGTCTGTTGCGCTCAGAGCAGTGCTGCTGGTGGCCCTCGTTATAGGCATCGTGTTGGGAACGATTTGGGTCGGTGGCGATCGACTGGCGACGAACTTTGAAAACGCGACTAGTGAGTTAGCGTCCGACACATTGCGGCAGGGAGTGAGTCGGAACGAGATCTGGCGCGCGACGTTGAAGATGTTTGCGGCGCATCCGATCCTCGGGGTGGGTTTAGGCGGTTACTGGATCGGCATCACGGCTTATCATGATGCCTCGGGTTTGATGACGCCGCAGGAAGCACACAATGATTATCTCGAGTTGCTTTCGAGCGGCGGCGTGATCGGGTTTGCCTTAGGTATTTGGTTTGTCGTGGCTGTGTTTCGCAAGGCGCGCCAAAATCTAATCGAGGATGTTGGTTACATGCATGCGGTAAGGTTCGGAGCGATACTCGGCATCGTCGGTGTTGCCGCCCACAGCCTCGTGGATTTCGGCCTGCACATCATTGTTAACGCGGTCGTCCTGCTGACATTAATAGCCATGGCAACAAACAGAACCGAGCGCGGTAGCGCCGGGTCAACTTCAATATGAGGCGCTCTACAAGTATCGGTACCCGGCGCTACCGCGCTCGGTTCTGTTTGGGCTTAATACTCATTATTACTTGCGGACTCCGAGCCGTTGCGCTGCAGGACATCGGTGGCACGCTCGCGTTCCAGGGGCAGGACATCATTGGCGGCGCGGCGATCATCTTCAAGCCTCCGAAACGTGTCAGAGATCTCGCCGGCAACACCGCTGCGATGCTCGCCAGCGCCAGACGACCGCGAGGCTCGAACCGGCCTGCCGAAGTCGCTCGCAACAACAACACTGGGGACAAGAACCGTCCCACCGCACAACCAACGCCAGCCATAACTGCTACAGTCACCACCGCAGAGAACCGCGCTGAGACGCTCAAGGAACAGGCAAACACTCATTACAATCGCGGTGACTTTATACAAGCGATCGCGGCCTACCAGGACGCACTGAAACTCGACGCAAACGACGCTGATGTATACAACAACCTCGGCGCGAGCTTGTTCATGGCCGCACGCTACCAGGAAGCAAGCGAGGCGTTTCAGAATGCAGTGCGGCTCACACCCAACGACGCTGACGCCCTCAACAACCTCGGCGCGGTTTATTACGTGCTCGAACAATACGACCGCGCACTCGACAGTTTTCAGAAAGCGACCGCTGCAAAGCCTGACTCCGCTGACGCTCACTACAACCTCGCGAACGCTTACTACATGAGCGGCAAGAATCGCGAAGCGCAGACAGCGTATCGCAGGGCGATTGAGTTGAAACCAGACTACGTCGAAGCGAAGACGAATCTCGGCAGTTTATTTATCTCAACAGATCCTCGCAGCGCAGCGTCGCAGTTATTAGGGTCGATCGAGCTCCGTCCGAATAATCCAGTCGCTTATAACAACCTCGGCTATGCGTACGTGAAGATCGCTGAGACTGTCGATCGAGCGAATGCAGTGCAGTATCTGCGTCAGGCTGTCGAGGCGTACAAAGAGGCGCTGCGATTGAAGCCGGATTACGTCAAGGCGATGAACAACCTCGGCGCGGCTTACAACAAGCTCGGGCAATATCAGGAGGCAGTGGCGGTACTCCAAAACGCGACGCGTGCGAAGCCCGATTTCCCAGAAGCGCACTACAACCTCGGCGCCGCGCTTTACAACCGTGGGGATTTCAAAGGCGCTGTCACAGAATTTCAGCAAGCCGTTCGACTCAGGCAGGACTACGCCGACGCGTACAACAGTCTCGGCACGGCGCTTTACAAAGATCAGCAATTCGATGCCGCCATCGACGCCTATAAGAAGACCCTTGCCCTCAAGCCTGCAAACGCAGAGACAAACAACAACCTCGGCACGGTTTACTTCCGCACGAAGCGTTACTCGGAAGCCGTCGCGAGTTTCAAAGAGGCGATCAGGATGATGCCTGACTATGCCGAAGCGCATTTCAATCTCGCGCTTGCTTATGTGGCGCTGAATGATCGCAAAGCCGCGTTGGAACAGTACAACCGTTTGAAGCAGTTGGATCCAAAGCTTGCCGATCAGTTTTTTCAGAAGTACATCAAGAAATAGTTCGGGAAAATCGTTGACCTAAACCCGCAACGACGTTAGACTTGCGCCAACAAGTGGGCGTGTGGTCTATCGCCGAGTGGTTTCTTCGAAGAAGGGATACTTAGATGAACCAAAAACATGCCGTTGGTTCGAAAGTGATTGCGGCGTTACTACTTCTCGCCATTGTTCAGGTTAGTCTTCAAGTCGGACTCGCCGAGCCAGGCAACACGACGAATCCAGTCCTCGTTCCGCAACAGGTCGTCGCAAGACTGACGACGCGGAATAATCAGCCCGTCACGGTTAACGGTCTGAGCGCTAACACCGGTGCGTCCATTCTGACCGGCGCGACGATCGAGACAGGCGCCGATCAATCCGCAACCGTGAATCTAGGATCACTCGGCTCGCTCGACATCGCACCGAACACGAAGCTCATGCTGACCTACGACGATCAGGGGAACGTCAAAGTAGTTCTCGTTCATGGTTGCGCGGTTCTGACGGCGAAGAAGAAGACGACTGGTGAGATCGCGACCGACCAGGGTACGGCTGCTAAAAACGATCCGGCCGCCGGTGGCGTTCTCAATGTTTGCTTCCCGCAAGGAGCAGCAGCGCCCACAGTTAACACCGGTGTTGCAACAACGACTCCAGCGGTCCATGGCGGTAGCGGTGGACTCTTCGGACTGGGCACTGCAGGGACTCTTGTCCTCTTCGGCGGCATCGGCGCAGCAGCATTGACCCCGCTCTTTTTCCAGGACAATCCCAGCGGCTCGAATCCGTAATTAGGAACTCAAGTGAATTTGTGATGGGGTGGCTTTGGGCCACCCCATCTTTTATGCGCGTGAAAAATAACTGTAGGGGTGGCCCTCCGTGGCCACCCGTTCTTTATATTCGACGCGGCGGGTGGCCACGGAGGGCCACCCCTACAGTTGAATGCGAGTAGTTCTCTCAATCTTAGGGATCTTGTGTTGCTTGTTTCTGATCCAGGCGTCGGCGCGGTTTGGCGTGTCGCGGATGTTTGCGCGATATGCGCTCGCGACGAATTCGATTGAAGGCGCTGATCAAGCAGTGCAATTAGCCCCGTCGGATCCCGAAGCACAGCGCGCGCGTGCGACGATCTTCAATCGTCTGCAAAAGCCTGACGAAGCCGCAAAGTCACTCGAACGAGCTACGGCACTCCGCTATCGTGACGACTATCTCTGGATCGATCTCGGTAACACACGCGAAGAGCTTGGCGACACAGAAACCGCACTCGCCGCACTGGATCAGGCCGTTCGCTGGGCGCCTTACTACGCACACACGCACTGGCAGCGTGGCAATCTCCTGTTCCGCATGGGACGAGCGAACGATGCCTTCACCGATCTGCGCAGGGCAGCTCTTGCAAATCCTCGTTACGCACCAAACCTGATCGATCTCGCGTGGGGCATCTCGCGCACCGATCTAAAAACAACTGAATCACTGCTCGATATCAAAAACGATAACGAGCGTCTTGCTTTGATCCGCTACCTCGCAAGAAATGGAAAGGGAAGAGAAGTCATCGATGAGATCCGTTTATTAATCGCTCCACTCTCTGCTGAAAACATAAAAGAAGTGTCACGGCTGCTCTTCGACGCGAAAGCTTTCAACGAGTCATTCGATCTATGGGTTCCTCCCGGCAAATTTCGTAAGCCTTTATTCGTCAATGCCGGCTTCGAAGATCCACTCGTTCTCAATGAATCAGGATTCGATTGGATCATCGCTCCACAGCAAAAGAACCGCCTCGCAATCGACGTCACTGAAAAAGCGAGCGGCGCAAAGAGTCTCCAGATTAATTTAGAAGGCTCGTGGACTCCCGGAACTCCATTGCTTTCGCAGACATTGGTCGTCGATCCAAACACGTCCTACCGGCTCTCCTTCGCCGTCAAGACAAAAGATCTCGTAACCGGCGGTCCACCAGTGATCGTCGTCAACGATGCTACTAACAATGAATTGTTAGGCAAGTCAGACAACTTCCCAACCGCTACAACTCCCTGGACTAAATTGAGCTTCGACTTCACGACCCTGCCAACCTCGCAAGCCGCAGTCATTCGTCTCCAGAGAAACAACTGCGACTCGTCTCCGTGCCCGATCTTCGGTACTCTTTGGCTGGATGAGTTCTCAATCGAGCAGACTAAACTCGCGTTAAAGAGGTAAGCTCTAGCGCATGGCCGAACAACGGACAGCCCCCGCTCCCGAGGGGATCAGTATCCATCGCATGTCCGAACACGATCTGCTCGAGGTCGTCGAGATCGAGGAGCAGTCAGGGCTGAGCCGCTGGGGCTGGGCCGCATATTACGCGGAGCTGCAGGGCGCTAATCGGGATCTGATGCTCATCGCGCGACCGGCCGACGCGGCGATCGAGTCAGCTCCGATTGCCGGCTACATCGTTGCGCGTGAGACCGCCGGCGAGCTTCACATAAATAACTTCGCGGTCCGTTCCGGTTTTCGACGTCGCGGCATCGGGGCCGCGCTGCTCGACCACGTGATACAGGAAGCGCGTAATCGCAAGGCAAACGCCGCATTTTTGGAGGTCCGCAGCGCAAATCTCGCCGCCCAGGCGCTCTATGAAAAGAGCGGTTTCCAGGCCATTGCGCGGCGAGCGAATTATTATTCAGACCCGATTGAAGATGCGGTAGTGATGACTCTGAATCTGGGGTGAATTACCCGCTTGATCTGTCTGACCTGTTAGGCTACCATTTTTCCCGTGCTACACATTCCGAGAGGGAGGTTCAGCCCTGACCTCCAGACCAATCCTGCCCACTTTCATTCGTCTGAAAGGAGACATGCACGAACATGGACATCGCAACTACGGATAGTTTAAAGGAAGAGTTGATAAACCGAGATCCTGAATTTCGACAATTGGCCCAGGAACATCATAAGTACGAAGAACGCCTTAGTGAATTATCAGCTCTTTCCTATCCGAGCGACGACGAACAGTTGGAGGAGATTACGCTTAAGAAGAAGAAACTGGCCCTGAAAGATCAGATGTACTCAATGATGCTGCAATATCAGAAGAGTCAGAGCTTGAGTCACTGAAACTGCATTGCAGTTTCTTCAAGATCGAGCCACAAAGAGGCACAAAAATAGCAAAGCAGCTTTGCGATTTTTGTGCTTCTTGTAATTTAAGGCAGACGGTGAGAATAGTTAAAGAAAGCATTCCTTATATCGTTGTTCCGTTGCTGCTGGCGGCGGGCGCGGCCGTGCTGGGCTTTTGGTGGGTCGCAGCAATTTTCTTACTGGTGACGCTTTTTATGGCGTTCTTCTTCCGTGATCCGAAACGCGTCCCGCCATCCGATCCTGACGTCGTTGTTTCGCCTGCTGATGGAAAGGTCACACGCATTAGCTCAGCTGGCGCCGATTCCACTGTTGTCAGCATTTTTCTTTCACCACTCGACGTCCATATCAATCGTTCGCCTATCCCGGGCAAAATTGTTGATGTGCTCTACTCGCCCGGCAAGTTTCTAATGGCGACTAACGAGAAGGCGAGTCTTGTAAACGAGCAGAACGCGCTGACTATTCAGGGTGAGAAGATCACGGTCGTCTGCAAACAGATTGCGGGAATACTCGCGCGTCGCATAGTCTGTTGGAAGGCAGAGGGCGACAGTCTTGGCCTCGGCGAGCGCTTCGGGATGATCAAGTTCAGCTCGCGCACCGACCTACTGCTTCCTGCGAACGTTCGCGTGACCGTTAAAGAAGGTGATCGCGTGCGTGGAGGCACGACCGTCATTGGGAGAATCTCATGAGTCATGCAGAAGAATCGGAACGCCCGAATCCCCCACGTCACGGTGTGAAAAAAGGGCTCCATCTCATACCTTCGGCATTCACCGCCGCCAATATCGGCATGGGGTTCTTCTCGGTGATGGAGTCGCTGCGGGGTTTTCAACTGCTTGGCGGCGCGACTCCTGATCTTGTCGCTGCAACTGCTCACTTCGATAATGCTGCGATCGCGATCGGCTTTGCTTTGTTGTTCGATATGCTCGACGGCCGTATCGCACGTCTCACTAAAACGACAACCGAGATCGGTATTCAACTCGACTCGATTGCTGACGTTGTTACATTCGGTATCGCGCCCGCGGTGCTGGCTTACGTTTGGGGTTATGGGGCGACTCTCATCGAGGGGACCAAGCTGCACCGCTTCGCGTGGTTTCTCTCGTTCATGTATCTGATCTGCGGCGCGTTTCGTCTGGCGCGTTTCAACGTGCAGTCCTCGCGCCCGCGCATCCTCGCCGAAGGCACACCGAAAGTCGATAAGAAGAGTTTTGTCGGTTTGCCGATCCCTGTCGCCGGCGGATTAATAGCAGCGCTTGTTCACTTCGCGCCGTCGCCGCTCATCTACTATGGCCCAGAGAAAGCGCAGTTGTATTCCGGGCTGCTGATGACGCTCGTTGGGTTTCTCAGTGTGATGATGGTCAGCACCTGGCGTTTTTCGAGTTTCAAGACGGTCGGCATGCGTGTTCGTAGTATGCGGATCATTATTCTTGTGCTGTCGGTTGGGATGCTGATCTTCTTATTCTCGCAGTACGTGCTCCTCGCGATCGTAGTTGGCTACATCCTGCACGGCTTGCTGTCGCGTATTTTCTGGAGGCGCGGTGAAGCTAAGGCGGAAGCGAAGTTAGAGGCCAAACCGTTCGGCCGATCATAAGGAGCATTTCTCACGCGCCTTTCAAAGTTGAGTTCAGAGTCTAAGTGGCTTTGCCGGAAAAGTCGTCACACATGCTCTTCTCTGTGCAGCCTCTGCGTTCTCTGTGTCTCTGTGGTTGAAGATTGCTTATGAAAAACAACCACAGAGACACAGAGAACGCAGAGGCTGCACAGAGAAATCAGACTTTTCGGGCAAAGCCGCTTGAACTCTGAACTCAAACTAAGTCTTGATACATTCTTTAAGAACGTTCTGCTGCATTTTTGTAGCTGATGGAGCTAGTTAATTGGCTTTGAAGCGGAGTCCGAGGGGCGGGCGAAGGCGAGGAGGCCGCGTTCGGTGGTGACGATTACGGTGTCGCCGACGATGATGGGGGAGGCGGAGCTTGATAATTCTTCCCCGGCGGCGAGAGTGTTGACTTGCTTGCCGTCTTTCAAGCCGAGCACGACGCCTTCGGAGCTTGATAATGGTGTGAAGAGGGCGGTTTGTTCGACCGCCAGGGGTTGGGCGGAGATGCGGCCGGGGAGAAGTTTTTTCCAGAGCATTTTGCCTTTGTGGTTTAGCAAATAGGCGAAGTTGTCGAGAGAGGCGGCGAGGAGGGACTCGCCTGCGAGCACGACCGATTCAACACCTGCGCCCGTTCGCTTCTGCCATTTCATCTTGCCCTTATCAGCACTGAGCGCGTAGACGTAGTTGTCGCCAGAGCCGAAGAAGACCGTGTCGTCATTAACAGCCACTGGTCCATGTATGGCGCCCTGCGTTCGATAGCGCCAGAGCAGACGACCAGTCGCTTCGTCCAAGGCCAACACAGTGCCGTCTTCGCTGCCGAGGTATACCTTGCCACCTTTAACCACAGGCTGACCGCTGAACACGATCTCGAACGGTATCGACCACAACACGCCGCCGGTCCGCTTATCGAACGCGTAAGCTCTACCGTCACTGCCGCCGGCAAATATTTTCCCATCACTCAGAGTGAGCGCGCCGCGCAATGGTCGCACTAAAGGAGTCATCCACTGCGTCACCCCTCCTTCGCGACCAAGTGCCCGCAAAGCACCCGCTGGTTTCTGCGTCTCATTCGGTTGGACTTTAGTTTCAGACGCGACATAGATTGCAGCCTCATCGGCAACCGGTGACGCCGATAGCTCGCCGCCTACTTCTGTGCGCCAGTAGAGTTGACCATCTTTCGCTTTTAGCGCGACGATCGTGCCGCCCGCTAGTGGTAAATAAATACGTTCATTGTCGAAAGCAGGCGTGAGATTGAGTGTGACCGGCGACTCGTATCGCCAGCGAACCGTCAGCGGTTGAGACAAAAGCGCGTCGCTGTTCGCAAAACTTGTGATCAGGAAAAGTGTCAGAATTTGAGCCAACATTTGTTCGCTTAGTTGATTCGTTTTAAATCCGTCTAATCAGTGGCTATAATCGCTCACTCTTTCCAATCCATGAGCACCCAGAATCATGAAACCGTAATAATACTTGACTTCGGATCGCAGTATACACAGCTCATCGCGCGACGCGTCAGAGAAGCGGGCGTTTACTGCGAGATCCTTCCTTTCAACACGCCTGTGGATACTATTAACGCGAAATCGCCCCGCGGTTTGATCTTTTCCGGCGGGCCTTCGTCCGTTTATGACAGCAGCGCACCCAAGCCGCATCCGCAACTGCTCGAATCCGTCGACTGTCCAACGCTCGGCATCTGTTACGGGTTCCAGGTTTTCGCACGCGAGCTTGGTGGCGACGTGGCCGCGTCTCCGAACCGTGAGTTTGGCTATGCACGATTGAAAGTTCTCGACGTCACGAGCCGTCTTTTTCAGGACTTGCCGGAGGAGCTCGATGTTTGGATGAGTCATGGCGATCATGTCACAGAAGTGCCACCGGGCTTTCATGTAACAGCACTAACTGACGACGCATTGAATGCGATGGAAGATCAGTCGCGCGGCATTTATGGTGTTCAATTTCATCCGGAGGTTGCACACACGCCGCTCGGCGCGCAGGTGCTGCGAAACTTTTTATTTTCCGTTTGCGGCTGTCGCGGTGACTGGTCGCCGGAAGCAGTTATTGAAGATCAAGTCGCGCGCATTCGCAGCTACCTCGGCGACGAAGGACGCGTTGTGTCAGGCTTGTCGGGTGGAGTGGATTCCACTGTCGCCGCGGCGCTCGTCCATCGAGCGATTGGCGATCGACAGACGTGTATCTTCGTCGACAATGGTCTCCTGCGTGAAGGTGAATTCGAGTCGACACTCGCGCTGCTGCGACAAACGATGAAGCTCAACGTCAACGGTGTTCGTGCCGGAGATCGCTTTCTCGAAGCACTAAAGGGCATCACCGATCCGGAGGAGAAGCGAAAGCGCATCGGGAAAATATTTATCGACGTGTTTGAAGAAGAAGCGCGCCGTATCGGTGACGTTGGTTATCTCGTGCAGGGCACGCTTTATCCCGACGTCATTGAATCAGTTTCCGTGCGTGGTCCGTCAGCGGTGATCAAGAGTCATCACAACGTCGGTGGGCTGCCTGAAAAGATGAATCTCAAACTGATAGAGCCGCTGCGTGAGTTGTTCAAAGACGAAGTGCGTTTGATCGGAAGAGAGTTGCACGTTCCGGAAGAGATCCTTGGGCGCCATCCATTCCCGGGTCCTGGTTTGGCTGTGCGCATTCTTGGTGACATCACCGAGGAAAAGATCCGCCTCGTCCAGGCCGCGGATCGAATATTCGACGAAGAGCTGCGTCTCGCTGAGTTGTACAACTCGGTGTGGCAGGCTTTTCCAGTACTGCTGCCCGTCTCGTCCGTCGGCGTGATGGGAGACGAGCGGACGTATGAACGTTGTATCGCGATTCGCGCGGTCACGAGCGTCGACGGCATGACGGCCGACTGGGCGCGACTGCCGCACGATCTTTTAGCGCGAGTTTCGGCGCGGATCATTTCCGAGATCCGCGGCATCAATCGCGTTGTTTACGACATCAGTTCCAAACCACCTTCAACTATTGAATGGGAATAATTTCTCTCTGCGTGATCTCTGCGCCCTCTGCGGCTCTGCGGTGATGCTAACCGTGGAATAACTCACCGCAGAGCCGCAGAGGACGCAGAGTTCGCGCAGAGAAAAGAAAAGGACCAATGCACCGCCAATTCGTACACCTCCATCTTCATACTGACTACAGCCTTCTCGACGGCGCCATCCAAATCAAACCGCTCTCCAAAAGTGTTGAAGAAATGAAGATGCCCGCGTGCGCTATGACCGATCATGGCAACATGTACGGCGCGATCTCTTTCTACAACGCGATGAAGTATCGGGGGATTAAGCCGATCATCGGTTGCGA
Source organism: Pyrinomonadaceae bacterium (assembly GCA_036498585.1). Lineage (GTDB taxonomy): Bacteria > Acidobacteriota > Blastocatellia > Pyrinomonadales > Pyrinomonadaceae > PSRF01. The sequence goes on along the minus strand of DASYFE010000069.1, from coordinate 17,094 downwards.
GACTTACATCACGCGCGGCAGCCGCAAAGAGAAAGCCGCGAGCGCGCCCGGTGAAAAGGCAAACCATCATTTGATCCTACTGGCGCAGAACTACGAGGGTTACCAGAACCTCGTGCGCCTGACTTCGAAAGCCTACACCGAGGGCTTTTACTACAAGCCGCGCATCGACAAAGAGCTACTCGCCGAACACAGCAAAGGACTAATTGCGCTCTCGGCATGCATGTCAGGCGTGCCCTCGGCATACCTGGCCCAGGAGAAGTGTGAGGAAGCTGCGAAGGCCGCCATCGAGTTTGAAGAGATCCTAGGAAAAGGGAACTACTTCCTCGAAATCCAGGAGCACGGCCTCGAGCCGCAGCAGCGTATCCGCAAGAACCTTGTCGAGCTTTCAAAGCGAACGGGCGTGCCGCTCGTCGCGACCAACGATGCGCACTACCTGACGCCCGATGATGCGCGCGCACACGACGTTCTTCTGTGCATCGGCTCCGGTAAGACCGTCAACGACTCCAATCGCCTGCGTTACAACAGCCCGTACTTCTACGTCCGCTCGCAGGAAGAAATGTGGAACATCTTCGGCAACGAGCTGCCGGAAGCGCTGACGCGCACAGTCGAGATCGCGGAGCGCTGCGAGCTGAAGCTGCCTGAGAACATCAACTACCTGCCGCAGTATCCGATCCCGCAGTCCGAGGAAGGTCTCTCGGCCGATGATTATTTCGAGAAGGTCGTCCGCGATGGTTTCGACCGGCGACGACAGCAGGTGCTGGACGCGCAGGCCGCCCGCGGAGATTTGAAGCAGCCGTTCAGTGATTATCAGACCCGATTGACGAGCGAGATCCAGATGATCAAGCAGATGGGGTTCGCCGGCTACTTCCTCATCGTCTGGGACTTCGTTCGCTACGCCAGGGAGCACTCGATCCCGGTCGGTCCGGGTCGCGGCTCGGCGGCCGGCTCCCTGGTCGCCTACTGCCTCGAGATCACCGACGTCGATCCGCTCCAATACGACCTGCTGTTCGAGCGCTTTCTCAACCCCGGTCGCGTCACGATGCCTGATATCGATATCGACTTCTGCGTCCGCGGTCGTGGCGACGTCATCAACCACGTCGCGGGTCTCTACGGTCGCGACTCTGTCTGCCAGATCATCACGTTTGGGACCCTCGCTTCGAAGGCCGCGATCAAAGACGTAGGCCGGGCGCTGGAAGTGCCTTACGCCGAGGTCGACCGGATCGCGAAGATGATTCCGCCGCCGGTCCGTGGCCGGAACGTGAGCCTTAGCCAGGCACTTGAACAAGTACCTGAACTCCGGCGGGAGATGGACACGAACCCCACGGTTAAAGAAATACTTGAGATCGCGCAGCGGCTCGAAGGCTGTGCTCGTCACTCCTCGGTGCACGCCGCGGGGGTGGTGATCTCGCCGTTGCCGCTTCAGGAATTGATCCCGGTCGCCGTCTCCGGGAAGGACGAACTAACCACGCAATATGTCATGTCGGATCTTGAAAAAACCGGCATGCTTAAGATGGACTTTTTAGCGCTTACCGCTTTAACTGTTATAAATGACTGCTTAATCAGCATTAAACAGCAGCTTGGTGAAGAGATTAAATGGGCGGATTTAGCGCTTAACGACGCTAAAGCGCTTGCTGTATTCGCGGAAGGGAGGACTGAAGCAGTCTTCCAGTTTGAGTCGTCGGGCATGCAGGAGATTTGTCGGAAACTGAAGCCGAAGGGCCTCGAAGATCTCGCCGCGCTTAATGCTCTCTATCGTCCGGGGCCACTCGATGGCGGCATGGTCGATGAATTCATCCAGCGCCACCACGGCAAGAAAGCCGTTCGTTACCTCGTGCCCGAGATGAAGGAGATCCTGAACAATACTTACGGCATCATCGTCTACCAGGAGCAGATAATGCAGCTCGCGCAGAAGCTTGCCGGCTATACACTTAGCGAAGCCGACCTCATGCGTCGCGCGATGGGCAAGAAGAAGCGCGAGGAAATGGCCGTTCATGAAGAGAAGTTCATCAAGGGCGCAGTCGAGCGTGGCATCAAGCAGGAGAAGGCGGAGAAGATCTTCTCTTTGATGGCCCAGTTTTCAGACTATGGATTCAATCGCAGCCACAGTGTCGCGTATGCGTATCTCGCCTTCCAGACTGCTTACCTGAAAGCACATTATCCGGAACACTTCTACGCCGCTGTGCTCTCGAGCGAGGCTCAGGACGCTGCTAAAGTGTTTAAGTATTCGAAGGAGTTAAGGGCTCAAAAGATCGCCCTCCTGCCGCCTGACGTTAATGAGAGCAATTCTGGCTTTACTCCCTTAAGCGGAGCCATTCGCTACGGGCTTACGGCGATTAAGGGCCTCGGCCATTCCATTGTTAAAGCGATTTGTGAAGCGCGTGAGGGGGGTCCGTTCCGGTCGTTCTTCGACTTCGCCGAGCGAGTTGAGTCGTCCACTTTGAATAAGCGAGTGTTTGAGAGCCTGGTTAGCGCAGGCGCCTTCGACTCACTCAAGGATGGTCGACCGATTGAAGCGTGGCGTGGCGGGCTCTTCAACTCGATCGACGCGGCACTGTCGCACGCACAACGCGCGAAGCGCGAGAGACTCCTCGGGCAGAACGGTCTTTTCGGCGACATGCCGCAGGAGATCGATTACGCAAATGAGTTGTCGCCGACCGCGAAGGGCTGGACTTTAAGTGAAATGTTAGCTGCTGAAAAAGCGGCGCTCGGCTTTTATATCACCGGTCACCCGCTCGAGCGTTACCTCGACACGCTGCAAAGGATGAAAGCGGTGAAGTCGTCCGACTTGGCTGAGCTCACGACCGGGATTCGAGTGACGAGTGGCGGGATTATCGGCGACCTCCAGATCCGCACCACGAAGAAAGGCGACAAGTTTGCCCTCTTCCGTCTGGAGGACGAAGCCGGCGGTACGAAGTGTGTGTTGTGGCCTGAGGGCTATCGCAAACATGCCGCCCTCGCGCAAAATGAATTGCCGGCAATCGTGATCGGCAAGCTGGAGCTGAGCGAAGACAATCCACCGACGATCATCGTGGATCAGATACAGAGTCTGGATGCGGCCGAAAGGGGTAACGAGTTTCTTGTCCTGCGCACGCCGCCACACGACGACTTCACTGGTTTGTGCGACTCGATCCTGACGTTGATCAACCTGAATCCAGGTGACTGCGAAGTCGCTTTCGAAACTTTGATCGGCGACGGCACAGTCGTGAGGATAAGGCCTAACGACGCTCTGCGCGTGAAACGCAGTGGCGAATTAGAGAAAGCTCTGAAAGAATTAGGTTGTGCGGTTACTGTCGAAACGAGCCGCAAAGAAGCACAAAAGACGAATGGCCAAAGATAAAAAAGAGAAAGACTCCCCCGAACCCGCAAAACCCGCCGAGCAGCGAACCGCGTTTGAGCGCGTGCAGCTCGCTCGTCATAACGACCGACCTTACACACTCGATCTCATCGAGCGTTTGTTTGAAGACTTCGTCGAGCTTCATGGCGACAAGCGGTTTGCAGAAGATCCGGCTATCGTGTGCGGGCTGGCGCGGTTTCACGGTCTGCCCGTGATCGTCATCGGTCATCAGAAGGGGCGCGACACGAAGCAACGCAGTTATCGAAACTTCGGCATGCCGAAGCCCGAGGGTTATCGAAAGGCGTTGCGCGTGATGAAGCTTGGTGAGAAGTTTGGGCGGCCGATCTTCACGTTCATCGACACGCCCGGTGCTTATCCGGGGATCGACGCCGAGGAACGTGGGCAAGCGGAGGCGATCGCTTATAACCTGCGCGAGATGGCCAAGATCAAGGTGCCGATTATCGTGACCGTGATCGGCGAAGGTGGATCGGGAGGAGCACTCGCAATCGGTATCGGCGATCAGGTGCTGATGCTCGAGAACTCGATTTACTCGGTGATCAGTCCGGAGGGTTGTGCGGCGATTCTCTGGAAAGATTCGTCCCGAGCGGACCAGGCGGCGGAAGGTCTGCGACTCACTGCGCAGCATCTTCAGGAGGAGGGGATTGTCGACAAGATCATTCCAGAGCCGGAAGGCGGCGCACACAACGATTACGATCAAACAGCACGTTATCTCGATTCAGCGTTGAGTGAACGTCTTGCGGAAGCCGTCAGTTGTTCGCAAGAGGATCGACTAAAACGTCGCTACACCAAACTCCGCGGCTTCGGCCGCTGGGGCACCCTGTAATTTGAAAGACAACTGTAGGGGCGGCCCTCCGTGGCCGCCCGTTGTGTATGCAAAGGAACGGGTGGCCACGGAGGGCCACCCCTACAGTTGTAATCGGAGATACGCGCTTCCCGGTCCGGAGTGGAGGACTACATGCAAAGAATACTAGCGATATTGCTGGTCACGTGTTGTTTGATCGGACTGGCATGTGCGCAGTCTGTCCAACAAAATCCGGATAAGTCGACTGTCGACTGGATTGCCGCCAACGCTGTTCGCCTCAAGACTCCCCAAATCAGGGAACGGTTTTGCCGATATGCAGCCTCTCAAGAAGATCATCGGCAATGCCAGGATCGTGTCGCTGGGTGAGGCGACTCACGGCACGCGTGAGTTCTTTCAACTCAAACACCGCATGCTCGAATTCCTTGCTTCCGAAATGGGCTTCACCATCTTTTCGATCGAAGCCAACATGCCTGAAGCCTATCGTCTTAACGACTACGTTCTCAATGGAGAGGGAGACCCGGCGAAGCTGCTAAAAGGAATGTACTTCTGGACGTGGAACACGCAGGAAGTACTGGAGATGATTCAGTGGATGCGTGAGTTCAACAAGTCAGGCAAAGGCCGCGTTCAATTTACCGGCTTTGACATGCAGACGCCAGACGTGGCCGGCGTAATCGTGCGAGATTTTGTCACTAAGAACGACACCGCGTATCTCGGAGATCTGCGGAAGGCTACTGAGCTGATAAAGGTCGGACCGCAAGCGCAGGGACCAGCCTTCGGCATTGCGACAGCACGTTTCCCGATTGAAGCCGCCGCGGGTAAACGCGTGCACTTCAGCGGCTACATCAAGACTAAAGACATCACTCGAGGATGGGCCGGGCTCTGGTGGCGTGTCGACGGCAAAATGGGTGTGCTTGCATTCGACAACATGGAAGACCGAGGCGCACGCGGAACTACAGACTGGAAACGTTATGAAATCGACCTCCCGGTTGCTGCTGATGTCACAAACATTAACTTCGGCGCGCTTCACACGGGCGATGGAAGTGCCTGGTTCGATGGCTTGGAGGTAACCCTCGATGGAAAACCTTACCTCGATAAAACTAACTTCGATCTCGATTTTGAATCGTCCACGCCCGCAGGCTTCCATACCGGAGGCAATGGTTATCAAGTGACGTTAGATAAATCGTCTTTCCAATTCGCAGCCAAAGCCTGCTGATGACGCATGTGGGCACACCTGCAGACGCTTCGAAAAAAGTCGATCCGAAGGAGTCGATCACAGCCTGGCGCGGAGTGATTGCGCACCTCGAAGACTCACGAAGTTCATATGCTCAGAAGGGAATTGCAGCTCGCGAGCTCGACTGGGTAATCCAAAACGCGCGAGTCGTACTTCAATGCATACAGATGAACGTGAACGAAGTTCCGCGCGACGTTAGTATGGCCCAGAACATTAAATGGATTTTGGACCACAATCCAAACGCGAAGATCGTGCTATGGGCTCACAACGGTCACGTCGCGAAAAATATCGCCTGGGGCTACAAGACGATGGGCTCCGTGCTGCATGAAGTGTTTGGTGAACAAATGGTGGTTTTTGGCTTCGCTTTCAACCAGGGATCTTTTCAGGCGGTTGAGCAAGGGAAGGGCTTGCACGATTTCACTATTTCGCCCGCGCCCACCGGCAGTCTCGACGCGACTCTCGCGGCGACGGGAATTCCGTTATTAGCAATCGATCTCAGGAAGATTCCCAAAGGCAGTCCTGCGGAGACGTGGTTTAGTCAGCCACACAAGTCGCGCAACATCGGCGCCATGTACGCCACGGAAATGGATAACCAGTTCCTGATTGACATGAAGGCCCCTGACAGTTTCGATGTTCTGCTTTTTGTTGAAAAGACTACGGCCGCTCGCAAGAACCCAGCGAACTAGAACGGGATATCGTCATCTGACAACTCTCCCGGTGATTCCGCAGGTCCGCTACCGCCGCCACTGGCGCCAGCCGAGGCTGCGCGTTCGTAGGTGCCGCCGCTTTCGTCGCCGCCGCGCGAGCCGATGAATTGCATGTCAGTCGCAAACACTTCGAGCGAGTGGCGCGGTTTGCCATCGCGGTCGATGTACTCTTCCACGCGCAGTCGACCTTCGATGTAAACCTGTTTACCTTTTTGCAGATACTGTGAGGCAGTTTCCGCGAGGCGGTTCCAGAGCGTGATGCGGAACCACGTCGTGTGGTCTTGCATCTCGCCATTACGATCTTTGCGGCGTTCGTTGGTCGCCATACTGAAGCTGCACACGGGAGTGCCCTGGGCGGTATAGCGCAGCTCGGGATCGCGACCGAGATTTCCCACGAGAATTATTTTATTGAAGGACATGAGGAGCCTTTCTTTCTTTTCTGGGTTTACTGACGCCGCGATACTACAAGCGAAAAACTCAAGAATCAAGCGATCCTAAATTTCAGCGCGATAAATCTACAGAACCGAGCGCGGTAGCGCCGGGTCAACTGCAAGAAACACTACGAAAGATTGAGTTTAACCCGGCGCTACCGCGCTCGGTTCTGTAAAAATGTCGCTATCGCGTTCTCTAAATGATTTCTGGTAGACTGTCGGCACATTAAAACGGTGCAAAGCATGAAGCCGCGAGTGTACATCGAGACGCATGGCTGCCAGATGAATGTAGCTGATTCTGAGCGCGCAGCCACGGGTCTCCGCGCCAGTGGATACGATCTCTGTGACTCTGTAGATGAGGCAGACGTCGTTTTGCTGAACACCTGCTCGGTGCGCGAGAAAGCAGAGCGCAAAGTCTACACACGTATCGGTGAGCTGCGCGCAGAACGACCACGAGATCTTCTCGTCGGCGTGATGGGTTGCGTGGCCCAACTCGAGGGCGCCGCAGTTTTTGAACATGCATCGTCCGTCAACATGGTGATCGGAACACGCGCTACCGACCGCATTCCGACACTGATCGAACGCGCGCGTGACGGCGAGAAGAAAGTGCTCGATCTCGGCGAGCGTGGCGCAGACGATTCGTGGGACGTTTCTCCAGTTGAGCGACACTCATCACACGTCGCTTTCATTCCCATCATCGAAGGCTGCAACAAGTTTTGCTCGTTCTGCATTGTGCCGTACTCACGTGGACGCGAGCGCAGCCGTCCGGCAAGTGAGATCGTTGCCGAAGCAAAGAGACTCCAGGCGCTTGGTTACAAAGAGATCCATCTGATCGGGCAGAACGTAAACAGCTATCGCCCGCGTGTCGAAGATGGACTCGAAGGATTCGGCGGCGCGACGCCGTTCTGCCGTCTATTGCGGGCAGTTGCAGCGACCGGACTACCGCGCATCAAGTTTATGACTTCATTCCCACGCGACTTTCACCCGGACATCGTTACGGCAATCGAAGAAAACCCGAATCTATGCGACTGGGTGCATCTGCCGGTTCAATCGGGCAGCGATCGCATTCTCAAGCTGATGCGCCGCGGTCACAAACGATCTGACTATCTCGCACGAATCGAGCGTATAAAGAATTCGAGCAGGCGACTCGCGCTGACGAGCGACATCATTGTCGGATTTCCGGGCGAAACAGACGAAGATTTTCAACAGACGATCGAGCTCGTGAGAGAGTGTGAGTACGATAGTTTGTATATCTTCAAGTATTCAAAGCGCGCGGGAACTCCGGCGGCAGAGTTTCATGATAACGTTTCCGAGACCGAGAAGACTGCGCGCTTCATCGAACTTGATAAAGTACACCGCGCGGCTCAGGAGAAGATTTACCGTTCGTATGTTGGCCGCACGCTGAGCGTGCTTGCTGAAAGACAGAGCTCGCGGTCTGAAAAAGATCTCAGCGGGCATTCAACTTGCCATAAGGTCGTAAACTTCGCAGGCGACAGCCGTCTTGAAGGCGAGATCGTCGATGTGTTGGTGACAACAGCGAAGACAAATAGTTTGTATGGTAATTTGTTACAGGATCGGCAGTAGGGTTAGGGGTACCTGCATATGGAAATCGAGGTCAAGATCCGAGCGTTAATGATGGATCCCAACAGCGGGACTCCAATTATTATTTTGAAAGACGTTCAAAGTGATACGATGCTGCCGATCTGGGTGGGCGCGTATGAAGCGAATGCAATCGCCCTTGAGATCGAAAAGCATGCACCGCCGCGACCGATGACACACGATCTCCTGCGTAACCTGATCGTCGAACTGGGTGTTCGAGTTGAGCGAGTGGTAGTTACGAGCTTGCGCGATAACACGTTCTTCGCTGTGATCGAAATGCGAAACAGTGATGGAGATCGTCTGGTGCTCGATTCGAGACCGTCTGACGCGATCGCGTTGGCATTGCGAGCTGACTGTCCGATCTTTGTCGACATGGAAGTGATCAAAGCTTCACACAACACGCTCTCGACCGAAGACAGTGAAGAGCCGGAATTGAGTGCGAGTGAAGAAGAATGGCCTGACGTTATCGGCGAGGCCGGTGACTTACCAATGTAATCTCTGCGCAACCTCTGCGTCCTCTGCGCCTCTGCGGTGACATTAACCACAGAGACACAGAGAACACAGAGGTTGCACAGAGAAGAAGGTTACTTAGTCTATGGAGCGATAGTTTGCCACCTGTGCAGCGAATGGTAATCGCCATCGCCAACCAGAAAGGTGGGGTAGGTAAGACCACTACCGCCATCAATCTAGCCGCCGCTTTTGCCCGCAAGGGACAACGTGTCCTTCTTCTCGATCTCGATCCACAAGCCAACAGCTCAATCTCGTTTCTGGATCCGCGCTCAGTCGAGCGCTCGATCTACGAGCTGATGATGGACGGCCAGGCGCCTGTGGAAGATTCGGTGTACCAGAGTCCGGTCGAGAACCTGCACATCGTTCCGGCAAGAATCAATCTCGCAAAACTTGAAGCCAAACTCGTGGGTGATTTCGACGCGCCTTTCCGGCTCAAAGATCGTCTCGAACCATTCCGGCAACAATATGAAGTCATTGTTATCGATACACCGCCGACGCTCGGACTAATCACCGTCAACGCACTCGTCGCGGCTTCACACGTATTGATTCCGATCCAATCGTCTTACTTCGCACTCGAAGGCACAGACGATCTGTTGGAGACGATCGAGAAAGTCAAAGCGCGTCCTAATCCGAATCTCGAACTGCTCGGCGTGCTCGTGACGTTGCACGACAAGCGCACGACGCTCGCGCGCGAAGTTCACGAACAGATCAAATCGGTGTTTGGTCCAAAACTCTTCGATACTGTGATCACGAAGAGCGTCAGACTAGAAGAATCGCCCGCCTACAAAGAATCGATTTTTAGCTTTGCTCCGAACTCATCCGGAGCAATCGAATATGGAAAACTTTGCGAAGAGGTAATTAGCCGTGTCTAAGAGGGGATTGCCAACCGGCCTCCAGATGCGCCACGACGCGCATTACGTCGAAGAACTGTCACAACACCGGCCGCAGCAGGTCGGCAGGATGATAGCCGTGGACAAGCTGGATCCGAATCCGGAACAACCGCGTACGGAATTCGGCGATCTCACCGAGCTCACCGCGTCGATTGCCGAGAAGGGCGTGCTCGAGCCCCTCCTCGTCAAACCGAATCGACTTACCGGGCGCTGGATGATCATCGCCGGCGAGCGTCGCTGGCGCTCGGCGCAAAAGGCGGGATTGAAGGAAGTGCCTTGTGTCGAGATGGAAGTCGACGAAGGCACGGTCGCGGAGATCGCGCTGATTGAAAACATGCAGCGCAAGGACCTGACGGTTTGGGAAGAAGCCGATGGACTGCTGGCGCTGTGCGAGCGTTTTGGTTACACGCACGACGACGTGGCGCGCAAGGTTGGTAAGAGCAGGACGACGGTGAGTGAGGCGTTGGCGATCGCGCGTATTCCTGACGACGTGCGTGAGGTGTGTCGCTCGGCTGATATCAATGCGAAGTCGTCGCTACTTCAGATCGTGCGCCAGCCTGATGACGACTCGATGCGGCGGCTGGCGAAAGACATCGCGACGCGTGGATTGAATCGTAACGACGCGAGGGAAGTGCGGCGCCAGGAGATGGGGCCACGCGTCGTGCCTGACAACAAGCCTTACGTGTTCAAGTATGCTTCGCCTGAAAAGGATTTCAATATTGAAGTGAAGTTTCGCGCGACGCAGGTGAGTGATGCGGAAGTCGCGTTGATCCTCAGGGCCGTGGCCGACGAGATAGACGAAGTACAAGATGAACAAGATCTTTCATGATTTACAAGACTTGTTCATCCTGAAAAATCTTGTAAATCCTGTCTCTAGCTCGCCTGTCTCTTCTTCTCAGCGGCCGCTCTCTTCTGTAACGACTTCGCCCAACGCTCAAACGTCGGTTGTAGCGGCTTGAACAGTTTCGCTCGGAAACTGTGCTTCTTCTCGTTCCACGCCTTTAACTGCTTTTCAGTGTACGCGCGCACAGCCGGCTCGAGCTGTGTCTTCTTGAGCGAGTGCTTCAGCGTGATGTGATAGTGCTGGCCGACGAGTGAAAACACGAGGGCGACCAGATTACTCTTGAACGACAGCCGCGGAACGATACGCTTGTGAAACGGCTTGTCCGGCTGCAACAGGACGTTGATTGCGAGCTCGAGCCACGCGCCTTTCGGGCCCTGGCGCGGATGGTAGAGTCCTGGCAGCTCGGTCGCCTGAAACGGGCCTTTGATGCGTGGATCGGTAATAAAAGGCACAAGCCGGATTCGCTCGAGGCCGCGCGTGTGTTCACGCGGCAGGCTGTCAAAAGCGCTTTCGATCTGTTCGAGCGCGCCTTTCGGCAGCGAACCCTCGTACTGGTTTTCGATACGTATGGCCATGGAAATGAGTCACTTTAGGGGAAGGCAGTGGAGACGGTCAAGTGAGGGTATCTAATCGGTCACTGCGCCGAGGCTCGCGCTACTCACGAGCGCCGCATATTTCGCGAGTACTCCTGTCTTATAACGTGGCTCAGGTGGACGCCAGTTTTCACGGCGTCGCGCCAGTTCACCATCCGAGATATTCACTTGCAACAGCCTGCGCTCAGCGTCGATCGTGATCGAATCACCTTCGTTGACGAGCGCGAGATTTCCACCTACCGCAGCTTCCGGTGAGACGTGCCCGACGACCATTCCGTATGTCGCACCTGAAAAGCGCCCGTCCGTTATCAACCCGACTGAATCGCCGAGTCCCGCACCGATCAACGCTGACGTCGGCGCCAGCATTTCGCGCATGCCTGGTCCGCCTTTCGGACCTTCGTAACGTATCACCACGATATCGCCCGCTTTGACCTGCGCTGACAGGATTGCTTGCAGACATGATTCTTCTGAATCAAAGACACGCGCCCTTCCAGTGATGACTTTGTTCTTCACGCCGGAGACTTTCGCGACCGCACCTTCGAGCGCGAGATTGCCACGCAGAATAACGAGATGACCTTCCGGATAAACCGCATCGTGCAACTGCCGTATCACGTTCTGATCTTCGCGCGGGTTTTCAGGCACGTCAGCCAGCACCTGCTCGATCGTCTCGCCACTGATTGTCATTGCATCACCGTGCAGCAAGCCGCGCGTGAGTAACATCTTCATAACTTGCGGAATGCCGCCGGCGTTGTGCAGATCTGTAGCGACGTACCGACCCGAAGGCTTCAGATCACAGAGCACCGGCACCCGTTCTCTGATTCTCTCGAAGTCGTCGAGCGTGAGTCTAATGCCAGCCGCATGGGCGATCGCAGGCAGGTGCAACACGGCATTCGTCGAGCCACCTGTCGCCATCACCACTGCGATCGCATTTTCAAAAGCCTCGCGGGTGAGTAGCTGTCGCGGCAGGATCTGATTTTGCACCGCCCGTGCGAGCACTTCCGCCGCGCGCGCTGCGTTCGCGACGACTTCATCACCGTCCGCGGACATCGTCGCAGAGAAGGGAAGCGACATACCCATCGCCTCGATCGCAGCCGACATCGTGTTTGCAGTGAACATGCCGCCGCACGAGCCGATACCCGGGCACGCGTGACGCTCGACTTCTACGAGCTGATCCTCGCTGATCTTGCCCGCGCAAAACTTCCCGACCGCTTCGAACGCGCTCACGATTGTCAAATCCTCGCCCTGTAAATTACCGGGCTTGATAGTGCCGCCATACACAAACAACGCAGGTATGTTGAGACGCGCAATCGCGATCATCGCGCCCGGCATGTTCTTGTCACAGCCACCGATCGCCAACAGACCGTCGACTGATTGCGCCTGGCACACAGTCTCAATCGAATCGGCGATGACCTCGCGCGACACGAGCGAATACTTCATTCCTTCCGTGCCCTGCGAGATGCCGTCGCTGACGGTGATCGTGCCGAAGGTTTGCGGCATCGTGCCGGCTTCACGAAGCGTTGCAACTGCGCGCTCGGTGAGACGATCGAGACCGGCGTTGCACGGCGTGATCGTGCTGTACCCGTTGGCGACTGCGATGATCGGCTTGTGAAAATCGTTATCTGCAAAGCCGACGGCGCGGAGCATGGCACGATTGGGTGTTCGCTCCACGCCGCGTGTGATTGCGTGACTGCGTTGTTTCGAGCTCAATTGCTGGCCTTATCTACCAGACGGCTTTGTGCGAGCCACGGCATCATCGTGCGGAGGCGCGCGCCAACGCTTTCGATCGGATGCTCGCGCGCTTCATCCTCAAGTTGCTGAAAGCGCGGTCGTCCATTTTTTGCTTCATTCATCCAATCACGCGCAAATGCGCCTGACTGAATGTCCTTCAACAGTGCTTGCATGCGATTCTTCGTTTCATTATTGACCACAACTGGCCCGCGCGTCATGTCGCCGTACTGCGCAGTGTTTGAGATCGAGTAGCGCATCTCTGAAATGCCGCCTTCGTAGAGTAGATCGACGATGAGCTTCATCTCATGCAGACATTCGAAGTAAGCCATCTCGGGCGCGTAGCCCGCTTCCGTTAACGTTTCGAAGCCTGCTTTGATCAGCGACGTCAGACCGCCGCAGAGCACGGCTTGCTCGCCGAAGAGATCTGTTTCCGTTTCTTCGCGGAATGTCGTTTCGATGATACCGGCGCGACCGCCACCGATCGCTGATGCGTACGCGAGACCAATCTGCTTCGTATCGCCGGTCGGATCGTGGTTTATAGCCAGTAGGCAGGGAACGCCGGCGCCGCGGTTGTACTCATGGCGCACGAGATGTCCCGGCCCTTTCGGCGCCACCATGAACACATTCGCATCTTCCGGCGGCTGGATAAACTTGTAGTGAATCGAGAACCCATGCGAAAACGCGATGTACGTACCCGGCGTGATCGACTCCGCGACTTCACGCGCGTAAATCTCAGGCGCGAGCTCGTCGGGTACGAGCATCATCACGATGTCTGCCTCTGCAACAGCCTGCGCCACCGGCAACACCTTCAGACCTGCGTGCTCGGCTTTCTCCCAGGAAGGGCTGCCCGCACGTAGGCCGACAGTGACGTTGCAGCCTGAGTCTTTTAGGTTATTCGCCTGCGCGAATCCCTGGCTGCCGTAGCCGATCACGGCGATCTGTTTCTGGCGAATGAGATCGAGGCTCGCATCTTTGTCGTAGTAAATGTTCATGTGTTCCTCTCAAGCTGCGGTGGCGTCTGCGCGTGCAGCAAGTCTGTTGATAGCAATGTGCCCCGTGCGTGTGATGTCGGTGACACCGATCGGCCGCAGCAACTCGATAAACGTGTCGACCTTTTCTTTATTTCCGGACGCTTCGACGATGAGTTGAGTATGCGAGATATCGACAACCTTCGCGCGAAATACGCTCACGAGACTCAACACCTCCTGGCGTTCATCTCCAGCTTTTGCTGAGACGGTAATCAGCGCCATTTCTCGTTCGATGTGTGGGCGAGTCGTGACGTCATGAACCTCGCGTACTCGCGCCAGTCGTTCGCATTGTTTGACGATCTGCTGGATCGTGCGTTCATCGCCGCGCGTAACGATCGTGACGTGCGACCAGCGTGGATCGAGACTCTCACCAACCGAGATCGTCTCGATATTGAAACCTCTTGCACTGAACAGCCCGACGATCCGCGACAACTCTCCGGGCTCATCAGCAACAATTATCGACAGCGTATGCCGTTTGGAATCTTGTAAATCCTGCAAATCCTGTAATCCTGTCTACGTCTGTGTAATCATCTCGCGCGCATCGGCCCCTGCCGGCACCATCGGAAACACGTTCTCTTCTTTAGCAACCACAACATCGACCACCGCCACGCCTTTATGCTCCAACGCCGCCTCCATTACCTCACGCAGCTCTACGGGGCGCTCTACTCGAAACCCCGCCGCACCATACGCCTCTGCGAGCTTCACGAAATCCGGCGCAACTGAAATATCGACTTCCGAGTAAGTGCGGTCGTAGAACATTTCCTGCCACTGCCGCACCATACCGAGGTACCCGTTATTCATGATCAGCACCTTCACCGGCAGATCGTATTGCACCGCAGTCGCCAGCTCCTGGTTAGTCATCTGAAATCCACCATCGCCAACGACAGCCACGACCAGTTGATCGGGTAGCGCGAGCTGCGCGCCCAGCGCCGCCGGCAAACCGAATCCCATTGTTCCCAGTCCTCCGCTGGTAATCAGTTGTCGTGGTCGTGTAAAGGGATAGAATTGGGCCACCCACATCTGATGTTGGCCCACGTCGGTTGTGACGAGCGCTTCGCCATTCGTCAGACGATGCAACTCGCGAATGACAGTTTGCGGCTTGATCTGGTTTTGTGAACCCGAGAAACGCAGCGGCTGCGACAGTTGCCACTTGCGTATCTGATCCCACCACGACCCGAGTCGCTCCTCGCTCTGCTGCTCGAGTATTGACAGAAACTGATTTAACACCTGCCCCAGGTCGCCGGTGAGCGCGAGTGTTGGCGTTACATTCTTGCCAATGTTTGCCGGATCGATGTCGACGTGGATCACGCGAGCATGTGGCGCGAACGTCGCGAGTTTGCCCGTCACACGATCGTCAAACCTGACACCCAGCGCCACCAGCAGATCGCTTTCAGCCACGGCCATGTTTGCGGCGTACGTGCCGTGCATCCCGAGCATTCCCAAACACAGTGGATGCGAGCTCGGAAATCCACCCAGTCCCATCAATGTCGGCGTTACCGGTAGACGCAATAGTTCAGCAAACGAGAGCAGGGAATCGGCGGCGCCCGAATTCACGATTCCTCCGCCGACGTATAACACTGGGCGTTTTGCGTCGAGGATTTGCTGAACCGCTTCGCGCGCCAAGTCCTGTTTGACATGCTCAAGTTGCGTCGAGAAGGGAAAACTCACGTGCTCCAATCGTGAGTAGTTAGATCTCGCTGCACTAACGTCTTTCGGAATATCGATCACGACTGGCCCAGGCCGGCCCGAGCGCGCCAAATGAAACGCCTCACGAACAATCGCCGGCAGATCTCTCGCCTCACGTACGAGATAGTTGTGCTTCACACACGGCCGCGTGATCCCGACAGTGTCAACTTCCTGAAAAGCGTCAGTGCCGATGAGATGTTTGGGGACTTGGCCGGTTATCACGACGATGGGTGTCGAGTCCATGTAGGCATTTGCAATGCCTGTCACCGCGTTTGTCGCACCCGGACCAGACGTGACGAGCACAACGCCAACTCGGCCTGTCGCGCGCGCGTAGCCCTCAGCCATGTGTACTGCGCCTTGCTCGTGTCGTACGAGGTAGTGCGTGATTCGATCGCGCGCCCGCCAGAGCTCGTCGTAAATGTGAAGCACAGCGCCACCCGGATAGCCGAAGATCGTATCGACGCCTTCATGGGCCAGCGCCTGGATCAGCATCTCCGCGCCAGTGGGCATCTCGGCCGGGACTGTCGGCTTGGCGACTCGATTATCGATTTCCTGTTGGGCGATCATGGCTTCGTCTTCTCTGTGCAACCTCTGTGTCCTCTGTGTCTCTGTGGTTGACGATTGCTTAGGAAAAACAACCACAGAGACACAGAGGTTGCACAGAGAAATCAGACTTTTCGGGCAAAGCCACTCTAACCCCGTAATTAACTCTTTGTAAAATTTATTCTTTTAAGATAATAATAAGCACGATTCATCGAACGCTGACCCGGCAGTGTGATAAGAGTTTACGCCTATGGAAATGGCCCAACTGGAATACTTCTCGCGAGTAGTGCAGGAAAAGAGCTTTTCCAAAGCTGCCGATAAGGTCTTTCGTACGCAGCCGGCAGTGAGTATCGCGATTCGCCGTCTTGAGGAAGAAATCGGCCTGCCGCTGCTCGACAGAACACAAAAGACGCCCGTGCTTACCGAGGCGGGCAAGGTGGTCTACGACTACGCACAACGCATTCTCGGGCTTCGAGATCAGGTGGGGCAGGCGATTGCCGAGATGCAAAGCCTGAAGAGGGGACTGATACGGGTTGGCGCGAATGAGAGCACCTCGCTCTATCTGTTGCCGGAGCTCATTCTGAAGTTTCGTGAGCGGCATCCCGAGGTCAAGGTTGAGATCTCTCGTCTCGTCTCGCATCGTTTGCCGCGCGAGGTGTCGGAGCGGAACCTCGATTTTGCGTTGATGGCGTCAGAGCCCGCCGATCGCGATCTTGAAGCGTTTCCACTGCTTAAAGATGAGCTGGTCCTGATCATGAGTCCGAAGCATCCGCTAGCTGGACGTCCTTCGGTAAAGATCAAAGATCTTGGGAACGAGCCCTTTGTCGCTCACAATGTGAAGTCCGGCTCTCGTGTCAAAGTGATTGAGGCTTTTGCTCGTCAGCACACGCCGCTCAACATCACACTCGAGCTCGCGACGATCGAGACGATTAAGCGTTTCGTCCAAAAGCGCGTCGGCCTCGCGTTCGTGCCGCGCATGTGTGTGCGTGAGGAGCTCGAAAGAGGAGTTCTCGTGTCGGTTCCGGTGCGAGGCCTGACACATACGCGCACGGTCTGGGCCGCCCACCGCCGCGGCTCCAACTTCTCACCGGCCGCCGCCGCCTTCCTCGACGTTCTCCGGCAGCACGCTGAAGGTGGCATATGACGT
>DASYFE010000068.1:0-23886 GCA_036498585.1 Pyrinomonadaceae bacterium | reverse complement strand
TGACCGTCTCAATCGGCCGCCACTATCATCTTCTGCGCTTTGGAGGGTCGCCTGAGTTCCAGACGAGTAAGTCGTGTACTGACAAGCCTGATTCTCCTCATAGTCTGCAGATCTATTGCAAGCGGGGTGATAGCAGTACCGGATAACATGTCAACAGAGCCCATGACTTCTAACTCAACCCGCGACGGGAACGACCCCAACGAAGCAACTCCTTTTTACGAAGCTCTCGCGAAGGCCCTCAAGAAACGGAAAATCAAGATCGACGCGGTTTGCCCGCCGTCCGATCCCGTCTCACGCCGCATTCTCGAAGAATATGGCGCGATCTACGTCGCGAATAAGAAAGTTACTCCGCCGCCCGTCTGTATCTTTACTACCGAAGAACAGGTAACGAAATTCCAGGACGACGCCGGTTTCGAAGCGGAACAGATCGGATACGACGAGATTGAGCTGCAACCCGAAGCCCTAAAAAGCCTCAACAAAGCACGCAAAGATGCACAGAAGGAAGGTCTCGACATCACGCCGCGTGACGGCGCGGAGGCGGCGCGGCGCAACTACGAAGACAGCGTGCGTCTCTGGAATTCACGTTTCGAGCCTGCGCTCGATTACTGGCTATCTCAGGGACGACTCACCGAGGCGCAGGTGACACGGATGCGAGGCCTGTCGCTACGGGAGCAAGTCGCGGAAGTCCTGGAGCTCGAAAAAGCCGGGATTTATTTCAGCAAAGACCTGTCAAAATCGATCCTTTACTCGATCGCAGCGCCGGGCGCGTCGCAACACATCGCGATGCTGGCGTTTGACGTGAACGAGTTTGATAACCCGCGCGTGCGCGAGATCATGGCGAAGCATGGTTGGTTTCAGACCGTGCTCAGCGACTTGCCTCACTTCACGTATCTCGGTTTGAAAGAGAAGGACCTGCCGAAACACGGGCTGCGAAGTCTCGAGATCAACGGGCAGGTGTTCTGGATCCCGAATGTGCCGGGCGTGCACCCGGGCCTCGACAAATAACTAACCACCGATAACACTGATTTATGCTAAACTACACGGCCTCTTCCCCCAGCCACGTCCCAAAACTGAGTTGATTTCGACCTTTTACCCGAAGGAAGGTCAGTATGGATGTCCCCCAACTTATCGCTGGCAGGTTCAGAATAGAGCGGCAAATCGGGACCGGCGGCATGGGCGCTGTTTACCTTGCCACGCACCTCGATCTGGAACGCCCTGTCGCAGTCAAAATCATCAGGCCCGAGTTTGCGTCTGACGCCGACGTCTCCGATCGCTTCCTGCGCGAAGCACGGACGATGGCGAAGCTGCGCCATCCGAATGCCGCGATGATCTTCGACGCGGGAAATCTGCCTGACGGACGTCACTACATCGTGATGGAGTTTGTTGAGGGGGAAACTCTTTCGCAGGCGCTCGCCCGCCAAGGCCGCTTCTCATTCACTGATGCAATCGATATCACTACGCAGATCTGCGACGTTCTTGAAGAAGCACACCGGCTCGGGATTATTCATCGCGATCTCAAACCGTCAAACATACTGCTCGGCAAACGAGGCGTTTGTGTGCTCGATTTCGGCGTCGCAAAGGTTTTGGCTTCGTCGGCGGAATCAACTGCGACACATGCGAGCACGGGTTCGGGACAGTTGATCGGAACGCCGCGTTACATGTCGCCGGAACAATGTTTGGGACAACGTGTCGGCGCACGCAGCGATCTCTACAGTCTTGGTGTGTTGTTATATGAAATGATTGCCGGTCGCCCGCCGTTCGTCGATCCGCTGCAATCAGCGTTGTTAGTCAAACAGGCGACCGCGCCTGCGCCGCCGTTGCCGAGATTGAGACAGGACATTCCGCGTTCGCTCGCGCTCGCCGTTCATAGTTTGCTTGCGAAGCGGCCGGAAGATCGACCGCGAACGGCGGCGATGGCGAAGATGCTTTTGGAGCGCAGTCTGCTGCGGCCGGAAGGTCCGGTGGCTCCTGCCGATCCGATGTCGTCGATGGTTGCGGCCGCTGACGCCGGGCGTGGTTTGCTGTTTCGAGTCGGCGCGCCGACGATCCTCGTAACGATTTTCAGTGCGCTTCTCGTTTGGGGTTACACGGGCGGCCAGAGTGCGACCGAGCCACGCATACCAAACACCGCTCTGCCGGTTGCTGCGTCACAATCACAGTTCACACCAGCTTCGTGGCGTGATCGCTCCACTGCTCCGTCAGGTGGTGTGACCACACCGCGCGAAAATCCAAAACCGGCCGAGCAGTTAACACTCGATCAAGCGCGCAAAATCGCGGCGCGCTTTGCGAAAGGAACGCTCGGCGATGTGGAGATCGTCGATACCGACTCCGGACAAGCGATTGTTGCGATCAACAATCAGCGCAAAGCCGGCACGACAAATTACCTCGTACTGCAAAAACAGAATGGAAAGTTTCGGCTCAGCGCCCAGGGACGGCTCGACGCCAAAGGATTCAGTCATGCGAGCTGGAGCTCTGAAATCGTCGACGCTGATGAAGACGGTTTTGAGGAGTTGTTGTTTACCGGAAAGGATTCAAGCGAAAGCCGCAACCTCCGGCGCGTCGTCCTGTTCGTACCGAATGACGAACGCACTTACTCGATGCAGATAACCGGGGAAACCACCCCGCGCGGCACTCCGCGCATTCAATGGTTATCGAACGCGGCAGGAGCTGACGCCGCCGCCTATCGCACCGCCCTCCGCCAAAAAGCTCGATCGATGATCAGGAAGTAATCTTGTGAATCCTGCGAAATCTTGTTAATCCTGTACAATGTGTGACTCGGTAAAGAGACGTTGACAAGATTTACAAGATTTTTCAGGATTAACAAGATAACCTTTTCCCCACTATCAACATCAATTTCCAGCATATGGAGTTATCAGTGAAACGAAGTTTGCTCGTCTTTCTGCTTCTACTAACGTTGTTGGCGCCGGCCGCAGCACAACAGCGTTCGACGAAGCCAACCACAACCACAGCGACCGCAGCCACTCCGGCGCGACTTCCCGAAGCAAACCTGATCAGCAAGGTGCTTCCGAACGGCCTCGAGATCATCGTGCTTGAAGATCATTCGATCCCGCTCGTCACGATCGAGCTGGCGGTGCGCAACGGCTCTTATACCGAGCCGCCCGAGCTGAACGGCCTGTCGCACCTTTACGAGCACATGTTCTTCAAGCAGAACCGCGCGATCGCAAATGCTGAAGACTACGTGCGCGCCATCGGCTCAAAAGGCATCGCCTACAACGGCACCACACGCGAAGAGGTGGTTGATTACTATTTCACGACGACGAGCCCGAATCTTCGTACGGCCATGCAGTTCATGAAAGACTCGGTGCGCTATCCGCTTTTTGACGAGCGCGAGTTTGGCCGTGAGAAGCAGGTCGTGATCGGCGAGATCGACCGCAACGAGTCGAACCCGTTCTTCTACCTCGCGAGAGAGATGAACGATCGTCTCTTTTATAAGTTTCCCAGCCGCAAAAACGCGCTCGGAAATCGTGAGACAGTCGGCGGCGCTACGACCGACATGATGCGGCTCATTCAGGGTCGTTATTACGTCCCAAACAACTCAGCGCTCGTGCTGACCGGCGACGTCAATCCCACGGAAGTATTCGCCATGGCGCAGGATCTTTACGGCGACTGGCCCAAGCGCGAGAAAGATCCGTTTGTCGAGTTTCCACTCGTGGATCACCCGCCGCTCGCGAAGAGTGAAGGCTCAGTGATTCAACAGCCGGTGCAGAACGTGATCATCAACATCGGCTGGCACGGGCCGTCGATTGGTAAAGATAATCCGGCGACTTACGCAGCCGACGTTTTCTCGTTCATCCTGCGACAGCCGAATTCACGCTTTCAGAGAAATCTCGTCGATACGGGATTGGTAACCGGCGTCGATTTGAGCTACTACACGCAGCGCAACGTCGGCCCCATCGCGCTCATCGCGCAAACCACGCCCGACAAAGCACGCGCGGTGATCAAAGCGCTCTACGAAGAAGTGGCCCACTTCAACGACAAGGACTACTACACCGACGAGCAGCTCGAAAGCGCGAAGGCGCTACTCGAAGCCGACGATCTCTATTCGCGTGAGAAGCTCAGCGATTACACACACACGCTGAGTTTCTGGTGGGCGTCGACGGGACTCGAATATTTCCGCGGTTACCTGCCACGGCTGCGCGCCACGTCGCGAGCCGACATCAGCCGCTACATCACCACGTACATCCAGGGCAAGCCGCACGTCGGTCTCGCCCTCATGTCGAGCGACGCCCAAGCGAAAGTGAAGATTACACCGGAAGAGTTAATAGGACAGTAAACGTCAGGACAATTCATGAGCCAATTTATCAACCAGCCAGAACAACAGTCGGGTACGTCTTTTCGCGCTAAATTGACGCGGCGGCTGATCAGCAGTGCGCTGTTCGTAGCGATGATGTTCGTCGCCAGCACGGATTATTCTCAAGCGACTCAACCGCAACAAACGAAACCGCAATCGCAGGATACTGTTCACAGCGTCGTTGCAAAGCAGGCGGCGCTGGTCAGCGAGTTTGAAGTCAACGGACTGAAAGTGTTGTTGAAGCGACGTGAAGGAAGTTTGACCGTCGCGGCGGGATTGTTTATTCGTGGCGGCGCGTCGAACATCAACGCGGAGAACGCAGGCATCGAGACGTTGATGCTCAGCGCCGCGACGGAAGCGAGCGCAAACTTTCCGCGTGAAAAAATGCGTAGCGAGCTGTCGCGTATGGGTACAGTGATCGGCAGCAGCTCAAACAACGATTACTCCGTGCTGTCGCTGGCGAGCACGCGCATGCACTTCGATCGCTCTTGGGAGATGTTCACTGACGTTGCGCTGCGGCCGTCATTTACGAAAGAAGACGTCGCCCTCGTGCAGCAGAGACAGGTCGTTGGGCTCAGTGATGATACGGACAACCCCGATGTCTATCTGCAAAAGCTGCAGGAGCGTGTTGCTTACGCCGGTCATCCGTATGTGAACAACACGAACGGTACGCCGGAAACAGTCTCGAAGCTCACGCCGGACGATCTGCGCGCATATCACACCAAGCTGATGGAAACGTCGCGGCTGTTGCTCGTGATAGTTGGGGATCTGAATCCGAACGACGTGCGCGGGCTCGTGACGGCGAGCTTCGGGAAGTTGCCGCGTGGTAGCTACACACCGAAACCGCTTCCGCAGCTCGCCTTTGATAAATCCACGGTTGAAGTCACGCCGCGGGAGTTGCCGACGAACTACATTCAGGGCTTGTTCGCGGCGCCGTCGCTTACCTCGCCTGACATTTACGCGATGCGTATCGCGAGCTCGATGTTACGCGACCGTGTGTTTGAAGAAGTTCGGGTGAAGCGAAACCTGTCGTATGCACCGGATGCGTTTTTGCGAACGCAGGCAGCGAATGTCGGTGGTTTGTATGTGACTGCGGTTGATGCGAACCAGTCAATACGCGTAATGCTGAGCGAGATCGCGCGTTTGCAGTCTGAGCCAGTGGACGCTGACGATATTCAGGCGGTTGTGGCCCAGTATCTGACCACGTATTACCTCGGCCAGGAGACGAATGCCGCGCAGGCTGGTGAGCTCGCGCAGTATGAGTTGATTGGCGGTGGGTGGAGAAATTCAGTCACCTTCCTCGAGAAGCTGACAGCCGTGACACCCGCGGACATTCAACGCGTCTCGCAGAAGTACATGAAGAATATTCGGTTCGTTGTGTTGGGTAACCCGAAGAGCGTGGATACCGGCGTCTTCACCGGCCAAGCCGGTTAACTGAAAAGGTCTTCTCGCAAAGCACAGAACCGAGCGCGGTAGCGCCGGGTCAAACTCTTATTAACGCTTGCTGGTCGAGTTTGACCCGGCGCTACCGCGCTCGGTTCTGTGCTTTGCGAGAAGACCTTTACATAGTCTCGCGCAGGTACTTCTCGTAAAGTTTCGGATCGAGCTTTTGCAGGGTGCGGGCCTGCTGGGCGGCCATGCTGGGATTGCCGCTCTCGGAATACGCTATTGCCAGATTGTAAAAAGTCTCGGCACAATCAGGACGCAGCCGCGCCGCCTCGGTATACGATTCAATCGCCTCACGCAAACGCCCCGAGTAGTAATAAGCATCACCAAGCTTGTTGTGAATCTCCGGATCGGTGGGTTTGATCTGCAGCGCCTGCTGGTAAGCGCGAATCGCTTCCACGTTCTTGCCCTGCTTCACCTTGCAGTACCCGACCTGCACCCACGTCTCCGCGCGCCTTGGATTCTTGTTCGCCGCGTTCTCAAAGTAACCGACAGCGTTGTCGTAATTACCGAGCCAAAGCGAATCCAGTCCCGATCGATAAAGCGACTCAGCCACGTCGCCCTTGCCTTTGAGCGCCAGCTCCGAGAGTGGCTGAAGTTTACCTGCTTTCAACTCCGCGACACGGGCCGCCGCAATCGCGAGATTGATGTTCTGCCCGTTCGTGACTTTCACCGTCACGACCCCGAGCACCTGTCCCTTAAGATTGAAAACCGGGCTGCCGCTGTTCCCATGCGAGATCGGCGCTGTGATCTGAATGATGCGATAACTGTTTGGCACTTCCCGCACTGCCGAAACAATCCCGTCGCTCACCGAGCCTTCGAGCTTGAGCGGATTACCGATCACAAAGATCGATTCGCCTTCGTCCGGCAGATCTTTCGCGAGCTCGGTGCTTCTGGTGGCGCTCGCCAACGGCATGTCCACACTCAACAACGCGAGGTCGCCTTCTTCATCGACCGCAAGCGTCCCGTTTACCGGAAAAACCTTGCCTTTGCCGTCGAGAGTCTTGATCTCGGCGCGAACCGCGCCACGGATCACGTGAAGATTTGTCACGACCTGGCCGGGGCGCAGAAAGAAACCGCTGCCAGTCATCAGCGCCTCACCACTCGCGTCGTAAGTCGCGATCGCGACAACAGCCGGCTTTACTCGCTTTACAAGGTTGGGGAGAGTTTCGTCTGCATGCACAGATGCACGCCCAAACGAGGCGACAAGGAGAATTAATGCAAAGGGGAGCAGACGAGGATAGTAGCTTCTCTTAATCATGTCGTTAACACCCAGACAAAACGGAGACATCGGCGCGTGAAGGGATTCACGAACAGGGGATCTCGCGGTTATTGAAAAGATGAAGTGGCCTGAACCACAGCCAGTCGGGAAGACCTGAAGTTGACCACAGCAACTTCAGCGAACGACATATTAAACTAAGTTGGTACTCTGGCGGAAGTTTTTTGTGAAGGATTTGACACAGAAAAGGGTCGCCCTCGCGAGCGACCCTTAAAGAGCAACGCCAACGCCGTTAGTTACGGCACAATGTGAATCGTTCCGATGGCGGGGCCAACCGGCATCGCACCCACAGCACTTTCCATCGTCACGATCAAACCAAAGTCCGGCAGAGCGACTTCTGACCTGAGCTCAGCTTCGTTCCGGCGACCCGTGTTTATGATCTCGCCGAGCTTGGTGAACTGGTTATCCGGCGAAACGGCCCACACGATGAACTTCTGGCCCGCGGGCGCTTCTTTCAGCTCGTGGAAACGCATCTTGACCTCAGTCGGTCCGTCTTTCCGCGGCGTGATGAAAACGTTCGCGCGCGCGCCTGTCAGTGCACCCGTGAAGTCGACTTTGATTTTGGTGTCATCGCCCGTTTTGAAAGCCGGAATGTTGAGCAATGGCGCCGAGTAAGTGGTCTTCGTTTCCGTCATCGGAACAACCACAGTCGTGCCACTCGGAGACGAAACAACTGCTCCGGGCGTCGTGGTTGTCGTGGTTTGCGCGGTCGCAGCCACTGGCGTTCCTACTGCCGCTACTTTCTCATCGCCAGTACGCGCTACGGGAATAACCGTGAAGCCTTCCGGCACCGCGCTCCTGAAGAACACTTTCGTATTCGCGTCATAAGCCGTCACCGCCGGCTCAGGCGATGCGAACAACATGAACTTCGACAGCGGAGTCGTCGCGGCGAGCGTCCCTGTTCCGTTTGCAATGGTCACTGGTCCAAGTGCGGTAACTACGCCCTGGTCATCGACCGCATAAAGCGTCATCGCGGTGGTGTCCGCGGGAACGCCCGTTAAGTTGAGTTTGATCCTCGTTCCATCGTCGTCACGAAGAATGGTCGCCACTCCCTTGGCTCCAGCCACGTTGACTGGGGTTAAATTAAGCATTACTTCTTTCTTTACTGGATACTCAATGATTGTGTATGTGCCGTCGGGATTTTGGACCGTCTTGGTAACGGTTGTCGTTTGTCCGAGAGCGATAGCGGCGAGTGCAAGCGTCAGAACCACTGCCCCCCAAACGCTCAAAGCATGCTTCCTCATCAGTTGTACCTCCCTTGTGTCTAATCAATCGCGATTAATTGTCGAACGCGGGGGAAGCTAATGTCGGGGAGACGCGCAGAGGCGTAACGTCTACGAAAATTGGCAAGATTTATGCCGTTTAGATTAATAGGGCTTATTGCGTGTTCGAGGTATTTGTACGAAGTGGATCAATACAGGCGTGTGTATGGTGAGGGAACTTTAGACAGGATTACAGGATTTCACAGGATTAACAAGACGTGTCAATCTTGAAACATCTTGTTAATCCTGTCTAATAAGCTTTCAATTCAGCAATCGCCTTAGCAACATCGGACGCCTGTGGAAGAATCGCATCTTCGAGCTGTGGCGCGTAGGCGACGAAGGTATCAAGGGCGCAGACGCGTTTGACGGGGGCATCGAGATATTCAAACAACTCATCAGTGATTCGCGCAGCGATCTCAGACCCATAGCCCCACGAGAGTGAATCTTCATGCGCGACGATCACCTTATTTGTCTTCTTCACTGTTTCTGCGATCGCGTCCCAATCAAACGGCACGAGACTGCGCAGATCAATAATCTCGACGCTGACGCCTTCCTGCTCCATCTGCTTCGCCGCGACGAGTGAGCGTTGGACCAGCGCGCCGTATGTAATGATCGAGAGATCCGTTCCTTCGCGAACTTTCTTCGCCTTGCCAAACGGAATCATGAACTCGTTATTCGGATACGCCGACTTGTTATATGCCTGGCGATAGAGATGCTTGTGCTCGAGAAACAACACGGGATCGTCGCAGCGAATCGCAGTGCGCAGTAACCCGTTCGCGTCGAGCGCATTCGACGGATAGATCACGCGCAGTCCGGGGATCTGCGTGAACGTCGAGACGCCGGATTGCGAGTGGTAAACGGCGCCGCCTTTGAGATAACCGCCGATAGGCACGCGAACCACGACCGGCGCTTTGAATTCGTTTCCCGAACGCCATCGCATCAGCGCGAGCTCGTTGCGAATCTGGTGCACCGCGGGCCAGATGTAATCGAAGAACTGGATCTCGACCACGGGCTTCAACCCGCGCGTCGCTATGCCGATCGCGCGTCCGACGATGTTTGCTTCCGCGAGTGGCGAATTGAAAACGCGCGCGCTTCCATGCCTGCGTTGCAGGTTTGCGGTGACTTTGAAAACGCCGCCCTTGCCTTTCACGGTTTCGAGGTATTGATCGCGCGAGCAATCCGCCACGTCCTCGCCAAACACGACGATGCGCGGATCGCGCGCCATCTCCGTATCGAGACAACGATTGATCAGGTCGACCATCGTGCCCGGATTGCCGGAAAGTTGAACGCTGTCTTCGGTGTCAAACTCTTTGCTCGTCGGGTCGACATCGGGTGAAAAGATCCAATTCATCGCGGTTTCGCGCGCCGGTTGCGGACTCGCGAGCGCCGTCTCCGCCGCTTCATTCACGGTGGCGTCGACATCATCTTTGATCTGTTGGAGGCCGTCTTGATCGATCACGCCTTCGTCGATCAGCAGCGCGCCAAAACGTTTGACCGGATCGCGCTCGGCGTCGCTGGCGCGTTCCTCGTCAGGCCGGTAGAGCTTTTCATCGTCGGAAAGCGAGTGTGAATACGGACGAATAACTTTTGCGTGAACGAGAGCCGGGCCTTTTCGCTGGCGGCAGTAATCGACTGCTCGTCGCATGGTTTCCAAAGATTCAATTGGGTCGGTGCCGTCACATCGTTGCAGATAAAGTGACGGAAAATTCTCGACCAGCCGCGACACATCGCCGCCCGGAGTTTGCACTTCGACCGGGACGCTGATCGCGTAGCCGTTATCTTCAATCAGAAACAGTACCGGCAGTTTCAGATTGCTGGCGGTGTTGAGCGCTTCCCAGAACTCACCTTCGCTGGTCGTGCCGTCGCCGACCGAGACGTACGTCACTTCATCGTCTTTAAAATTGCTGATTCGTTTTTGCAGCTCGGGGATTAGCTCGAAGCGATAACTCGCTTCGGCACAGCCGACGGCTTGCAACAACTGTGTTCCGGTCGGAGACGACTGCGAGACGATATTGAGTTTCTTGTGGCCCCAGTGTGAAGGCATCTGCCGCCCGTGTGAGTTGGGATCGGCTTCGGCGCCCACGGCAGAGAGCAACATCTCGAGCGGCGTCATGCCGATCTGTAGACAGAGAGCGCGATCGCGATAGTAGGGATAAAACCAGTCGTAGCCAGGTTTCAGCACCACGCCCGCGGCGACGAGAATCGCTTCGTGACCCGCACCGCTGATCTGAAAGAAGATGCGGTTCTGTCCCTTGAGTTGAATCTCTTTATCATCGAGACGACGCGAAAGATACATCGTGCGATACATCTCGATCAGGAGCTTATGATCGGGAAGTTCCGTCGCCGTCGTGTGCGGCGACTCACTCTTCCGAACCAGCTTCAAAACTTTAGTATCAGTGTTCATAAAATGACGTTTTCTCACGCAGCGGCGAGAATCTTACTTTCCTATGATTAACTTCGCGATCGTCTGCAACTGCATGTTCGACGTGCCTTCATAAATCGCACCGATCTTCGAATCGCGCCAGTATTTCTCGACCGGATAATCCTTCACGTAACCATAACCGCCGTAGAGCTCGATCGCTTTCGAGCTGACGCGCTCGGCCACACGCGACGAGTAGAGCTTTGCCATCGCCGCTTCTTTGACGAAGTTGATGCCCGCATCCTTCATGCGCGCGGCGTTGTAGACCATTAAACGCGCGGCCTCGAGCTCAGTCGCCATTTCAGCGAGCTGAAACTGAACGCCCTGAAACTGGTTGATCGACTTCCCAAACTGTTGCCGCTCCGCCGTGTAACGCAGTGCCGCCTCGAGTGCGCCGGTCGCGATGCCAATCATCTGCGCGCCGATACCGATGCGTCCTTCGTTCAACGTCTCGATGGAGATCTTGTAGCCCTTGCCCGGCTCGCCGATCACGTTTTCCTTCGGCACTTTGCAATCTTCGAGTATCAACTCGACTGTCGACGAAGCGCGGATGCCGAGTTTGTTTTCCTTTTTGCCGATGCCGAAACCCGGGAAACTCTTCTCGACGACGAATGCCGTGATGCCGCGATATCCGGCTTCCGGATTCGCGTTCGCAAACAACACGAAAATGTCAGCTTCAATGCCGTTCGTGATCCATAGCTTGCGACCGTTCAAAACGTAGTGATCGTCCTGCTCCACCGCGCGCGTCTGCATCGCGAATGCATCGGAACCGGAACCCGGCTCACTCAGCGCGTACGCGCCGACACTCTCGCTTGCCAGTCGCGTCAGGTATTTCTTCTTCTGCTCCGGCGTGCCCCAACGAATGAAAGCGTTGTTGACGAGCGTGTTCTGCACGTCGACAAAAACGCCGACCGAGGCGTCAACGCGCGACAACTCTTCAACCGCGAGAATCGCAGTGAAAAAATTTGCGCCCGCGCCGCCAAACTCCTCGGGCGTCTCGATGCCCATCAACCCGAGCTCGAAACACTGCTTGATGATGGCTGGATCGAGCTTCGCGGCCTCGTCCATGTGCTCGACGCGCGGCCGCAATTCGCCCTCGGCAAATTCGCGCACGCTCGAGCGAAACATCGTCTCGTCTTCCGTAAGCGTGGTAAGTGGACTCGGCGCAGGTGTTGCTATTGCTGATTGGGATTGGCTCATGTAGATGCTCGTCTTCCGGTGTCGAAATGGAACATTGCATCATAAACTAAAGCCACAAAAACGCACAAAAGCCATCCACAGATTACGCAGATTGATTTAATGAATCCGTGTAATCTGTGCATGAAGGAGGAACGAAGGGATAGTGGTTGCTGGAGAATCAGGCGCGAGAGGGAGCAGGAGATTTGCGCCACTTGGAATCATCTTCGGTCTGTTAGGACTCCTTCTGTTCGCCTATTTCGTGAGCCGCGCAGGCGTCGGCGAGATCGTTTCGAACATTCAGCGACTCGGCGCCGGCTTTGTCCTCATTCTTGCTGTTTCCGGTACGCGCTACATCGTCCGCGCGCTCGCCTGGACGCGCTGCATCGAGCCGCCATATCGACTTCCGTTTCGCGACGCGCTCGCCGCCCGTTTGATGGGCGACGCACTCGGCAACATCATCCCGTTCGTAAGCGTGGCGGTGAGCGAGCCGTCGAAGGCCGTGTTTGTTAAAGATCGCGTGCCTTTGATGGTTGGGCTGTCGGCGCTCGCGATCGAAAATATCTTTTACGCGCTCACCGTCGCGATCTTTATCTTCTCCGGCACGGCGACGTTATTGCTCACGTTCTCCCTGCCGAAGGCATTGCGATACGCGAGCATCGGCGCACTCGTCACGACTCTCGTAATTATTCCGCTGGTATACCTCCTTATACTTTGGCAGGCGCGATTTCTGAGTGGCGCGCTCGGGTTTCTGAGTAAGCGTGGCGTGTTGACGAAGCTCGTTGGGAAGGTTAGACCGAAAGCGCAGTCGCTCGAAGATCGTGTTTACGGGTTTTACGCGACAAGCCGGCGCAGCTTTATATCGATCTTTCTACTGGACATGTGTTTCCACGTTGCCGGGGTACTGGAGGTCTTCATCACGCTCTCGTTCATCAGCCCGGTCGCGCCGACTCTCACGCAGGCATTCATACTCGAATCAGTGAATCGAATCATCAACGTCACTTTTAAATTTATTCCGCTGCGGGCAGGCGTGGATGAAGGCGGAACCGGACAGGTCTCGAAAGTCCTTGGCTTCGCGAGAGGAATCGGGGAGACGCTCGCCATCGTCCGCAAGGGCCGCGATATTTTCTGGAGCGCGATCGGGCTTTTATTAATTTGGAAGAATAAGAGGTCCTATTCGTCCTATAGGACCTACTCATAGGCAAGCGCGTTGACTGGGTCGAGATTCGAAGCCCGCCACGCCGGATAGAGCGCGCCTACAATCCCACCAACAACACCGATCGTCCCCGCCACAACCGCCCATCGCCAACTATACTCAAACACCAGCCCGTAGGTTTTGTGAATCAAATATCCCGCGATGAGCGAAACCACGAACCCCGTAACCAACCCGATCAAACTGATCAGTATCGCTTCCTTCTCGATGATCCCCACGATGTAACTACGCGAAGCGCCCATCGCTTTCAAGATCCCGATCTCGCGCGTGCGTTCAGTAATCGTCGTGTACATCGCCAGCATCACCACGAGCGAGCTCACCACCGCCGCGAGCACAACCAGCACACGCAAAAACACGCCGAGGAGCGGAATGCTCTTCTCAAAACTCGTAAACACTTCGCGCGTCGGCTGGATCGTATTGCCCGGCAACTCCCGATCGATCCGTTGCGCGACTTCCTGAAGCTGGTCCGGATTCCGAAGTTTCAGAAAGATGAACGTACATTTGCCTTCCGCTTCAAGCGCTTTCTGCATCCCCGCGAGCGACAACTTCACGCGCGCTCCCGATTCAGGTGAATAAATCCCCACAATGCGGTAATCCTGTTTGCCCAGCGGTTTCAGTTTATCGCCAACATGCAGATTGTTTTGTTCAGCTTTGACTTCATCGATCACCACTTCATCGTCGCTTTGCGGACCATGTCCCGCGTCCATGTTGATGCCATTCATTCGCGCGTAACCGTCCCAATCGACACCGTCAACCTGCTCGATACCGATTCCCTTCGTCCCCTGGTTGAAGTGGCGAATTACCGGAAGCGCTTCTTCGATGCCCTCAATTTGCTTCAACCGATCGACGTATCTCGTATCGAGATTGGCGGTCGTAGCGGTGAGCTGCACGGCTCCAGGCCGCATGAAGATCAACTCCGCGCGAACGTTCGTGGCTCGGCGCTGCAATTCGTTTGACATGCCGCGCGCGAGGCCCGTGAATAGCATGACCAGGGCCACACCGAGCGCGACGCCGGCGACGCTCACGAGCGTGCGAATCGGTCGTTGGCGAATGTTTGAAGTGACGAGGTTATCCATTTGCAATAAGCTTCTGACAGGTTTTAATTTGGAGTATAACCTAGCAGCGGCAAAAACCTATGAAGACGCACAAGTCACCATTCATCTACTCCCTATCAGTCTTAATCATTTTGCTGGCCCTGGTTCTGGTGGGCCGGAGCTTTGCCCCGGAACGCGTGCAAATCACGATCCTCGGCACCACCGATCTGCACGGCAACATCAACCCGATCGATTACTACACAAACAAGCCTGACAACCGCGGCATTGCTAAAGTCGCGACGATGATCAAGCGCATTCGCAAAGAACAGCCAAATGTCGTGCTCATTGATTCGGGCGACACGATCCAGGGCTCGCCGATCGAGTCGTTTCACGGTCGCAAGAACAATGCGCCACCCGATCCGATGATGCTTGTGATGAATTCACTGAACTACGACTCGATGACGGTCGGTAATCATGAGTACAACTTCGGTCTCAAGGTCCTGGAGAAAGCACGGGGGGAAGCAAAATTCCCCTGGCTCTCCGCGAACACATACGACAAAGACAAACAGCAAACACACTACAAGCCTTACATCGTCAAGGAAGTCGCGGGCGTGAAGATCGGCATCCTCGGTTTGACGACGCCGGGCATTCCCAACTGGGACAATCCACCAAACTACGCCGGTCTCGAGTTTCACGAGCCGCTCGTCGAAGCACGCAAGTGGGTCCCGATCCTGCGCGATCAGGAGAAAGCCGACGTCGTCGTGATCGCGATGCACATGGGTCTCGAAGAAGATCTGAGCACGGGTGTAATGAGCCCCGGCCAGGTGCAACACGAAAACGAGGCGATCTTGATCGCGAAGGAAGTTCCGGGCGTCGATGTGATCTTCATGGGCCACACGCATCGCGATGTGCCTTCGCTTTACATCAACGGCGTGTTGCTGACACAGGCGAACCACTGGGGACGGCATCTCGCGTGCGCCGATCTGTACTTGCAGAAAACAGGCACGGGCTGGCGCATGTATGCGAAGTCGGCGCGGACGATGCCCAGTGACGATCGTGTCGAGCCCGATCCGGAAGTGGTGAAAATCGCCGAGCCTTACGATCGCGAGACGCAAGCGTGGTTGTCGCGCGAGATTGGTGAATCGGCGGAAGAGTTAACTGCACGCGACGCGCGCTTTCGCGATACCGCGATTCTCGATCTGATTCAGAAAGTGCAGTTGGATGCGGGCAAAGCTGACGTGTCGATGGTGGCGAGTTTCAACCCGGCCGCCCGCATTGCGAAAGGTCCGGTGAGCGTGCGCGATATCGCAGGCTTGTACGTTTATGAAAACACGCTCGTGGTGCTGGAAGTCACGGGCCAGCAGCTCAAAGACGCGTTGGAACACTCCGCGAAGTATTTTAGGGAGTACGTTCCGGGAAAGCCGGCGAGCGATCTCGTCGATGAGAAAATTCCCGCTTACAACTTCGATATCGCTGAGGGCGTCACTTACGATCTCGACATCTCGAAACCCATAGGTCAACGAATCCAAAACCTGCGCTTTCACGGCCAGCCCTTGTCGCTCACGAAAAAGCTTCGACTCGCGACCAACAACTATCGCGTCAATGGCGGCGGCGGCTACGACATGTATAAGAACGCGCCGGTGGTCTACCGTTCGAGTGAAGAGATCCGCGAGCTGATTATCGATTGGGTTGAGAAGAACAAGACAGTTCCTACGACGCCGAATAATAATTGGCGGATTTTACCTTGAGAAGTCTTAGACAGGAATCCTGTAAACAATGCCTCCGCGTCTCGCAGCCATCTCGGGCAAACTAAAAGGAGCTATCTTCGCACTTAATGAAGAGTCGCTCACCATCGGTCGTGAGACCGGCGCCGATCTCTGCATCGCCGACGCGTCAGTCTCGCGCCGCCACTCCAAAATCGAAAACCAGGAAACAGGCTTCGTAATCACGGATCTCGAAAGTCTCAACGGCACGTTTGTTAACGACCTGCCCGTCAGGAGTCGACGTCTCGAGCACGGCGATCGTGTTCGCATCGGCGATTCGCAGTTTCTATTCCTGGTACACGAAGGTGACGCGACTTCGAAGTCGAGCGACGTCAGGATCGATGAAGCGCACGTCGTCAGCGGCTCCACAGTCCAGATTCGTTTCGACGACGCGATCTACCAGATGACGCGCGATCTCAGCGCGCTCATGAAGATCAGCACGGAGATCAACTCGATTCGCGGGCTCGATAATCTGCTCGAACGATTACTCGATCTGCTTTTCGAAGTCGTGCCCGCAGAGCGCGGTGCGATCCTGCTTACGGACGAAAGCTCTTTCGAAACGAGTCTGGTCTTCGGACTCGATCGAGTGTACGGCAAAGACGCGGCGGTCAATGTCAGTCGCACGATCGTGCAGCAGGTGTTGCGCGACGGTGTCGCGCTACTAGCTAATGACGCGCCCTCGGAAAGCGGACTCGTCACTGACAGTTTGATTGAAGCGCGTACGCACTCCGTGATGTGCGTGCCGCTGATCCTGTTCGATCGCAAACTCGGCGTGATCTATCTCGACAGCACGGTGACGCGCGATCATTTCAATCGCGAGCACTTGCAGCTCGTCACTGCGATCGCCGGTATTGCAGCGGTCGCGATCGAGAACGCGCGACAGTTCGAATGGCTCGAGACTGAGAACGAGCGGCTGCGGACGGACGTGAATATCGAGCACAACATGGTCGGCGAAAGCGCCGCCATGCAGCGCGTGTATCACTTCATTTCGAAAGTCGCGCCGACGGATGCCACCGTCCTGGTCAGCGGCGAAAGCGGAACGGGCAAAGAACTGGCTGCGCGTGCGATTCATCGAAACAGCAAGCGCACGCAGAAGCCGTTCATGGCGGTGAACTGCGCCGCGCTTAATGAGTCGCTGTTGGAGAGCGAGTTGTTCGGGCACGAGAAGGGTTCGTTCACTGGCGCCTTCGCGCAGAAGAAGGGCCGGCTCGAGATCGCCGATGGCGGCACGGTTTTTCTCGACGAGATTGGAGAGTTAACACCGCCGCTGCAAGTCAAACTGTTGCGCGTGCTGCAAGAGCGAGAGTTTGAACGCGTCGGAGGAACAGTAACGATCAACGTGGACCTGCGTGTGATCGCGGCGACGAACAAGAACCTTGAAGAAGCGATCGAGATGGGCCAGTTTCGAGAGGACCTTTACTATCGTCTCAACGTTGTCTCGCTGGAGATGCCGGGACTGCGTGAGCGACGCGAAGACATCATGCTGCTCGCGAATTACTTCGCAGACAAGTTCGGCGGGCGTAGTAATCGAAAGTTGAAAGGCTTTACGGAGGAAGCGCGTGCTCGTTTGACATCGCACGATTGGCCAGGCAATGTGCGCGAGCTCGAGAATGCAATCGAGCGCGCAGTGGTGCTCGGGACGACCGATCTGATACTCGCGGAAGATCTGCCGGAGGTGATGCTCGAGAGAGACGTCAACGTCGCTAATCTCAATTCGTATCACGGTGCAGTGGCGCAAGCGAAGAAGCAAATCATCTTAAACGCAATGGAGCAGACGGCAGGCAATTTCACCGACGCCGCGACACTTCTCGGTGTGCATCCGAATTATCTGCAACGCCTGGTCGGTAACCTGAATTTGCGAGAGCAGTTGAAAAGATAAAACGGCTTCTCTGTGCAACCTCTGTGTTCTCTGTGCCTCCGCGGTGGTTTCCGGCAATGCAACCACAGAGACACAGAGAGCACAGAGGTTGCACAGAGAAGAAGGCGGGAGCTTATATTGCAAAACGAAGAAACGAAGGTATCCCTGCGCGAAGCGACTCCGGAAGACGAGCCCTTTTTGTTAGAGGTTTACGCCAGCACGCGGATGGAAGAATTTGAAGGGACGGGTTGGAGCGACGATCAGAAGCACGCCTTCATCAGGATGCAATTTCTCGCTCGCGAACGGTGTTATCCGCGCGTCGATAATCGAATCATTCTTTTGAACGGACGCCCGGTTGGCAGAATGCTGGTTGACAGAAGTGACGAACTAATATTGCTAAGAGACATCGCGCTTTTGACAGAGTTTAGAAACGCCGGTATCGGAACCCGCTTAATACAGGATCTAATGCAAGAAGCCACCGCCGCAGGTAAACCGATCGGGCTGCACGTCCTGGCCTCATCTCCAGCAGCGCGCTTATACGAGCGTTTGGGGTTCGTTAGAAGCGGCGGCGATGCAACCTATTTGGAAATGAAATGGGTTCCTGCTACAAGTTGAATTAATGCCTACCTACGGGATCAATCCCTACATCAGTTTCGTTGAGAGTCGTTTGATTCCGGGTGTGGTCCAACACGCGGTCTTTCACCGGTTAACGGGTGAGTTGATTGAGCCGGACGAACAAGTTCGCAGGCTGTTGTTGACGACAAAACTGGGGACTCGACTTTCGCTTGGTGAAGCTGACTTCCAGTTGCTACCACTGGTCCAAAAGGAGTTTTTGATCCCGGAAGGTCGCGATCCTCTGGCGCTCGTGGTTGATCAGTACGTGACTCGCCCGATTCAAAATCCCGCAGTGGCATACCGCTCGAAAACCGGAGAATGGATCGTCGTGCGAACTTCAATGGTTCACACCGTCTACTCACGAAGACGCGACGAGCTGCCTGAAATCATCGAAGAGACGTTGTCGCCGCTCGCTGCCGACATTCTCTTGATGGCGGACGGTTCCAAAACGCTGCGGCAGATTTATAACGAGCTACGAGTGGAGGACTCGGAATTTCGGTCGGCTATTGATTTCTTAACGACTCAGGAACGCCAGCTCATCAAATTCACTCTTCGCCTCCAGGATCTGAACGAGCCTTATTCGCTCGTCAATATACTGCCGCGGAATCTTTATCACTCTGAGCGAAAAGACGGCGACGCCATTATCGATTTTCATTTAAGCGGAATTGAGGATGCGAGTTGGGAGTTTGATCTAATCGAGCCGACTGTAAACCACTGTTTCCGCTTCCCGCATGAAGTGCTGGGTGGATTGGATTATGGCTCGCGGTTTTGTCTCGTGACGCTGCGACCTGAAGTAGTTCCGTTGCTGAACAACTCGGCGGCGCTGGAAGTGTTGGAAGTTGGCGGCGGCACGGGAAGCTTTGCGCGAGCGTTTTTACACCAGGCCGAAAGCTTGAATACGACCAGCATCAATTATCACATCCTCGATCTCTCCCCGGCCTTGATGGCGAGTCAAAGAAAGATCTTGTCAGAGCTTCTTCCCGAGAGCAGGCATTTCCAACAGGATGCGACCGAGTTTGATCTTCCGGGCCACACCTTTGACCTGATTATCTCCAATGAAGTCATCGCAGATTTTCCGGTCGCATCCGTGCACGGAGAAGGCGCTTACTACATCGACAAATATAATCTTTCAGACAAAAATGCTCCTGCTTCGGCCGTGGTTAACCTCGGCGCTTTTCGTTTCATCGAACGCGCGTGGAAACACCTGAAGCCGGGTGGCACGCTCATAGTGTCGGAGTATGGTGCCGAGGATTTATTTCCGACGCAGTGTTATCACTTAAACCACGAGGAGTACTCGATTCACTTTGGCCATCTCGCCGCCTGCGCCGAGAAGGTCGGCTTTCAATGTCGCTTGCTGACGTTGAAAGAGTTCCTCGGGATGGACGATGACGTTCTGGTGCTCAATGGGCGCGAAGAGCATTTGCTCTGTCTCAATCACGTCTTTAAGAATTACGGACAGGTGCTTCCTTACGCGGTGATTTCCAAAGCGGATTTTGAAGACCGGTGCCAGAGAATAGTAGAAGAGACAGGATTGATCGGGTATTCTTTCTCACCGCTTAACAAGGGATATCACTTTGGTCCCGGCATAAAAGATTTTCTGGTTTTGATAATGAACAAATCTATGTAGGAAGGAGATGTGAATGGAGGCTTCTTTAACGCACGAAGAATTTAGTAAAGCTAAGAATACGAAATTTAAGGTTGAGTTCGACGAAAACACTCACGTGGATTTGGAGCTAGTCAAGGTTTCGGACGTCAAACTCTATCCTCAGCAGGAAGAATTTTCGATCGAGTTTCGTGGCCCATTAGACATGTTTCTCGGTCAGGGCCCGCACAACTTTTCGCACGAGCAAATGGGCCAGTTCGAACTCTTTATCGTACCTATTAAGCAAGACGAGCAGGGTTTTTACTACGAAGCAGTCTTCAATCGCCTGCGCGACCAGTAAATCATGAGCAGCCAAATTACACTTCGTCCAGTTGGTCCGGACGACTACGATTTCCTCGTTGAGGTTTATGGCAGCACTCGTGCCGAAGAGATGGCTATGGTGCCATGGACCACGGAGCAGCAGCAGGCGTTCGTCCGCATGCAGTTCGCCGCGCAACAGGACCATTACACGAAAACATATCCCACGGCCAGCCACGACATTATCTTGTCTGATGACCGGCCAGTGGGACGTCTATACGTTGCCCGGTTGGACCACGAGATTCGAATTGTCGATATTACTCTGCTGCCTGCCGAGCGGAACGCCGGGATCGGCGGCTATCTGATCAAGCAACTACTTGACGAAGCGAAGCGCGCCGGAAAAGTCACACGGATTTTTGTGGAGGAATTTAATCCTTCACGTCGTCTCTTTGAGCGTTTGAATTTCTCACTAAGCGAGCAGCAAGGAATTCATATGCTGCTGCAGTGCAATCCCAGTCAACACCTCACGCGGTAGCTTTATCCCTTCCAAAGAAGAGAACGATGATCTCTGGGTTGAAATCAGGAAGTTAAGAATGAAGGCGATTGATGACTGCCTCGTAATGTGGAGCGCGCGTGTCTTTGGTTCCAACCGGAACGACCAGGAAGGAGAACATACCCAACTGTTCATGTTCGATCAGATACGTATCCTGCTTCAGAGTTGTCTCTTTTGGACCACGGAAGACCAGTGAAAAGCCTTCTTTTCCTGCCGCAGTCTGATTCTTTGAAGCAAAACTAGTTACATCAACCAGCGTGATCTTCACTTTTGACGCCTGGTGATTGATTATAAAACTCGAGCCGAGCTGGGATTTGAATGAAGCCATATTCAAACCAGCCGACGTGGACTTTGTAGTGCCAAAGGCATTCTCGGTGAGGGCCAGCGGAACTCCCGCTGCAAGAGCCATAAACGTACCTCGCTTCAAGAAGTCTCGGCGCGAACTACTCATTTGTTTCCTCCTAGAAAGTTGCTTGGTCTGGGCTTGCGGTAGAAATGGTGGTGCAGTCTATTGCTTCTTTAAAAAACTTGCAATCAAAAAAACACACTGAAAACTTTTTTGAGAATCTTCTACTACACTCTTGTAATATCTCGGCTTTCGATCTATAGTGCGCCCTCAGTCGCTCGACCCTAGACAACGCGGAGCCTTTTCCGCAGTAATTTGCAATTAGACCATGACAGGTTCTGCATCGGTTTGCGAAGAACCGTGCACAGTTCGAAACCACTGTTTGGGCCACGCCCAGAGACCCACACAGTCGGCCGGATAAATCATAAAGATTCCATTTGCGGCTTCCCTAAAAGGAATAAGGAGACGATTCGATGGCCCAACCATATGTAGGCGAAATAAGAATGTTCGCCGGGAACTTTCCGCCAGTTGGCTGGATGTTTTGTGACGGTCAGCTGTTACCGATTTCCGAGAATGAGACTTTGTTTAATTTGATCGGGACCATGTACGGCGGTGATGGTCAGGAGACTTTTGCGCTGCCCCAGCTTCAGGGCAGGATACCGCTGCACTTCGGTACCGGACCAGATGGCATAACCTATCAACAGGCAGAACAGGGCGGAGTTGAAACGGTAACGCTAACTACGCAGCAGATCCCGATTCACACTCATCCCCAATTCTGTTTTTCCGACAATACTGGTGCGGTTTCAAGCAATCCGGCAAACGCTTTAGCGGGCCCGTCAGACATAAACCAGTACAGCAATAACACCGCACCTAATGCCCAACTGGGGACGCCCGGTTTTAGTAGCGCTCTTGCGGGAGGCTCCCAGCCGCATGAAAACTTCCAGCCCTACCTGTGTATCAACTACATTATCTCGCTCTTCGGGATATTCCCGTCTCCAACATAAAAAGCGGTTCTTCCTTCTGAAGAATCAACTACGGTTGGTATACCGAGGCTGAACGTTCAACAATTTGAAGGAGTCATAATCATGGCTGAACCGTTTTTGTCAGAAATCAGAATCTTTTCGTTCAACTTTGCGCCCAAGGGCTGGGCAACGTGTGACGGTCAATTGCTGCCCATTAATCAGAACCAGGCTTTGTTCTCTTTATTAGGCACTACCTATGGAGGCAACGGGCAAACCAATTTCGCTCTGCCCAATTTGCGAGGCAGATCTCAGATCCATGAAGGTGCGGGCCATACATTAGGAGAGGCCGCCGGTTCATCGGCCGTTACGATTAACATGCAGTCGATGCCCACGCATACGCATCCTCTCACCGCCAACATGGCAGTGGTCGGCGCCAACCTGAACGCAACTTTGGGTACTCCTGCTGGTAACAACTGGGCCAATACCGGAAAGACGAATTGGAATACTGCGTTTCCGGGAAACGCCGTGATGAGCCCGGCAGCCGTTGGTAACGTCGGTGGTAGCCAGGCGCATACGAATATGATGCCCTACCTTGTGCTCAATTTCTGTATCGCGCTCCAGGGCATTTTCCCATCGCAAACATAGAAGAGGGAGAAAAAAAACATGGATCCTTTTGTAGCTGAAATCAGAATTTTTCCATTCAACTTTGCGCCCAAAGGTTGGGCATTCTGCGATGGGCAACTCCTGCCGATAAGCCAGAATACGGCGCTCTTCTCCCTGTTGGGAACAACCTATGGCGGTGATGGCAAGTCAACCTTTGCGCTTCCAGACCTGCAGGGCAGCTCTGCCATGCATCCGGGACAGGGGCCAGGATTATCGCTGCACGATTTGGGCGAGTCGGGTGGTGTTGAAGCGGTCACTCTGCTGGTATCCGAAATACCGGCGCACGCCCATGCTGTTGGCTTCGCGCTTAGCGCT
Source organism: Pyrinomonadaceae bacterium (assembly GCA_036498585.1). Taxonomy (GTDB): domain Bacteria; phylum Acidobacteriota; class Blastocatellia; order Pyrinomonadales; family Pyrinomonadaceae; genus PSRF01. The sequence goes on along the minus strand of DASYFE010000068.1, from coordinate 770 downwards.
GACGGCAATTCAACTTCGCCGGCCACCGCTGTCTGGGCTCAGTCAGCCGCAGGCCGAGGAGCAGCAGCTCTTTATCAGAACGGGGCGCCGACGGGACCAGTGCAACTCCAATCACTGGCTAATACTGGTGGTGGTCTGCCGCACAATAATATGCAGCCTTACTTGACGCTGAACTACTGCATTGCATTGCAGGGAGTCTTCCCAGCGCGTCCATAAAGTCGGGCACATTCTGAATAAAGCGTCTCGGCACACGAGACTGCGTAAACTTTTTCCCAGCGCTCCAGAGGGAGCTAGGTGTAACTCTGGATCAAGGAGTCGCAAAATGTTTCATGCCCAGAATAGGAAATTCAAACGAACGGTTACTAGATTTGTGGCTATCGCCTCCCTGGTAGCTGCAAGTGTTCTGGTGTTCGCAATAGCGCCTGGCTCGGCCTCTGCCGGTGCGAACCGGGCTGAGCGACGCAATCATCGCATCCGTGTGCCAGCCGCAGCGGCTGTCGCCAATAGAGCAACAGCAAACTTCCCACTGCCGTTTGCCGCCATCGATGTCGATCGCACTGACGATGCTGCCGCCGCCTCGGCCTGTACCGCTGCGGCTAATGATTGCAGTTTGCGCGGCGCGGTCGACTTCGCCAACCTGAACCCCGGCACCACGATCAATGTGCCAGCCGGAACCTACCAACTGAATATAGCCGGCGGCGCCGTGGAAGGCTTTGCCGGCAACAACTCGATCGGGGATATCGATATCAGGGGTAACAATACGATCATCT
>DASYFE010000067.1:0-2872 GCA_036498585.1 Pyrinomonadaceae bacterium | reverse complement strand
CTCGCGCTAGCCATCGGAATTCTTGTCGACGAGGCGACGGTGACGATAGAAAACATCCACACCCATCTCGCGCGTGGCCAGTCGCTCGTACGAGCAGTTTCCGATTCCCGGCGTGAAGTGGCATTACCGTTGTTTATCTCGATGTTGTGTGTGCTCGCGGTTTTTGTTCCGTCATTTTTCATGGCCGGCGCTGCGCGCGCCATGTTTATCCCGCTTTCGCTCGCAGTCGGTTTTTCCATGGTCGCGTCTTATCTGCTTTCCAGTACCTTCGTGCCGATTCTCTCCTCCTGGATTCTCCGGCAGGAACATCGCGCGACGACCAAGAAATCATTCTTCGAACGCGTTCAGGAGCGATATGGCAACGCGGTCCAGCGCGTCATGAAACGGCGCGGCATGCTCGTTGGAACATATCTCGTGGGATGCACCGTGTTAGTTGTTCTACTTCTTTCCGTCCTCGGTACAGAAATTTTTCCGATCGTGGATGTCGGACAATTCCAACTGCGCTTCCACGCGCCGACAGGCACGCGCATCGAAGCAACTGAGCAAGTGGCTTCGAAAATCATGGACACGATTCGAGGCGAGGTCGGAAAGGACAACATCGAAATCTCGGTTGGATTCGTGGGAGTGCAGCCGCCTAACTACCCCATCAACACCATCTACCTATGGACCAGCGGTCCAGAGGAAGGTGTCTTGCAGGTGCAATTGAAACGTGGGACCGGTGTCCGCGTCGAAGATTTGAAAGAGCGCCTTCGCCGCAAATTTGCCAGCGAAATGCCGGACCTTCGGGTTTCGTTCGAGCCGAGCGATATCGTTAGTCGGGTCATGAGTCTCGGCGCATTGACACCGATCGAGATCGCGGTAACGGGGCCGGATATTGCAGCCAGTCGTGGTTACGCAGAGAAGCTTCACAGCTCTCTTAATAAGGTAGCGGCGCTACGCGATGTGCAATTCGGCCAGGCGCTCGATTACCCCACCGTGGCGGTCACGATGGATCGGGAGCGGGACGGCTTGCTCGGTATTACCACCGCGCGAGTTGCACAAGCGGTCACAGCCGCAACGTCATCCAGTCGCTATGCCGTGCCCAATTACTGGGCAGACCCGACCAGCGGCATCGCCTATCAAGTTCAGGTCGAGGTTCCCCAGCAGCAAATGAACTCGATCGAGGAGGTAAAGAACATCCCTGTTTCCAACAAAACAGGAAAGGTGACCACACCGCTTCGAAATCTCGCACAGATTCACAGCGGTATCGCAGCGGCCGAGTACGATCGGGTCAATTCGCAACGCATCGTAACCCTGACGGCGAACATTTTCGGTGCCGATCTTGGAACTGTGCGCACTCAGATCGCAAAAGCGACGAAAGAAGCCGGTGCGCCCCCAGCCAGAATCAGCTCCGATGTTCGCGGTCAGATTGTGCCGCTGCAGCAGATGTTGAGCGGTCTTGAGTCCGGTTTACTGCTTGCCATAGTCGTGATTTTTCTGTTGCTCGCTGCCAATTACCAATCGCTAAAGCTAGCGTTCGTGGTCGTCTCCACAGCTCCGGCAGTTATTGTTGGCGTCGCGATTGCATTGTGGCTCACGCGGACCACACTCAATATTCAGTCCTTCATGGGCGCGATCATGGCCATAGGTGTGGCTGTGGCAAATGCGATTCTGTTGGTAACATTCGCCGAACGCGGCCGTATCGAAGGCAAACAGTCTGATATCGCGGCGATTGACGGCGCGCGCAGCCGTTTACGGCCAATTCTGATGACCAGCTTCGCCATGATTGCGGGCATGATCCCGATGGCGATCGGATTGGGCGAAGGCGGAGAACAAACTGCACCGCTCGGCCGTGCCGTGATCGGGGGACTCGTCGCTGCAACCATCGCAACTCTTTTTATCTTACCCGCAGTTTTCGCCATTGTGCAGCGCCGGACGAGCAGGCAGTCGGTGTCGCTCGATCCTGACGATCCAAACAGTGCGAAGTTTGATCAACAACCTCCTAATCATGCACTCACTACAACGTAAGATCGACAATTGTACGCGCGGAGTTTCTTTGCTGTTGACGGCGGTCCTGCTGACCGTGCTAGCATCTGCGTGCCGGAAATCACAACCGCCTGCTGCTATCGCCGTGAATGTTCAGACTGCGCAACCGACACGGGGGCCAATCGACAGAAGAATTACTCTTCCGGCGACGATTGCGCCGTACGAGGAGGCGACGCTATACGCAAAGGTCGCCGGCTATTTGAAGTCCATTCCAGTCGACAAAGGTGACGTTGTAAAGCAAGGCGACTTGTTGGCCGACATCGAAGTGCCAGAATTGCTAGCCGACCGCGCAAAGTACGCCGCTGAAGTGCAGGTCGCCGAGATCGACTATAAGCGCGTCCAATATGCGCAGAAGAAAGCGCCCGATCTCGTCGTGCCGCAGACGGTTGACGATGCAAAGGCGAAACTCGACGTCGCGCGTGCAGAGCAGGAGAGGAACGAGACACTTCTGAGTTACACCAAGATTACCGCCCCGTTTTCTGGAGTCATTACCAAACGGTTGGTTGACCCAGGAGCTTTTATCCCCGCCGCTACTATGGGGAGCGCAGCGCAAAACGCAGCGCTTCTGACCCTGACGGACTACGATGTCGTTCGTGTGCAGGTGGCGATTCCCGAGCCGGAGGTGCCGTTTATTACAGACGGTTTGCTTGCGAACGTGACAGTGAGTGAGCTGCCAGGGCGGACGTTCGATTGTTCAATTACCCGATATTCACATGCGCTTGATGATGCGACCAAAACGATGCTCGCGGAAATCGAGGTGGCTAACGTCAAACACGAACTCCGTCCCGGTATGTACGCAACAGTCGTGATCTCGGTTGAGCACAAAAATGATGCGCTGCTCGTTCCC
>DASYFE010000066.1:0-21037 GCA_036498585.1 Pyrinomonadaceae bacterium | reverse complement strand
CTGAGCAGACAGGTCTCAGCAGCGCCTGTTTTTTGCCTGCCGTTAGCGACCTGAACGCTTCGCCCGAGAAATATTTCCCGCTGCTTCCTCATAACCCTATGAAGGACCAAGCCAATCTTAGGAGTCTCAAAATATGGACAGAAATGCACGTCACTCCCGAATGACTCTACTTGTGCTTTTCACCGCATTGCTCTGGCCACAAGGCCTGCTCAGCGCACAAACGGCCAACACCTGTCCTTGCGCGAGTACTTGTTGCGTCAGTGTGTGTCCCTGCCCTACTCCCACTCCTGCTCCAAAGCCTGCTCCGAAGGCCACTCCCACTCCGCCCTGTGGGAACTCTGTTCAGGATGAAGATTCAGCGGAGGCCGGGCAAAAAATTAAGCTGTATTACATGCGCCAGGGGAGCCAGATTGCACAAGTACTTAATGCAGCCGCCAAGCCTGACAACTCCATGTTGCATGGGCTCATTATCGCGAGTCCGGCAGAGGACGAGATTATCCTTTATGGTGAGGAAAAAGCGCGGAGTCAGGCACGTCGCATAATAGCCACACTTGATTTGCCACGGCCCGGCATTGCGATGGAGATGTGGGGACTTCAGCTCTCGAGCAGAAACCCTGAGGAATTGGCCGATGTCATGATCCAGGTGCATAAGGAAATCGATCACACGCAAATGAAAGTGCGGCAATTTTACAAGGCGCTGGAAAGGGCTGCGCGCAGCATCGTGGTGGATGAACAATTCCAAAATATGCTGGAGCAGAGGTTATTTTATACGAAGGCCTTAAGCCCAGATCATCCTCTCTCACTGTCCGATATTTTGTTACGTTTGTTGGCGGCTAAATCTCCGATAGAGGCTCACGCTAACCTGGCGAAAGCTCTTCAGGGTTGGAGCAATGAGCAGCGTCGGTTAGAAGCAGCCGAATACCCACCCGTGAAGGCTAAAAAGGGCAAGACGGAAGCGAAGCCCGCGGAAGTGCCCGTGTTGCGGCATTTTTTCGGACGCGACAGCTCGAATGAGGAGATGAAAACGAGGGTTAGACAGGGACAACTGGCAGTGATTGAATTTGCGTACCAATATGGGCGGTTGGTGCATCAACCGCAATGTTTCAGTTCTTATTATCTGCAACAGTCCGCGGATATACTCAACACTCGCTTACAGGCTTCGATTGACGTCCTGAATTTAGACATACAGGAAATGTTTGTCGCACCGACACTGGACCGTATCCGTGACATCGTGGCTAACTTCGACAATGTCGAATACGCGCAAGTAGGAAAGACCACTGTCGCGAGTCTCAGTGGAGTCACTGCGGAAGTTGCTTCGACCTCGGTAAACGCTTTTGACGAGACTCCGCCGCTCCGGCTTTCTGAGCTGCTCAAAACAGCCGATAGCTTGAGCAAGGGCGTTACTCCTTTCGTGCCAGCCGACAACGTGGTAGGAGCCTTGCCGCTTGGACAAGTTATAGGTCTCATTGGTGCGCTTGGAGAAGAGCGCTCGGTATGGCGCGAGTTGCAATCCGGGGTCACGATAAAGATTACTCCCAACGTTTTACGCAACATGAACAGTGCTGAGCTCGCCGTCGATTTCAAGACCGGTGATCCTCAAGTTACGAATCCTCCTCCCGGTGTGAGGCCGATATCCCGCGTCAGTAAGCACGAAGTAAAAACCAGTGTTTACGTGGAGCCGATGGACTTTTTTGATCTCTCCGCATTTATAAGCCAGAGCACGTTGAATGGCGGACGACATTACGTGCCTATCATCGGCCCGATTTGGCGTGGCATATTTGGCGAAATACCAGTTGCAGGTGATTTCTTCAGTTGGAAGCGCGGCCCCAAGACCGTGTTCAGTCAGAGCGTGGTGCTGACGACCTCATTCATTACGCCGACGGCTATGGGCGTGGCGCTTTTATATCCGACGGAGCTTGCAGATCCTGCAAGCGGAGATGAGCTTCGTTACAAGGATGTCTATCAATGTCAAAAGGGTTCGGTTGCAAACTTCAAAAATGGCTCCCCCAATGAAATGAGAAGCTGTATACCACAAAAAAATTGACTGGAAGGGAATTGAGCCGAGCAGGACTCGAACCTGCGACCCACTGGTTAAAAGCCAGTTGCTCTACCGACTGAGCTATCGGCCCATCTACATGCCGAGAGCACGCGTGGGCGTGCTCTGGTTGCGAAGAACGGAAGGCATTCTACCGAACACACGCGTGATTGTCCAAAAGGGCTTAGTCGCAAAAAGGCACAAATGCAGAGAGAAGAGTGAAGTGTTTTTTGAGCGTACTGATTTGCGAGTGTTTGTGCTATTAAAAGTTATCAAATGACAGACGCTGAGTTGATTCGTGCGGTGCTGATCGAAGGCGCGATCGGTGGCGCGGTGTTGTCGCTGATCGCATTCCTGCTGTCGAAGTTTGTGAAAGACATTGTCGGACGCACGTTGTTAGCGACAGCGTTGTTTGCTGCCGCTGGTGCGTACTTCGGTTTCGCAGTTGTCGCGCGGCCGCCGGCGATCTTGGGATTGCTCGAGTTGCTTCAGGTTGTGGCTTTCGGGACGCTGGGACTACTCGGTTGGAAAGGCTCGGCGACGTGGCTCGCACTGGGCTGGCTGCTGCACCCGGTCTGGGATTTCGGAGCCCACCATCTTGGACCAGGACGAAGTTTTGCTCCGTTGACCTATGTGTTCGCGTGTATCACGTTTGACTGGGTCGTCGCCGCGTACATCTTCATTTACTATCGCGGAGCCAGCCGCCGAGCGCCGAATCCTGCACGATGATCGTTTGCATGCGCTCGGGACCAGTCGACACAAGGCCAATCTCGACACCGATCTGTTCGGAAAGAAAGTCGACGTAACGACGCGCATTCGTGGGAAGGGAACTCATCTCCGTCATGCCGAGCGTCGAGCTGCGCCAGCCTGGCAACGTTGCATAGACCGGCTCAACGCGTCGCAAATCCTGCGAAACTGCCGGCAAAGATTCACACACTTTCCCGTCGAGTTTGTAACCAGTGCAGACTTTGATCTCGTCGAGTGTGTCGAGCACGTCCAGCTTTGTCAGAGCCACTGAAGAAAATCCGTTAATTTCCGCTGCATAGCGTGTCGCAAACGCGTCAAACCAGCCACAACGACGCGGCCGTCCGGTTGAAGCGCCATACTCACGACCACGCTCGCGAATCATCTGGCCCAACTCCGCTTCACCTTCGAGCATCTCCGTCGGAAACGGGCCTTCGCCAACACGCGTCGTGTAAGTCCGAACAATGCCCAGCACCCCATTCAAGCGCTGTGGCGCGAGTCCGGTGCCGATGATCGCACCGCCTGCGACTGTCGTTGAGGAGGTCACAAACGGATAAGTGCCGTGGTCCACGTCCAAAAGTGTCGCCTGCGCGCCTTCGAGCAGTATCGATCGGCCGTCAGTTGCGGCGACGTTGAGATAGTGGGTCGTGTCGGCGATGAATGGAGCAAGCCGCTCCGTCAGCACGGACATCTCTTTAAAGATCTCGTCAGCATCGAGACGCTCGCCACCATAAGCTTCAATGATGCGGTTTGCGTCTTCGAGATTGCGCTCGATGCGCGAACGAAGCACGTCAGGCACGAGCGCGTCGGCAGTGCGAATACCGCGGCGTCCGGCTTTGTCTTCGTACGCCGGACCAATGCCGCGCAAAGTAGTGCCGACTTTCTCGTTGCCGAGTCGCTCCTCGCTGGTATGGTCGAGGGCGCGATGGTAGGGAAGTATCAAATGCGCGCGCGAGCTGATCTTGACGCGCTCCGGTGAGACTTCGATGCCTTGTTGCGTCAGACGATCTGCTTCGACGAAGAACGCTTTCGGATCGATGACCATGCCGTTGCCGAGCACGCACGTCTTGCCGCGGTGCACGATTCCCGACGGCAACAGGTGCAGCACAAACGACTGATCGCCGACCTGGACCGAGTGCCCGGCATTGTGTCCGCCCTGATAGCGAGCGACGATGTCGAAACGCTCGGCGAGCAGATCGACGATCTTGCCTTTACCTTCGTCGCCCCATTGGGCGCCAATCACTGCGATAACTTTAGACATAAGTTCAGAGCCGGGCCATTTCCTGGTACAACTCAATGTATTTGTGCGCGGCAGCTTCCCAGGAATTGTCGACTAACATTCCGTTGTGCTGAATCTTTTGCCACTGCTCGGGCCGCGCATAAAAGTAAAGTGCTTCGCGTATTTTTTCAAGCAACGCGCCCGCTTCGTACGGTCCGAACTTGAAGCCAGTGCCTGTTCCATCTGACGGATCGAAGTATTGGACCGTGTCGTCCAGGCCGCCGGTCGCGCGCACGATCGGAACGGTGCCGTAGCGCATGCTGTACATCTGATTCAACCCGCACGGCTCGTACAGCGACGGCATGAGAAACATGTCAGCGCCCGCTTCGATCTGGTGCGCGAGCGGCTCGCCTGCGTAACCCTTATAAATGCCGACCTGGCGCGGCGCGGTGTCGTGCCACCACTGTAAAAAGTCTTCGTACTCTTTCACGCCCTTGCCGAGCGCGATGAAGAAAGCTCCGGTCGCGAGAATCGGATACGAGAGTTGACGAATCAGATCGTAGCCCTTCTGGCCCACAAGCCGCGAGATGATCGCGATGATCGGTCGCTCGGGATTCTCTGATAGATCAAAGCGACGCAGAAGATCGAGCTTGCACTCGCGCTTGCCTGATAAATCATCTACGGAGTAGTTGGCGGCTATATGTGGATCAGTTTCCGGATTCCAAAGACCGTAATCAACTCCATTCGTAATACCCACCAAGCGATCGCGACGCGAACGTAGTAACCAATCGAGCCCATAACCCTGCTCGGGAGTTTGAATCTCCTGTGCGTAACGCGGGCTCACGGTCGAGAGCGCGTCAGCCGCAATGATCCCCGCTTTCAAAGCGGAAGCGGTGCGGTCGAGCATGAAGTCGTCGCGCTCCGGTGAATCGCCGAAGCCGAGCCACCAGAGATCGCTTGCGTCAAACAAGCCCTGGTAACCGACGTTGTGAAGTGAAAAGAGGCTCCTCGTGTTTTGAAAGAATGCTTCGTGGCGACGACGCGCGCGCAGCTCGGCCATCGCGAAACCGCACGGCCAATCGTTTCCGTGTACGACGTCAGGCTCGAAGCTCAAATGCTTGAGCAGTGCGAGCGCGGCGCGTGAGAAGAATGCGAAACGAATGTGGTCGTCGTTGAAGCCATAGATCGTCGGACGCGCGAAGAACTCCGGCGCGTCGAGTAAATAAGCCGGCGCACCCGCGGCATCGCTGAACAAAAACCGGACCTGATGAACTTTGCCGCGCCACTCGACGCGCACGTTCTCAACAGAGCCGCCATTCAGCAGCGACCGATCGACTTGCTCGTAAAGCGGAAGAATGAGCTTGGCATCGACATCGAGGTTCTGCAGCGCTTTGGGCAAAGCGCCGGAGACGTCAGCCAGCCCGCCGGTTTTGGCAAAAGGCACAGCTTCAGAAGTAAGGATGGCGATACGCATTCAAAAAGAGTTTTGCCACAAAAAGGCACAAAAAACACCGAATGATTTAAGAACCATTTGTGTGTTTTTGCGCCTCTTTGTGGCTGGTTTTTTAGCTCTGCATCGAGGCGAGAAATTCAGCGTTGGACTTCGTCTTCTCCAGTCGCTCGAGCACGACTTCCATCTGCTCGACAGGCGAGAGCGGATTCAGCACTCGCCGCATCACCCAGATGCGATTGAGGTCTTCTTTGCTGATCAGCAATTCTTCCTTGCGCGTGCCGGAGCGTTGCAAGTCGATTGCCGGAAACAATCGCTTATCACTCAGGCGACGATCGAGGTGGATTTCCGAGTTACCGGTTCCTTTGAACTCTTCGAAGATCACGTCGTCCATGCGCGAGCCGGTGTCGATCAGCGCCGTGGCGATGATCGTCAGCGAGCCGCCTTCCTCGATGTTGCGCGCGGCTCCGAAGAATCGCTTCGGACGTTGCAGCGCGTTTGAATCGATACCGCCCGAGAGGATCTTGCCGCTCGGAGGCACGACTGCGTTGTGCGCGCGTGCGAGACGCGTGATCGAGTCGAGCAGGATCACTACGTCGCGTTTGTGCTCGACGAGTCGTTTCGCCTTTTCGATCACCATGTCAGCCACTTGCACGTGGCGAGTCGGTGGCTCGTCGAACGTTGACGAGATCACTTCGCCGTTGACCGAGCGCTGCATATCAGTGACTTCTTCAGGTCGCTCGTCGATCAGCAGCACGATCAAGGTTGTTTCCGGATGGTTCTGCGTGACTGAGTTCGCGATCGTTTGTAGCAGCATCGTTTTACCGGTGCGCGGCGGCGCGACGATTAATCCACGCTGACCCTTGCCGAGCGGCGTCACCAGATCGATGACGCGCGCAGACAGATTGTCAGACAGCGTCTCCATTCTCAACTGCTCTTCCGGATAGAGCGGCGTGAGATTGTCGAAGAAGACTTTTTCGCGCGCCTGATCCGGAGATTCGAAGTTGATGGCTTCGACTTTGATCAAAGCAAAATAGCGTTCACCTTCTTTGGGCGGCCGAATCTGGCCGCTGACGGTGTCGCCGGTGCGCAGGTCGAACTTACGAATCTGCGACGGTGAAACGTAGATGTCGTCCGGACCCGGCAGATAGTTGTACTCCGGTGCACGGAGAAAGCCGAATCCATCGGGTAGTGTTTCCAGCACACCTTCAGAAAAGATCAGGCCGCTCTTTTCGGTTTGTGCAGCCAGTACTTTGAAGATGAGCTCCTGCTTACGCATGCCGGTTGCGCCGGGTACATCCATGCTCTTGGCGATTTGCGTAAGTTTGGAGATGGACATCTCCTTAAGATCAGCCAGATTGTGAAAGCCCTCGTTTTTACTGTCGCGGCTTTCTCTGGTTTCTCGTTCAGGAGCTTCAGCGGTTGCTACTGTGGCGCCGCCATTATCTCCATCGGCGTCGTTATTCGCGCTCGATGCGCGTGAACGTGTTCGTTGTGACATATCAGTTTTTCTCTAGTATTTCTTTACCCACTTTTCAGCGGTCATTCAATTAACTAAAACGGGATGTGAACGATTGTGTGGAAGCGAGAGATGCAGGACGCGCGTAGTGTGCTTCCCACGTCATTTCGCGGGGCAATAAACTATGATTCTCCTCAAACGGTGTAATGCAATGTAACTCAACTTTTCGCGCGCAGCAAATCGGTAACGCGTTGGATGCCACCCACTCGAAGCGCGTGGCCCTAAAATCAGGTTGACCAAAAGGGGGCTATGAGACTTTTTTACGGATTCAGCTCAGGATACAAGCTCAACGTTGCAAAGCGCAAACGCGAACAACACATCCTTGTGTTAATCGTAAATCAGATTTACACACATATTACTTATGCTGCTCAACTGCGCTTCTTATCGCACGCCAAAGCTCGTCGCGACCGCGGCCGCTTTTGGCCGAGTAGGCCATAACGCTGTCGACATTCAGCAGGCGTGCAATGTCCCCCAGGTTCTTCCTTAGCTCGTTGTTCGAAAGCTTATCGGATTTAGTGGCAACAACTAAGCGCGGCTTGTCACTTACCTCAAGCCATTCGTGAAGCTGCAAATCCTGTTTAGTGGGTTCGTGGCGCGAATCTAAGACATGAATTGATAGCACAAGCTGGCGGCGCTTGGCAAGAAAACTGGTGGCCATCTCACCCCAACTCGATTTTATTTCCTTTGGTACGCGCGCGTACCCAAAACCCGGGAAGTCAACGAAGCGAAACTGATCGTTAATGTCAAAGAAATTCAGCGATTGGGTCCGGCCGGGGGTCGACGAGGTACGTGCCAGACCGCGGACCTGAAGCAGGGAATTGATGAGGCTCGATTTACCGACGTTGGAGCGACCGAGGAAAGCGATCTCGGGTTTCGAGTCGCGCGGCCAATCGTCCTCTTTGAACGCGCTCTTGAGAAACTCAGCTTTGACGGCCTTCATCAACGAAGAAGTTTTACGCAAAGACGCAAAAGCTATCTTGCGCCTTTGCGTGAACTGGTTTTAGTTACCTGCGGCGGCTGCCTGTGCGGCGGCGCGTTGCTGGTAAAGCTCGATTAGTTTCGCCATGCGAGTCCTGATGTTCGCGATCTTGGTTTCGTAATCAGGACACTCTTTGACAACTTTCTCGAGGTGCCCGAGGAAGTTTGGATTGCCCATCTCCTCGCGTAGCGCAGGCAAAAAAGGCTCCAGCTTCGCGTAAACGAACATGTGCTCGCCGTTGGCGTCGTTGAACATCTGCGGGTCGATGGCGCCGTTGTTGACGAACGAGCAGGCCATGTCCCAGTAGGAAATCACCATGCGATAAAGACCGCTCTTATCGCTCGTTAATACATCTATAAAATCTTCTTTGCCCCTAGGGTTGAACTGGAAAAACCAGTTGCGCGCGTCGCGCATCGTCTTCTCGCGCCGGAGGTCATAAAGTTTCAGAATCAGTTCTGCATCATGATGTTTGCTCATACTAATCTCCTCAGATTTTACAGAACCGAGCGCGGTAGCGCCGGGTCGACTTCATTGAAAGCGCTCGTAAATTGAACTTGACCCGGCGCTACCGCGCTCGGTTCTGTTGTTGGTTAGCTAGTCTGAATTCCCTGTGAAGGCTGCTCGGTAGTCCACAGTGGCGGCGCTTCATCGGTGGCGGCCTGGGTCGGGCACGAATCTTCGAGTGCGATTAACAATACTTCGTCGATCGTTTCGACGAGCTGCACTGTCAATGAGTCGCGCACTTCTTCAGGCAGCTCACCCAGATCTTTCTCGTTGTCTTTCGGCAGAATGATCGTGTCGATGCCGAAGCGATGCGCCGCGAGTAGTTTCTCTTTGACGCCGCCGATCGGCAGCACCTTACCGCGCAACGTGATCTCGCCCGTCATCGCGACGTTCCTCCGCACGGCGACGCGCGTCAGTGCGGAAGCCATGGCAGTCGCCATCGTGATACCGGCAGAAGGTCCGTCTTTCGGAATCGCGCCTTCGGGAATGTGAATGTGCAGATCGCGCTTGCGAATGAAGTCGAGACTCATGCCGAGGCGTTCTGCTCTTGCCTTAATACAAGTCAACGCGGCTTGCGCCGACTCCTGCATCACATCGCCGAGTTTACCGGTCAGCGTTACGCCGCCACGGCCTTTAACAAGCGTTGCTTCGATCTGTAGCACTTCGCCACCGATCTCAGTCCATGCGAGTCCGGTTGCGAGTCCCACTTCGCTGTGCGCCGCAATGCCTTGTTGCCTGAATTTGATCGGACCAAGCATCTCGCGCACGCGTTCCGCATCGACGACAACTGCAGCGGCGTTCTCTTCTGACTGTTCAGAGACAAACTTGCGCGCGAGCTTGCGACAGCACGAGCCGATCTCGCGTTCGAGATTACGGACGCCGGCTTCGCGAGTGTAATGACGAATTATTTCGAGGATGCCTTCATCCGTGAAATCAAACTGCTCGAGCTTGAGACCGTTGCTTTCAGCCTGTTTCGGCACGAGGTGTCGTTTCGCGATCTCGAGTTTTTCGCGCTCGGTGTAACCGGAGAGACGAAGTATCTCGAGTCGATCCTGGAGCGCGGGCGGAATCGTGTGCAGGACGTTTGCTGTGGCGATGAAGAACACTTTCGAGAGATCGTATTCAACGTCGAGATAGTGATCCTGGAACGTGTGGTTCTGTTCCGGATCGAGCACCTCCAGTAGCGCCGAACTCGGATCGCCGCGGAAGTCTGCGCCGAGCTTGTCGACTTCGTCGAGCAGCAGCACCGGATTCACCGCGCCCGCTTTCTTCATCATCTGAATGATCTGACCAGGCAGCGCGCCGATGTAGGTACGACGATGACCACGAATCTCAGCTTCATCGCGTACTCCGCCTAACGAGAGACGAACGAACTTGCGACCAGTAGCGCGCGCGATCGATTTTCCAAGACTTGTTTTGCCAACTCCCGGCGGGCCGACGAAGCAGAGAATCGATCCCTTCGGATTCTTCACGAGCTGTCGCACCGCGAGGTATTCGAGAATGCGTTCTTTGATCTTTTCGAGTCCGAAGTGATCTTCGTTCAGGACCTCTTCAGCCTTCACCAGATCTTTGATCTCTTTCGACTTCTGTTTCCACGGCACGCTGATCAGCCAGTCGATGTACGTCCGCGAGACGGTGCCTTCGGCTGACATCGGCGGCATGGCTTCGAGCCGGTGCAGCTCCTGCATGGCCTTCTCTTTGGCCTCTTCGGTCATCCCGGCTTCTTCGATCTTCTTCTTCAGCTCTTCGAGCTCTGCCTTCTCATCCTTGCGACCAAGCTCTTTGTGTATGGCTTTGATCTGCTCGTTGAGGTAGTACTCTTTTTGAGCTTTCTCCATTTGTCGCTTGACGCGAGTCTGGATGGTGCGATCGAGTTGACGTTTCTCGATCTCGGTTTCCAGCAGCTCGATCAAACGTTGCAGGCGAGCTTGTGTCGAGAAGATCTCGAGTAGTCCCTGTTTGTCTTCGACGGAGATGCGCAGTTGTGATGCGAGTGCGTCAGCGAGATGCGAAGGCTCCTGGTTGCGCAGCGCTGTTTGGAGCGCATCTGTTTGCGTGTCAGGAGCGAGTCGCAGGTGCTGCTCGACGAGCTGGCTGACTTTCTGAATCAGTGCGTCGAGACGTGTGCCTTCTTCGTTGACGATCGGCGCGCGGCGCACGAGCGCCATGAATGCGCCATCGGTATTTTCAACGCGGACTGTAGTCGCGCGTTCGCGTCCCTCGACGACGACCTTGATCTGACCGTTCTCCTGTTTTTGCGACTGGAGAATGCGGCCGAGCGTACCGACCATGTAGATCTGTTCGGGACTGGGCTCGTCAACGGTGGCGTCGTGCTGAGTGGCTAAAAAAATCGTGCGGTCCGTCGCCAGGGCCTGTTCGAGCGCTCTGACTGACCCGGGACGTCCTATTTTGAAAGCTACCTTAGTGAAGGGAAATATCACGACGTCGCGAATCGGCACCATCGGATACCAGGCTACGTCGGAGGGGGTTCTGTCTGAATATTCTTCCATGATTGAACAACTTTATCTGAGAAAGAGGCCTAATTGTAAATCATTTCCTGCGGGGGCGCTATCGTACCGGATTTTAGTGAGTTTACGCCGAAGGCGTTCGCTAATTTCAGCCCAGGGTTCGAGGAACGAGAACCCTGGGACCTAATTCAAAATCGCGACCAAACCCTGAAAGGGTTAGGCGGTTGGCGAACCCTTTCAGAGTTAAAAATAATCCTTTGTTTTATCCCCAGGGTTCTCGAAGACTCGAACCCCGGGCTGAAATTAGCGAACGCCTTCGGCGTAAACTCACTCCTTAATTTTCAATGGGCTTTCGCCCGCTTCGCGGGCTCGGGGCTTTTTTGTGCGTGTGATCCTGGGGCTTGCGCCCCAGGCTTTATGCTGTCGCCCGCTTCGCGGGCTTAAGACGCTTTGCGAATCGCTTCGCGGGCTGTCGATTCGTGCGCCACTTCGCGAGCTAGGCGGCGGCGCCGTCTATTCCAGTGAGGCCTTCACCTGGAACAGCCCGGCGACGTTCGACCATTTCGCTGGTTATGACGAATTCTTTGACTCGTTTTTGAGAAGGAAGGGTGTACATCGCATCAAGCAGCAGCTCTTCGAGGATCATCATCAGGCCGCGAGCGCCGACCTTCCGCTCAACTGCCTGGCGGGCGACGGCCTTGAGCGCATCCTCAGTGAACTTCAACTTGACGTTGTCGAAATCAAACTTCTTTTGATACTGCTTAACTAAAGCATTCTTCGGCTCGGTAAGAATCTTGATGAGTGCTCCCTCGTCGAGCTCGTGCAGCACGCCCGCCACAGGAAGTCGTCCGACAAACTCCGGAATCAATCCGAACCGGATCAGATCCTCGGGCTGCACCGCCGCGAGCGCTTCCGCGTGACGATGAGATCCTGACTTCACTTCCGCATGGAAGCCGAGCGACTTGTTACGCAGTCGACGCTCGATCACTTTCTCGAGTCCAACAAAAGCGCCACCGCAAATGAAAAGAATATTAGTCGTGTCGACAGGAAAGAATTCCTGGTGCGGATGCTTGCGACCACCCTGCGGCGGAACATTCGCGACAGTCCCTTCAAGGATCTTCAAGAGGGCCTGCTGCACGCCTTCACCAGAAACGTCGCGCGTGATCGACGGGTTCTCATCCTTACGACAAATCTTGTCAACCTCGTCGATGTAGATGATGCCCTGCTGCGCACGCTCAACGTCGCCGTTTGCCGCTTGGAGGAGTTTGAGAATGATGTTCTCGACGTCTTCACCAACGTAGCCCGCTTCAGTCAACGTCGTCGCATCGACGATCGTGAAAGGCACAGCAAGCATGCGTGCGAGTGTTTGCGCGAGCAGCGTCTTGCCGGTGCCGGTCGGACCGATCAGCAGAATGTTTGCTTTCTGGATCTCGACGTCAGAACGACGACGACCGAGCTCGATGCGTTTGTAGTGTTGATAGACCGCGACGGCGAGACGCTTCTTGGTCTCTTCCTGACCGATGACGTATTCGTCTAAGAAGTTTTTGATCTCTCCGGGCTTCGGAAGTGGCGGGCGAGTGGCTACTGATTCTGCCTGCTGATCGTCGGTGATGATCTCGTTGCAGATATCAATGCACTCATTGCAGATGTACACGGTCGGTCCGGCAATGAGCTTCTTGACTTCGTTTTGCGACTTACCGCAGAACGAGCAGCGCAGAGTATCATCAGTTCGTCTCACCATATCTCGCGAATGAAGCTCCTTTTGAGACCGTGTGCGCCTACTCTCGGTGCGCGATGACCTCGTCTATTAAACCATATTCTTTGGCCTGCATGGCAGACATAATTTTATCGCGCTCAACGTCACGCTCGACGGTGTCATAAGACTGTCCGGTGTGCTTGGCGATAATTTGGGAGGTGAGCTCGCGCATTCGCAGAATCTCTTCTGCCTGAATGCGAATGTCTGTTGCTTGACCTTGTGATCCGCCTGAAGGTTGGTGAATGAGGATACGCGAATTGGGAAGGGCGAAACGTTTTCCTTTTGCGCCCGCGGCCAACAGTAATGCCCCCATCGATGCACATTGTCCGACGCAAATGGTCGTGACGTCCGGGCGAATGAATTGCATCGTGTCGTAGATCGCCATACCTGCAGTGATCGAACCACCAGGTGAATTGATGTAGAGATTGATATCTTTTTCGGGATCTTCAGCTTCGAGAAAAAGTAGTTGGGCTACGATTAGGTTGGCAATCTGATCGTCGATCGGGGTACCCAGGAAAATAATATTGTCTTTCAGCAGTCGTGAATAAATATCGAAAGCGCGCTCGCCTCGCGACGTTTGCTCCACGACCATTGGGACTAAAGCCATACAGTTCTAACCTCGTTACATTCTTCTTCTCTGTGCAACCTCTGTGTTCTCTGTGTCTCTGTGATTAATACGCGAACACCACAGAGACACAGAGAACACAGAGGTCGCACAGAGAAGAGCGAACCCGGTCGCAGCAACATCATTCGTCTTCCGACTGATCTTCTGCTTCCTTTGGTTCGGTCCACTCAGCATCGGTGATGCTCGCATTTTCAACTAAAAGATCAAGCGCTTTACGACTGCGCAATCTGTGCGCGATGCTACGTTCGCCTCCATTCTTTGTCAAGGCAGCACGCACTTGCATTTTCGGCTGTCCTGATGAAGCTGCGATCGCATCGATCTCAGCTTCAATTTCTTCGTCAGAGACTCCGATATTTTCGACTTCAGCGATCTTATCCAGCAGCATTGTCGCGCGTACGTCTTCCTCTGCCTGCCGGCTCACATCTTCACGCGCACTTTCCCAGTTGAGCTCCGGATTACGTGGATCGATGCCACGTTGCATCATATCGCGCGCGACATTTTGCAGCCGATTATTTGCCTGGTGGTTGACGAGGCTTTCGGGCGCTTCAAACTGGTGCGTCTCCAGAAGCTTTTTCATGATCTCCTCGCGCAACAGGTGATCCGATTCAGCGGTCGCTCGCGCTTCGAGATCTTCGCGCACTCTCGTTTTCAGCATTTCAACCGAATCGAAATCGCCGCCGAGACTCTTCGCCCATTCATCATCGAGCTCAGGCAGCTCTTTTTCTCTGACTGACGTTACTTCCGCCGTATATTCAACTTTCTTACCGGCGAGTCCCGGCGAAGTGAAATCGGCGGGATACTCAACTGTGAACGTTCGCGACTCGTCCGGTTTGACGCCCGTCAGGTTTTCAGTAAATTCTTGCTGCACACCTGGACCGCCGATCACGACTTCAACGTCGTCAACTTTGATCTCTTCCTCTTCCGGGTCGTCGACGTAGTTTCCACGCGCATTCACGGTGACTGTATCGCCAAGCTCTGAAGCGCGATCTTCTACGGGCTGCAATGACGCGGAGCTGTCACGGATACCTTCGATCATCCGATCGACGTCTGCATCAGTGATTGGACGTTTGCGTCGATTGACTTCGATTCCCTTATAAGTCTCGAGTTGAACATCGGGCAGGACTTCGACGCCGACTTTGATCGATAGCGGGTCCTGGCCTAAGCGTTCGAGTGCGGTCGTGTTGTCGAGCTCGACGTTCGGCTCACCGAGGGCGTTCAGCGAATGCTCGATGATGGCGTTGTTAACAGCTTCAGGAATCAGCTCGCGTAACACTTCGCTGCGGATCTCGCTTTTGTAGCGAGTGCGCACGACGGACGTAGGCGCGTGGCCGGGACGAAATCCGGGGACGTTTGCGCCCTTGCTGTATTGTTTGCTGATGCGATCGTAAGCGTCGCGAATCTGCGCCGGCTCGATCTCGATTTTGATCTCCTTGCGAGTTGGAGAGACGTCAATAAGTTCAGTTTTCATTTTTGTAGATTCAACCCTTTGGTGCGAAAGGGGGGACTCGAACCCCCACACCTCTCGGTACCAGATCCTAAGTCTGGCGCGTCTGCCAATTCCGCCACTTTCGCTTGCGAAAAGTGCAGTGAAGAATAGCACAGAGGATCAGCCACGGATAAACGCGCCTAGCAATTTTGTCAGGTACATTGCTGAAAACCGGTTGCTAACATCCCGCAAAAGGAGACGCGCCATGAATCGAATGAGACTGGTAGTCGTGCCGGTGTTGGTGCTGATGAGTGCATTCACCGTCCTCGCTAAATCAAAAGAAGAGAAGCAGGCTGAAGCTCGCAAGAAGGCCGAAGCGACGCTGCAACGTCTTTATAAGGCCAAGCCATCCGCGCAAGCCGCAATCAAGTCGTCGGCCGGCTATGCGGTCTTTAATAGCGGCGGCGCAAAAATTCTGGTCGCGGGCGCGGGCAGGGGACGTGGCATCGCCGTCGATAAGTCGACACAGAAAGTCACTTACATGAAGATGCGAGAGATCCAGGCTGGCCTCGGAATGGGTGTGAAGAAGTTCAGCACCATCTTCGTGTTTGAGACCAGAAACGCCCTCGACAAATTTATAAACAGCGGTTGGGAGTTTGGCGGACAAACGACGGCGGCGGCAAAAACCGGCGACGGCGGCGGCTCACTTCAAGGCGCGGCATCCGTCTCACCCGGTGTCTGGATGTACCAGTTGACTGACAAGGGCATCGCACTCGAGCTGACCGGCAAAGGGACCAAGTACTTCAAAGACGACGATCTGAATTGAGTCTCATAAAAGCTTTTGAACAAGATTACAGGATTTACAAGATGGACATGATTCATCTTGAAAATCCTGTAATCCTGTCTAACAAGTCTCTGTATAATGGCCGCCACGTTCCTGTATCTCAGACCCAGGAGAAGATGGTG
The DNA here is from genome assembly GCA_036498585.1 of Pyrinomonadaceae bacterium. Taxonomy (GTDB): domain Bacteria; phylum Acidobacteriota; class Blastocatellia; order Pyrinomonadales; family Pyrinomonadaceae; genus PSRF01. Next base: position 5,346 of record DASYFE010000066.1, on the reverse strand, counting down.
ATCGCCAACCCCCGCACCTTCCGCTGTCCTAATTGCAACGAGATGATCAATGAGAGCATGACGCAGTGTCGCTACTGCAATGTACCAGTCGACCCTGCTGTGGCGCAGCTAATTGCCGAGAGACAGGACAAGGCTAATCAGTCGTACAGCGATGCCAGTTTCCTGCGGACGTCAGTCGTCGCGATATATGTGTTAATGGCGCTCGGCTACGTTTTGCCATTTGTAGGATGGGGCTCATGGATCATTTTCTTCGTGGTGCTTGGATTGTTGGTTCGCTGGCAGGTGATGTTTGGCCGGCTCGTGACTAACGATGCTGATTACCTGAAAGCGAGACGATCCTGGAGATTGTCACTGGTACTCTGGCTACTTGTGATACCGACCGTTATTGTTATTCAAGTTATTATCTATTTTCTGTTTGCAGTCGCGACGCGATAGTCGGTCCTTGGCTTGCCGAGAAAGTCCTTTCCAGTTTGCTTCGTGATCAAGCCGAGCTGCTCGAGCTCGTAATACGCGCGCTGGATCTCGCCTTTGTCGACGGAGAGCTTTTGGCCGAGAGCCGCGGGTGATGGGAGTTGTTCGCCCGCCGCCAACGTGTTGTTCTTGATCTGATTCTCGATCTGTTGGCGAACCTGTGCGTAGACGGGATTGTGGGAGAGATCTTTCAGTTCAATATTCATAATCAAAGTGTGCGTGTGACCTTTGACAACGATCGTGGCGAATCGGGGTTGAGTCCTTTTGCTTCGGCCAGGAGCGCCGCGAACAGTTGACCGGGAACGATGTACGGAATTGGCGCGAGAAATTCGTCAATCTCACGCGGCATCAAGATCGAGCGCGTACACATCCGGGCTGCATGCGTGTCGCTCGTGATGGCCAACGTATCGGCATGCAACTCTCGCAGACGTTCGATTAAACTTTTGACGCCCTCCAACATGACTCCCGGAGGCGCGAAGAGTATCACCGGAAAATGTCGCTCGACCATCGCGAGGGGACCATGCAGGAAGTCTGCCGACGAGAATCGCTCAGCGACTACGTAACACGTCTCCATCAACTTCAACGCCAGCTCGTACGCGTTTGCGTAAGCGAGACCACGGCCGACGACGACACAGTTTTCCATGAACACGTAGCGCTCGACGAGCTCGGATATAGCAGGCTTCTGTTCGAGCGCGCCCGCCACGAATTCCGGAATTGACTCATACGAAAACGGCGCTGCGTTCCGGGCGAGCTCGGCGGCGAGCATATAAAAGAGGAGCATCTGGCCCGTGAAAGTCTTCGTGGCGGCGACCGAGCGTTCGCGCCCGCCGTGCGTCAGCAGTGTCTCGTCGACGAGTTGAGTCATGGACGAGCGGGGCTCGTTTGTGATGCCGATTGTGTAAGCGCCGGAACGTCGCGCGCTTTCGAGAACGTGATTGATGTCTTCGCCTTCGCCCGACTGCGAGACGCCGACCACGAGCGCGTGGTCCAGTCGCAGCTCGGCGTTGTAAATCGTGTGAACTGACGGAGCCGAAAGCGAGACGGGAATACCGGTCGTGATCTCGAGCAGGTAACGACCGAAGAGGGCGGCATTGTCAGAGCTGCCGCGTGCGACCAGAACGATCAGATGGATGTCGCGCGACTTGAGCGTGTTTCCGAGCTTTGCGATCTTGGCGCGCTCTTCCGCAATCGTGCGCTCGAGTGCGGCGGGCTGCTCGGCGATCTCCGCAAGCATTAGTGACATGTACGGGCTGATACTTTAACACACGTAAGAATAGAACAAGTCAGGAAGAGCGGCTTTGCCCGAAAAGTCCGTTACACATGCTCTTCTCTGTGCAACCTCTGCGTTCTCTGTGCCTCTGTGGTTGATTGGTTAGGAAAAATAACCACAGAGACACAGAGAACGCAGAGGCTGCACAGAGAAATGAGACTTTTCGGGCAAAGCCCCTCTTCCCAACTTGTGCTTCAACGAGTAATCTTAACCACCCATGTCCCCCAAACTTTTCGCAGCAAACCCGGCTGGTCGTCTGGTCTCACTCGACGTCTTTCGCGGCATCACCATCGCCGCAATGGTGCTGGTGAATAATCCCGGCACGTGGTCTAGCATTTACTGGCCACTGGAACACGCCGAGTGGCACGGCTGGACGCCGACCGACCTCGTCTTTCCATTCTTTCTCTTCATCGTCGGCGTATCGATCACGCTCGCGTTTGCAAGGCGCGTCGAAGAAGGAGGGGTCAAGCGCGATCTGTATTTGAAGGTGTTGAAGCGGAGCGCGATCATCTTCGGCCTGGGGCTGTTTCTCAACGGCTTTCCGTATTTCAATCTCGGTACGATTCGTATCGCGGGCGTGCTCCAGCGCATCGCGATCTGTTATCTGATCGCCTCGCTCATTTTTCTAACGACCAAAGCGCGGACACAACTGCTGATCGCCGTTGCTTTGCTCATTGCATACTGTCTCGTCATGACGAAGCTTGCCGCGCCGGGATACGCGCCCGGCGATCTCAGCAAGGAAGGCAGCATCGCGTCCTTTATAGACCGCGTGATCCTGCGGCAGCACATCTGGCGACAGGGACGCGTCTATGATCCGGAAGGACTGCTGAGCACGATTCCCGCGGTTGTGACGACGCTCTTCGGGATACTGACTGGTCACTGGCTACGCTCAGAACGCACGCGTTATGAAAAAGTTGTGGGGATGTTTGTGGCAGGTGCGATTTGTGTCGTTCTTGGCTGGGCGTGGAACCCGTTCTTTCCAATCAATAAGGCTTTGTGGACCAGCTCGTACGTGCTGTTCACGGCTGGATTGGCGTTGGAGTTTCTGGCGCTGTGTTACTGGGTGATTGATATTCAGGGTTATCGACGTTGGGCGTGGCCGTTTGAGGTTTTCGGGGTGAATGCGTTGGCGCTGTTTGTGGGTACCGGACTGATGGTGAAGTTGATGGGCATCTGGCGCGTGCAGGGATGGGTTTTCAAGAATTTATTTTTGAGTTGGGCGGAGCCGATCAACGCGTCGCTGTTTTATGCGATAGCGTTTATTTTGTTGTGGCTGGTGTTGATGTGGTTGTTGTACCGAAAGCGGATCTATATCAAGGTGTAGTTGTAGACAGGATTTACAAGATTTTTCAGGATTTACAGGACTTGTTAATCTTGAAAATCCTGTCAATCCTGTCTAAAGCCTGACCCACGCAACACACGTCCGCCGAGAGCACTCGTACGCTGTCCTTTATCAACGCTGATTATTCCGTTCACGAGCACATACTCGATACCGACAGGATATTGATTCGGTGAATCGAACGACGCCTTATCGATCACCTTTGCGGGGTCGAAGATGGTGATGTCTGCAAACATTCCTTCCTTAATCAACCCGCGATCGCGTAAACCGACACGCGCGGCGGGCGCGCCTGTCATTTTGTGAATCGCTGATTCAAGCGATAACAATTTTTCATCACGAACGTAGCGGCCGAGTATTCGTGGGTAGCCGCCCCAGCCGCGCGGGTGCGATTTGGAGCCCGCGAGTGGACCGTCGGTTGCCCGCGAGCCACTATCAGTACAGAAACTTACGAACGGCGCTTGCATCGCCGCACGCATATCATCCTCGCTCATCATGAAGTAGATGGCGCCGGTTTGGCCGTGGTCCGCAAGAATAAAATCAAACAGTGCGTCGAGTGGGTCTTTCTTCTGCTCGGCTGCGATCTTGGAAATGCGTTTCCCCTGCAACGAGTCCAACTCGCGATTCACGACCGAGCCAATCAAAACTCCGCTTGGCCCACCACTACCGAGATAGATGTTTTCCCATTCAGTCTGATCTTCAGAGATCTCTTTCTTCAAACGCTGGCGCGTCTGTGGATCACGCAAACGAGCGAGCATCTTATCGACTCCGCCTTCCTGCGCCCACGGCGGCAGACAAGCACTCAGCGACGTGCTGCCGGCGATGTATGGATAGATATCAGCAGTGACGTCCAATCCGCGAGCGCGCGCCTGCTTAATACGCGCCAGCACGCGCGGCATTGCTCCCCAGTTCTTCTTGTACGCGGTCTTAAGGTGCCAGATCTCGACCGGGATCTGCGCCTTTTGCGCAATCTCAAACACCTCGTCAAGCGAAGCGTCGATCGTGTTTGCTTCACTGCGCTGGTGTGTCGCGTAAATGCCGCCGTACTGATGTGCTACTTTGGCGAGCTCGATCAGCTCATCTGTCTTCGCAAAACGCGCGGGCACGTACTGGAGAGAAGTTGACAGACCGAGTGCGCCGTCGCGCATCGCATCGGCGACCAGCTTCTTCATCTGCTCCAACTCCTGGGGTGTGGGCGGACGATCGTCGTAGCCGATCACGTATTCGCGCACCTGTGTCGCGCCCACAAACGTGCCGAGGTTCACGCCGCTGCCTTGTTTCTCGAGACGTTTGAAATACTCGTCGAGCGTGCGCCAGTCGATCGTGAGACTAAAGCGCTTGAGAAAGTCTTCCTGCTCTTTGATCTGTCGTTCGTTGATTGGCGCGATCGACTCACCTTCACCGGTGATCTCCGTCGTGACGCCCATCATCACTTTGCTGTTCGCGCGCGGATCGATCAGCAGGTAGGTTTCCGATTGTCCCAGCATGTCGATGAAGCCGGGCGCGACGACGAGACCTTGAGCGTCCACAGTGCGCGTGGCGGTGGCTTGCGAGAGCTTGCCGATACTAACGATGCGATCGCCCTTGATCGCGAGATCGGCGACGTAAGCTGCGCGTCCGGAGCCGTCGACGATGCGTCCGTTTTTAATCAGGAGATCGAACTGCGGCGATTGAAACATACTAAACCACAGATAAACACCGATAATGAAGACGGAGTTAAATATCAAGAAATCTACTCCTTTGATTTGGATCGGGGAGCATGCAGGTGTCGTACTTTCCGAACACGCGATAACGGTTCGTTGCTACGAAGCGATAGACAAGATCGCGAAGCGGCCGCGGCACAATCCGAGCGACTGATGATGCTGCGCTCCAAAAGCCGCCCAGCTCGCGACCGGCGCGCAGGATTGCATCCGAGCGTTGCAGCACACGCTCGCCCGGCTGATCGTAATTTTCCACGACGTGAACCGTGTCGAGATCCTTCGGGTCCAGACCATGCCGGCCCAGCACCTTCTCGGCAAAGTCACTTTGCAACGACGCAAAACGAAAACGCGCGTGCTTATCGTGCTTCAGTAAAAACTGGACCGAGCGATTGCAGAGCCCGCAAACGCCGTCGTACAGAACGATTGGATTTGCTTTTGCCATCACGGGTTCAACGGCGGTTGATTTGCAGCGCGTAATTGCTCGTTGATCGCGGCGATATCTTTCGTCTTCAACTGGTCCCAATCCGCCATCAGCTTCGTCAAAACCTTTTGCAACTCCGCCGCGGCAG
>DASYFE010000065.1:0-24028 GCA_036498585.1 Pyrinomonadaceae bacterium | reverse complement strand
TAGCCGCAGATTCACGCAGATAAACGCAGATCAGCGTTAATCTGCGAAATCTGCGGCTAGTCTCTACTAGACAACCTACAATCTCGGCCCTTAAACTACGCGTTTTGCTAAAGCCCTACCTTTTTCGACGGAGACTTCAGTTATATGGCTATTCCTGCTACACAGATTCGCCGCGGTATGGTTATCGTTTTTGAGGGCCAGCCGTGCAAAGTTCTTGAATTTAGACACCACACGCCCGGTAACCTCCGGGCGATGATCCAGACCAAGCTACGAAATATTCGTACCGGCGCTTCATTTGAACATCGTTTCCGCTCTGCCGACACAGTCGACCGCGCTTCACTCGAACAACACGAGATGGAATATCTCTACTCAGACGGCTCGCACCACCACTTCATGAACACTGAAAACTACGAGCAGACGGCGCTGAGTGAAGAAGAGCTTGGCGACGCAGCTCCGTGGCTCACGCCCGGCATGAAGATCCAGGCGGAGTTCTACGACGGATCGCCAATCGGCATCGATCTGCCGCCGTCCATGGAGTTGACAGTCACTCAAACCGAGCCGCAATTGAAGAGCGCGACAGTCTCAAACGTTAACAAGCCGGCCACTCTCGAAAACGGAGTGACAATCACGGTGCCGCCATTCGTCAATGAAGGCGACCGCATTCGTGTGGATCCTACGGAAGGGCGGTATATCGAGCGAGCGAAGTGAGCGGCGTATGTACCTGGCTTACAGCCTTCTGCTATCACTCGGCCTGATCGTTCTGATTCCTCACTTCCTTTTTCAAGCGCTGGCGCACGGCAAATACATCGCCGGATTGCGCCAGCGTCTCGGCTCTGTTCCTCCAGTCGACGGAAAGCCGGTTATCTGGTTGCACTGCGTGTCAGTTGGTGAGACTCAGGCTGCGCGACCCCTCGCGAAACGACTGAAGCAACAGTTTCCGCATCACGCTCTGGTGGTCTCGACGATCACGTTGACCGGGCAAACTCTCGCGCGCGACGTCTTTCGCAACCAGGCTGCGAGTGTCTTTTACTTTCCGTTTGACTGGCGCTGGACCGTTCGTCGCGCACTGAAATCCGTGAATCCGGCAGTCGTGCTGATCATGGAGACTGAGCTCTGGCCTAACTTCCTGCGCGAGTGCGATGCTCGACACATTCCGGTCGCGCTCGTTAACGGTCGCATCTCGCGGCAGTCGTTTCGCCGCTATAGGCTGATCAAGTTCTTCCTTCGTCGCGTGCTCTCGTCATTAAGTATAGCCGTAATGCAATCTGAGACTGACGCTGAGCGACTGAAAGCGCTCGGCATGGCGAACGACAGGCTCTTCAACGCGGGTAATCTCAAGTTTGACGCCGAGCTGTCGAGCGAGTTGACCAGTAAAACTGAGGAGATCAGGCGTCGATTTGCAGTGGATTCAAATCTCCCGCTTATTCTCGCTGCCAGCACACACGCGCCGGAAGAAGCAATCATCATCGAAAGCATTCAGAAGCTCAGACAGAAGCAACCGGTGCGACTGATGCTGGCTCCGAGACATCCAGAGCGCTTCAACGAAGTCGCTGGATTACTGCAACAGTCCGGATTGAGTTGGACAAGAAGAACGAATCCGCCGAACCCGAATGACGCCGATGCGGGGGTGATTCTGCTCGACACGATTGGCGAGCTTCCCGCCACTTACGCACTCGCCGAGATCGTCTTCGTCGGCGGCAGCATCGTCGATAAAGGCGGACATAATGTGCTCGAACCCGCGGCCGAAGGCGCGACTGTCGTGACCGGAGCACACACGCACAACTTCCACGCGATCGTCGAGCTAATGAATGAAGCGGGCGCGCTCGTGCAACTGCCCGCACTCGAAGACGCAGCCGCGAGCGCCGAGCTTGCATACGTTTTCGAGAAACTTCTCGCCAGCCCCGCAGAGAGAGAGGAACTGGGCCGGCGCGCAAAACAGCTAATCACCGCTAACCAGGGCGCCGCCGATCGCACGATGCAACTGATCATACCGCCTATTCTCGCCGCCAGCTCATGAAATCAATCGTCCTTCCCCCCTTAAGTTTGCTTTACGGCGCCGTCACACGCACGCGCCTGTCGTTGTATCGTCGTGGGACTTTTCAGACTACGAAACTCGATCGGCCGGTGATCAGCATCGGCAACATCACCACCGGAGGCACCGGAAAAACTCCGCTCGTGGAGTACGTCGCGAGAACGATCGCATCGCAAGGTAAAAAGGTCTGCATACTGACGCGCGGATATGGTCGGAAGGATCCGCATCTTCAGGTGATCGTCTCGGATGGTTACGGCGTGCTCGCGTCGCCCAGCGAAGCCGGCGATGAGCCGTACCTGCTCGCGACGAAACTAACGGGCCAGGCAGCCGTGATCAGCAGCGCCGATCGAATCGCAGCCGGACAGGAAGCGATCAAGGACTTCGGGACTGAGGTTTTTGTGTTGGACGACGGGTTTCAGCACCTGCGAATCGCGCGCGATCTGAATATCGTGTGCATTGATGCGACTAATCCGTGGGGTGGCGGGCGATTGCTTCCATACGGGCGACTGCGCGAGTCGCTCGATGGTCTAAAGCGAGCTGATTGTTTTGTGCTGACGAGGTGCGATCAGGTTGAAAGCGTCGCGGCGTTGCGCGCGGAGATCGCTGAACTGACTGGCGGGCGTCCGATCTTCGAGTCGCGGATGCGGCCGCTGCGTGTGACGTCGTTGAAGAATGGGCCGGAGACGATTGCGTTGCCGGGGCGTGTTGGGGCGTTCTGCGCGGTCGGTAATCCGTCGTCGTTTTTTGAGAGTTTGACGCGATTGGGATACGACTTGGGATTGGAAAGAGCGTTTGCCGATCATCATGCTTATTCGCAGAGTGATGTCGATGCGCTGGATCAGCTTGCGAGGCAGACTGGAGCAAACGCATTGATCACCACGGCGAAGGATGCGGTTAAGCTGAAGGGATTGGCGTTCTCGCTGCCGTGTTACGTGTTGGAGATCGAGATCGTGATCGACGATGCGGACGCTTTTCTAAAGGTAGTTTTAGACAGGATTTACAAGATGGTACAGGATTAACATGTAAATCCTGCAAAATCTTGTGAATCCTGTCTAATGACTTTCCGGTGGGGTGGCGGTCGCTGAGGGCTTTTCAGCAGGTGGCTTAGTCGCTGAAGGCACGGGCGGTGGCGCGTTCTCCGGAACAACGCTCTTCGTCGGCTCAGGCAGTGGAGGCGCCTTGCGATTGCTGTTGCTGTTGGTGTTCTCGTTAGTATTTGTATTCTTGTTGGTGTTCGCATTCGCGTCCGGGGTGAAGTCCTCAGTCGCTTCCGGTGAAGCCGCAACACTCGCACTCGGACTCGCAAGCGCCGGCGGTGTGATCGATCCACCCGACGGTATCCCCGCTTCACTTTTACCCGTCGCCGGCTGCGCGGGCTGAACCGGCTGGCTGTTGGGATCCACCGCGAGCGACGGCGTCACCACCTGCTGGTTTGTATTCGCTTCACCGGGCGTCGAATTCCTCGTTATCGCATAGATCGCCGCAAACACCACCAGCAACCCCACCACCGACGGAATCAGCACTTTCAAAGGATTGAAACCAGCAGCAGGCGCGGGCGGCGGCATCTGGCCGGAGACAGTCACCACGACCGGCTCGCGTCGCTGAACCGGCTGAACTGGTGAAACCGGCGGCGCCACTTCCCTCGGCCTGACCATGGTCACTTCATCTGGATCGGGCGTCTCGACCGTGGTGGTCACACCAACCGGACCGAGCCGATGTATCGTCATCCCAGCTGCGATCGTCAGGTCCTCAACCAGCTCAGCAACGTTCTGGTAACGATTGTCACGAACCTTCGCCATCGCTCGCGTGACGACTCGCGCCACAGACGCAGGCACGTCGCTTCGTTCCTCGAGTACCGACGGCACCGGCTCCTGCAAGTGCTTCATCATGACCATCGTCGGTGAGTCGCCGCTGAAAGGCACATGGCCCACCAGCATCTCGAAGAGGATCACGCCGAGCGAATAGATATCGGAGCGCGAATCGATCTCGACGTCTTGCGAGCATTGTTCCGGCGACATGTATTGCGGCGTGCCGATAACGAGGTTCGGAGCAGTCAGGTTTGTATCGACAACGCCGTCAGGCTCATTAATTTTCGCGATACCGAAGTCGAGCACTTTCGCATGGTCGCCCGACATCGTATCGACCAACATGATGTTGTCGCTCTTGAGATCACGATGGACGATGCCCTGTTCGTGTGCGGCGTTGAGCGCGTCGCCAATCTGCCGGGTGATATCGACGACTCGCGCGAGCGGCAACGGTCCTTCTTCGCGTATGACGTGCTTGAGAGTCTTACCGCTCAAATACTCCATCACGAGGAAGACATGTCCGCTTTCGTCTTCACCAAAATCAGTAACACTGATCGCGTTCGGATGTGTGATACGCGACGCGGCGCGGGCCTCGCGCGAGAAGCGGGCCACGATCTTTTCATCGGCAGCGAGTGAGGGACGCAGCACTTTGATCGCAACTGTCTTGTCCATCAGTATGTGACAGCCGCGATAGACAGTGCCCATGCCACCTTCGTTGAGCCGTGCGTCGATGCGATATTTTCCGGCGAGCGTAGTGCCGACGAGGGAGTCAGGATCTTTTTCGAGCGCAACGCCGTCGGCGGGACACAGCGTTGTCGCATCAGGATATTCAACTCCGCATTTCGGACATGTCTTCATTTAGTTCATTAAACTCCGAATCAACGGAATCTTGCAAATAACGTACTCCTCGAAAAAATACGGGCGAGAGACGAATCCCCCGCCCGCTTATACTAAGTTTATCGCGACTAAACTAGGGCGTTACAACGCCTTTGACGACCGCGAAGATAACCAGCAGCGCAAACAACACCAGCGATTCGATCAGCGCCAGACCAAGAATCATCATCGTCTGGATACGACCCGCTGCGCCTGGGTTACGCGCCGCGCCTTCGCAGGCCGCAGCGCCGATGCGCGACTGTCCGAGCGCGCCGCCAAAAACCGCTATCGCGAAACCGATACCGGCGGCGATTGCTCTGTACTTGTTAACGGAATACACGTTGTCGCCGGCTTCCGCCCCCGCCTGCGCAAATACGCTCATGCTGCTTGCGAGAATTCCGATCACCGCAAATAGCAACATTCTAAATTTGCTCATGCTTCCTCCTCTGATTTGTTTCAACTCATCCGAGCAAACCGCGACGATATTATTTCGCCTGCATCCGGTATCCACCGCCCCTCTTACAACGGCGCTCCTGCGAAGCAGACATGCCTTGCTATGAGTGTCTGGTCTGCCCTGTGATGAATCTCGAAATGTGCAGTAACGTTTGTGGGCGCGCTGCCCGCATCGCTCACCGCACGCTCTGATAAAGCCATGTATTAAGTAAGAACTGGAGCAATATACTCTTCGCCGTCGAAGTCTTCAGTGTGTTCACCATGCACGTGAGCGTGCGGCGCATGCGACACCTCGCTGATGTAAAGCTGCGATAGCAGTATGAAAACGAATGTTTGAATCAACGCCACGAATACGCTCAGCGGCATCAAGAAGATCGGCGCAAACCACGATTGCCACGGATGAAGCCCGGCCAATGTTTCGAGCACCTTTTCGTCCGCGAACAAGTTACCGAAGAGACGAATGCCGAGTGAGAACGGTCGAATCAAATTACTGATCACTTCGATCGGAAAGATCAGCGGCGCGATCCACCAGATGGGACCAGCCAGGTGCTTGAGATGACCGAATAAACCATTCTCGGCTATGCCGATGTAGTTGTAGTAAAGGAACGACGCCAAACCGAGCGCGAAGGTTACGCTCGTCGCCGAAGTGGGACTCATGAATAGCGGGAAGAGTCCCATCAGGTTTGAGACGAGGATCAGCACGGCAAACGTCATCACCACCGGGAAGTATTTCAAACCGTGCGGGCCAATGATGTCTTCGATCATGCTGCGTACTGCTAGTACGCTGACTTCGAGTGTCTGCTGGCCGTGGCCCGGTTCACTTTCAGAAAGCTTGCCCTTGAGGATCCATATGATGACGATGCTCAAAATGCAGGCAATGACAAACATCACCGTGTACCACGGGATCGCGTTCTCTGGTGTATAAGGTCCGAAGGCGTCTTCAGGCGTGGTGCCGAAAAAGCCCAGGAACTTGTCCCACAACGGCTTGGTGTAGGCCAGCTCAAAACGATATGCATACTCGCCGAAGTAGTGATTAACCAACTCAACGATGATCGGCGTATGAGCCTCCGCCTCTTCTGCACGCTCGGCGGCTCCATGCGCGGCTTCCGCTGCTTCTGCAAACCAAAACATCAACTAATTTTCCTCTCGCTTTATGATTGCGAAGTAAAACTCTCTGATTGCTTCAACAAAAATTGCTACAACAAAACTGCACATGCCGGCGAGGACCGCTGTCAGCGATACGAGATCTAACGTGTAGGCTGCAAAAACGGCTGCGGCGATTACGACGTAACGAAGCACAAACTGCGCGAGCTTCCATTGCGACCGGCCACCCGTGGCGGACATTTGAACCGCCGCACTGGCTGAATTTGATAGCCAGCGATGACTGAAGAGCGCCAGCAACCCACCCAGCAACAGACCCGTCGTCACACGCCAGGGCGCGATGAAGGCCGCGACACTCACGCTCAGAGCGCTCGCAATCGCCATCGTGCGAAAGACTCGGGACTCCAGCATTGCAAAGCCGCTGATTTTAACTGGGATATCGGGGAATTGTCGAGTTGCGACACTGTCTGATACTGGTTCAGTTTGAAATACGCCGAAGGCGTTGGCCAATTTTACGCCGAAGGCGTTGGCTAATTTTAGCCCAGGGTTCGAGCGCAGCGAGAACCCTGGGTTTGTCGTTAATGATCAATTGAACCCTGAAAGGGTTTGTCTTAGGGCGAACCCTTTCAGGGTTTGAACGCCTTTTATGTACTGGACCCAGGGTTCTCGTTCCTCGAACCCTGGGCTAAAATTAGCCAACGCCTTCGGCGTAAATTAGCGAACGCCTTCGGCGTATTTCAAACTGAACCAGTACGCACTGTCTTCTCTGCGCTCTCTGCGTTTAAGTTACCGTTTAAGCAGAGAAAGCTAATAAGTCTTGGAGCTGATGCGGACGAATTCGTAGAGGCCGATGGCGGAGCCGAGGACGATGCCGCCGATTATGCCCCAGGGGGCGACGCCGAGCCATTTGTCGACGAACCAGCCCGCCGCGCAGAAGGTGACGACTGAGGCGAAGAGCGCGATGCCCGCCGCGTAGGCGAAGCCGGCTTTCCGGTTCTCGGCTTGATCGTCTTGTTTCGTCACCAGCTTTCGCGCGTCAGATAGTTTTTGGGAACGTCGTAGAGTTGGGCGCGACGCGAATGGCGCATCGAGTCGTGGATGAAGCACACGTGCGTGCACCAGCAGGCGTTGCCGCCGTCGATCGCGGTGAGCTCGGTCTGGCGCTCCTGTGCTGTCCAAAGTGAATTGAAGTCGAAATCGAAATCAGCCAATGACGCGAACTGCTCGCGGAGCTCGCACGCTCGCACGTCGCCGTTGTAGTCGATCACCGCCGCCGTCTCGCCCGCCGTACACGGAAACGACCATGCTGCCGGTTGCTGGAAGTTTGCGTGTTGCGTGCGGTAGTGAGTGATGATCGTGCCGGCGTAGATAGCGTTCTTCACAAAGCGCTTGCTCGCGTCGTCGTCGGCAAACATTCGCTCGCCGTAGCGCTTCGTCAACTTGGAAACGTGGGCGTACATCGCCGGCAGGACTTCGGGCGGCACTTGTTTGATCGTTTCACCGACGAGTGTCTCGCCGCGAATGATGTTGAAGTACTGCCCGTCCAAACGATAGCCCGCCCACATGAACTCGGAGAGCATTTCGATCTCGGTGTAGTTCTCAGCACAGACAACCGTGTTCACGTTCAGACGAAAACGATCGGTGTACTTCTCCTTCAGCGGGTAGAGCGACTCGATACAATCGAGCGCCTTTTCCCAGTTGCCGGGAACGCCCCTGATGCGATCGTGCGTCTTGCCGTAGCCGTCGAGCGCGATGTTCAGGTAGAGATCGATTCCCGGGTTGTTTCCGAGAGCGCGATCGACCACGTCGTACACGCGCGTTTTGATGAGCCCGTTTGTGGGAATGATGATGCGATCGACGCCGTTGTTCGTGACGAAGAGATCGATGATGTCTGAAAGATCGCGCCGCAGCGTCGGCTCACCGCCGGAGAGCCAGAGGTCAGTGATCGGCGGCATGGTCTGCGAGACTTTCTCGATCTGCGCAAACGTCAGGTCGCCCGGCTGGTTTAGCTCTTCGTGATAGAAGCACGTCTGGCAGAAGGCGTTGCAGCGCGAAGTGACGAACAGAATCACCGTGCCGAGACGCTTTTCGCGCTTCGTCGATCGAAGCAATTGCACTAATTGTGCGGCTTTACCAGGCATTGATAGTGATTAAGAGTCGCGGGAGATAATGACAGCTTCGGTTGGTGATTTCAATTCATAGGTGATGCCGCGCCACTTGATGCGCCGTGAGAAGCCCGCGACGATCGCGTTGTATAGATAGAGCAATGAGGCGAAGGGCCAGAGGAAGATGTGGGCGACGAGATCGAGTTGTGATGTTTTGAGAACGGTAGAGACGGCGCGGAAGCGGATAAAGGATTTGGCGGCGCCGAGCGTGAAAATTAGAAGCAGGACCAATGGTAAAAACAGAGTTGGAGACAGGATTTTCAAGATTTGCAGGATTAACAAGATCAGGCCGCCGAAGAACGCGATCGCGAAGAGCGCCGAGCCGAGCAGGAGTGGCAGCCAGAGATGAGAGGCATAGACGCGCGTGATCTTGATCTGGCGTGTGGTGAATTCGATCAGCTCGCGGAGGTCGCAGTCGCCGACGGAAGCCACGAGACACAGAGGCGTGAAGTGAATCGGGAGTTTTGCTTCTTTCAGAACGTGCGTGATCGTGAAGTCGTCCGAGACGCTGCCGCGCCAGTGCGAGCTGACATCCAGGCGCGTGAACGTTGTGAGACGGATTGCGGTCGAGCCGCCCCAGCAAAAGTTTTTTGCGGTGTCACTGCCGAGGGCTGATGCGACAGAAGCATTCCAAACACTGCGAAGCCGCGACGCGATGCCGCCGCGATCGGGAATGAACCACCGATAGCCAGTCGATGCGCCGAGCGTCTCGTCAGCGAGCGGCGCGACGAGTTTTCGGAGCCAGTCCTGCGCGGGCCGCGCGTCAGTATCCACAAACACCAGCACTTCTGATTGCGGATCGACCTCGTTCACAGCGACGCGCAGGTTGTGGACTTTCTGCCCGCTGTCTGTAGCCGGGCCAGTGATTACGGTGTGCGTGGCGACAGTCGCCGTCTTTTTTAACTCGTCAACGATTTTGAGCGCGGGATCGTCCAGCGCGTCGAAAACAAACAATACTTCATAGCGCGGATAATCCTGCGTGACGAGCGGGCGCAGGTTGTCGATCAGCCCAGGCTCCAGTCCCCTGCCCGGCGCAATCACGGAAACGAACGGTTGGTAATCAGGAAGCGGGCGGCTCGTCTCGCGTCGCACGTATGCCGCGTAACGTATTCCGCTCAATAACGATTGAAGACCGAACCAGCAGGAAACGACTGCGAGGAAGTAGTAGACGACCATCACGCGGATGCATCACTACGATGGCATCAGTGCTTTCGCGAGTGCAATGAACGGCTGTGGATAAACGCCGAGTATTATGATTCCGATCACTGAGACGGCTAACGCCACTTGCAGCGCGGGTGAAAGCGCGAGAGGTTTGTTGTCGGCGATCCGATCGCCAAGATACATCACCTTGATGAAGCGGAAATAATAAGCGAAGGAAACAACGGTATTAATGATGGCCCAACCGGCGAGCCAGTAATACCACGTCTTATGCTCGGTAGCGCCCTGCTGAATCAAACCGCCAAACAGAAAATACTTGCCGATGAAACCGCCCGTCACGGGCAGGCCGCCGAGTGAGAGCATGAAGATCGCCATCATCGCAGCCATCACCGGAGCCTTGTGGGCCAGGCCGGTCAAATCGTCGACGTTGTCGCCGATGATGCCGCGCCTGCGCAAACTGATGATCACGCCGAACGCACCCATGTTCATGAGCGTGTAGACGAATAGATAAACGATCAGACCGATCCTGCCGTACTCGTTGTTGGCGATCAGCGCCAGCAGCAGATATCCAGCGTTGGAGATTGAAGAGTAAGCGAGCAGACGCTTTGAGTTTTCCTGTGTGACGGCGGCCCAGTTGCCGACCATGATCGTGATCGCGGCGACGAGACCGAGCAGCGGCGCCCAGTCGGCGCGCATCGCGGGAAGTGCCTCACTGAAGATGCGTGCGTATAGCGCGAAGCTCGCGGCTTTCGATCCAGTCGAGAGAAACGCGGTGACTGACGTCGGCGCGCCTTCGTAAACATCGGGCGCCCACATGTGAAACGGCACGGCGGCAACTTTGAAGAACAAGCCCGCGCCGAGCGCGATCATGCCGAGCAGCAACAACGGCCTGAGACCAGCGAAATTTTGGTCTGCCTGGATCTTCGGGACGATATCCGAAAGACTAGTTGCGATCTCGCCGATGTTGGTAGATCCGGCGACGCCGTAGATCAGCGACATGCCGTAAAGCAACACGCCCGAAGAAAACGCACCGAGCAGGAAATACTTCATCGCGGCTTCGTTCGACTTCTTCTCGCGCTTCGTGAAAGCAACGAGCACGTAAAACGTCAGCGCCATCAACTCGAGACTTATGTACAACGAGATCAGGTCGTGGCCGCAGGCAATGAACATCATGCCGACGGTGGCAAAAAGAATGAGCGAATAATATTCGCCGTGTTGCTCGCCTTCAATATCGAGGAAGCGCATCGAGATACCGATCGCGAGTGCGGCGGAGATCAGAAAGATTATGCGGAACAGCACCGCGAAGCCGTCGATTCGCACCATGCCGTAAAAGCCCTCGATCGGCATTGGGCCAGACACCTGCAAGGCGAGCGAGACGGAGGCGAGTGCGATACCGGCGAGCGCGAAGTAAGCGGTGAGCTTGCTCTTGCGATACGGCAGAATGACTTCCATCACCAGAGCCACGCATGCAGCTACAGTCAGGATCAACTCGGGTGCGATCAATCGTAGATCGCTGACGTTAATGAGCGAGGTGGTGTTGGCTTGTAGAAGTAGCATCGATTTTTATTTCTTCTCTGTGCAACCTCTGTGTTCTCTGTGGTTTATTAACCGTTTCAAAAACTCACCACAGAGACACAGAGAACACAGAGGGTGCACAGAGAAGAGTCTGAATTCTTATCTTTCCGCGCGCTCGATTTGCGCCGGAGCGGCCTGTCCGGGTATCCCGTAATCGGGTCTGACTTGCTTCACAACCGCATTCACCGGTTGCTGAATGTATTCAAGAAACGGTTTCGGATAAACGCCGATCCACAGCGCGAGGATCATCAACGGGACCATGTAAGCCCACTCGCGCCCGCTGAGATCCGTCAACTTCTCGTTCTTCGGATTGTCGATCGTGCCGAAGAACATGCGCTGGTACAGCCAAAGGAAGTAGCCCGCGTTGAGAATGATTCCGAGCGCCGCCCACGCCGCCCAGTAAGGATTCGCTTCGAACGCTCCTCGCAATGCGAGAAATTCCGAGATGAACACCGCCAGCAGCGGCAGACCGATCGCCGTCATCACCATGCCGAGAAAAATCGCGGCGTAACCCGGCATCACGTGCGAGAGCCCGCCAAACTCGGCCACGTTGCGCGTGTGGCGGCGTTCGTAAATTATTCCGACGAGCAGGAAGAGCGCGCCCGAGTAGATGCCGTGATTGATCATCTGCATCACGCCGCCGTTCACGCCGTTCGGATTGAGCGCAAACAGCCCGAGCATCACCATTCCCATCGACGACACAGATGAATAGGCGACGAGCTTCTTCACGTCGCCGTCTTTTTTGACGACGAAATACATCGCCGCGAGTGCGCCGTAAAGGATGCTTACGATCGCAAGAAAGACGATCACACTGCGCACGCCGAAAGTTCCGAAGTAGCTCTGATCCTTCGAGGCCCCCGGAAACATCGGCAGGTTGAAGCGATAGAAACCGTACGTTCCGAGTTTCAGCAGGATGCCGGCGAGGATAACCGAGCCGGCTGTGGGCGCTTCGACGTGAGCGTCCGGAAGCCACGTGTGAAACGGAAACATCGGCACTTTGATCGCAAAGCCGAGTGCGAACGCAGCGAAGAGAAGCACTTGCATCGTGCCCATCGGCATGACCGATCCCATCGCCTGCATGTACATAATGTTGAAAGTGCCGGCGCCACTCTTCGCAGCCGCTAAGGCATTGTTAAATAGTGCGGTCGCCTCGCCGCCACCCGTGATGTTCCGAATTGTTTCGGTTGTAATCTGATTTGCGAGCGCTCCGTCCTGCGTCAGGAAGTACATCTTCAAGACGCCGAGCAGCATGACCACCGATCCGACGAGCGTGTAAAGGAAGAACTTGATCGCGGCGTAGAGACGATTCTCGCCACCCCAGATTCCGATCAGGAAGTACATCGGCACGAGCGACACTTCGAAGAACAGGTAAAACAGAAACAGGTCCATCGAGGAAAACACGCCGATCACGGCCGTCTGCAACAGCAGCAAGAGGACGTAATACTCTTTCTCTCGCTTTTGAATGTAGTTCCACGAAGAGAGCGCGGCGATTGCGCCGAGCAGCGTGGTCAGAACGATCAGCAGCACGGCGACGCCGTCAACGCCCATCTGGTAACGCGCGCCGATGATCGGGATCCACGTGTGGTCTTCGAGAAACTGCATGCCGCCGGCGCCGCGGTTATATTTCAACAAGAAGAGCGAGATGATGAAGTCGAGTGCAAACCAGAGGGTCGCAAAACGCTTGATCAAGCTCGACTGGTCCTTCTTCATGAGCGCGAGTATGAGGATTGCGCCCACGGCCGGCAGCCAGGTGATTAAGGAGAGAATATAAGAGTTACTCATTTTATTAGATTTCTCTGTGCAACCTCTGTGTTCTCTGTGTCTCTGTGGTGGTTTCTCTTACGAACTCTTTAACCACAGAGACACAGAGAACACAGAGGTTGCACAGAGAGGAATTTACCTTCCAAAGACCGCAAGAATATCGCGCGCAAAGAACACTGCGACCGCCACCATCAATCCCAACACCATCACGAGCGCGTAGTTCTGCGTGAAACCCGTCTGCGCGGCGCGGAACAACGGCGACATCAAACGCATGATGAAAGCGGCGACGGTGTTGACGAGCCCGTCGACGAAGTACTTGTCGAAGCCGCCGACGATGCGACTGAACAGCCGGCTTAGCGCTGCGAGACCATTGACGATGCCGTCAACGACTCGGGAGTCGAAGCTAAAGACTGCGCGCGCAAGGTCCATCGTGCGACGCGTGACGGCCAACCCGTAAAACTCGTCGACCCAGTATTTGTTGTAACTCGCGACGTAAAGTGGACGCAGTCGTTGTGACCAGACGTTTGCAAGCGCTGGACGCCAAACGTAGAACAGCCCACCGAGCAACATGCCGATACCCGCGACGACGAGCGAGATGATGATAAAGATCCACTCGGTAGCGAGCTCGCTATGAGTCGATCCCTCGACGGCATGGGCCAGGTTGAATCCCGTGTCGCCGTAAACAGCGGCAGCGCTTCCGTGTCCGGCTTCAGCAGCGCCTTCAGCAACAGGCGGCGCAGCAGTCTCTACGGGCGCAGCGGCTTCGTGAGCGCCACCTTCAGGCGTGTTGAACTCGCGCGTGACTGGGTTCCAGATGATTGGATTCAGCCAGTTAACGATATTCAAACGGCCGCCCGGATGCTCGCTTCCGGTCAGCGTGCGAAATGCCGGCCCAACGCCGACCAGTCCACCGAGCGTCGCAAGTATCGCCAGCACTGCGAGCGGAACCCACATCGACGCGGGTGACTCGTGCGGTACGTGCGCGCCGTGATGACCGCCGTGACCGTGAGTCGCAACGTGATGCCCCACGTCTTCGTGTACTGGTCCAACGTGTTCGCCGGGCTCGTGTCGCGGGCGATCTCCGGCCGAGGCGAAAGTCGCGTCGTGCTGGGCCAAGCCTTTGTCGAAAGCGGAAGCGTGTGCTTCGTCGGCCTCACCGCCCGCCGGCGCTTCTAGAAATCGCTCGCGACCCCAGAACGTCAGCGCCATCAGTCGCGTCATGTAAAACGCGGTACACGTCGCTGCGATCGTCCCGACCAGCCAGACTATCCAGCCGAGCGGAATGTGCGTCGTCGAAGCGGCGTTCCAGAGTATTTCGTCTTTGGACCAGAAACCGCTGAACGGAATGACGCCGCAGATCGCGAGCCAGCCGGCCATGAACGTCCAGTACGTGTAAGGCATGTACTTCTTGAGACCGCCCATGCGCCGCATGTCCTGCTCGTGGTGCATGCCGTGAATGACGCTGCCGGCGCCGAGGAACATGAGCGCTTTGAAGAACGCGTGCGTCATCACGTGGAAGATGCCGATCACAAACGCGCCCACGCCGCAGGCCATAAACATGAAGCCGAGCTGCGAAACGGTTGAATAGGCGAGCACCTTCTTGATGTCGTTCTGCGTGATGCCGATCGTGGCTGCGAAGATCGCAGTCGCGGCGCCGACGAGCGCAACGATGAGCATCATCGTTTGCGAGTGCTGAAAGATGACGTTGGTGCGCGTGACCATGTAGAGGCCTGCGGTGACCATCGTGGCGGCGTGAATCAGCGCGGAGACCGGCGTTGGACCGGCCATCGCGTCAGGCAGCCACACGTGCAGCGGCAGTTGCGCAGACTTTCCGCAAGCGCCGATAAAGAGTCCGAGCGCGATCCACGAGAGGACGCCCCAGTGACCGATTAGCTCTACGGGGAAACTCTTCGCCTGTTCGAAAACGTTGACGTACTGCGCGCTGCCGAAGGTCGCGATGATGCCGAAGATCGCAAGAGCGAAACCGAAGTCACCGACTCGATTCGTGATGAATGCTTTGCGTGAGGCGTTGGCGGCTTCCTGTCGATCGAAGTAGTAGCCGATCAGTAAATAAGAGCAGAGACCCACGCCTTCCCAACCGACAAACATCATCAGGAAGTTTGAGCCCATCACGAGCACGAGCATCGCGAACATGAAAAGGCCCATGTAAGCGAAGAAGCGATAGAACCCGGTCTCGCCGTGCATGTAGCCGGTCGCGAAAACGAAGATGCACAGGCCGACGCCCGTGACGATCAGCATGAAGATCGACGAGAGCGGATCGAGCTGGTAGCTCCACTCGACGTTGAGCAGGGCGTATTGCGCGCCATGATTGACGCTTACCGCGCCCCCGGGAATCCAGTCGAAGCTGAAGCCGTCCTGGCTGGTGAGATACGGTTTGGGCCATTCCGCGTGTCCACCGAAACCATACGAATAAACCGCGGCAACGCTGATCAGGAAAGCGAGCGCGACGGAGCCGACAGCAATGCCTCCGATGATCTGTTCGGAGAAGCGAAGCTTCCGGCCCAGAAGACCATTAATTGCGGCGCCGATTAAAGGTAGCAGAGGAACTAGCCAGATGTATTTTTGCATTTAAGAAGTTGAAATAATTACCACTTCAACAAATCAATCTCATCTACCCAGATCGTTTCCTTGTTCCGGTAAAGCGCGATCACGATTCCCAAACCAATGGCCGCCTCAGCCGCGGCGACTACGATCACAAAGACTGTGAATATCTGTCCGGCAATAGCATCGACGTCGCCCATCGCGGAGAGATATCGAGAGAACGCGATGAAGTTCAGATTCGCGGCGTTGAGAATCAACTCGATCGACATGAAGATCACGATGATATTTCGCCGCGTGAGCACACCTGCCACACCGATGATGAACAGCAGCGCGCCGATCACGAGAAACTTCGACAGATCGGGATTGACCGCCGCCCGTTTCATTAGATCGAAGCGGGTTTCCGTTTCCTGCAGTAACAGTAAAAAGTTGAACATAAAAAGCCGCGTTTTTAATCCGCGTAATCGGCGTCCCCGGGGTCGACGTCGTCCGCCGAAGCTTCCTGTTTGAGCGTTCGCGCCAGCATCACGGATCCGATAATCGCCACCAGCAACAAGATGCTCGCGATCTCGAATGGCAGCGAAGCGTAACGATAAAGACTGCTGCCGACGCTCTCCGTATCTTTCGTGATGCGACTGCTCCCCGTGGCTGAAGCTGCGTGCGCCTCATCTCGGACTGATTCCTGCGCCGCGACTGCGTCCGGCGTCGCCGGATATTTCGCCTTCAAACCCTGGTAGCCCGTGTTTATTGAGTAAAGCATTCCGCCGACGAGCAGCAGGCAAAAGATCAAACTCGCGGTGACTTGTCTCTGGTTGTTAAAGATCTCCTCGCTGCCACGTTCTTCAGCGCCGACGTTGACGAGCATGATCACAAACAGAAACAGGACCATCACGCCGCCGACGTAGACGAGTATCTGCACACCCGCGATGAACTCGGCGCGCGCGAGGATGAATAACGCCGCGACCGAAACGAGCGATGAGATCAGGAACAGCGCGCTATGCACAGCATTGCGCGCCATCACGGTCAGCAACCCCGCGAAGATCGCCGCCAGACCGAAGATCCAGAAGAAGAGCGCTTCGTAGCCAGAGAGAGTCATCTTTGGAATTTAATAATAGGACCTATTGGCCCTATAGGACCTATTTCTTTTTTTACTAGCTTGTGTACTTCACGGTCTCGCGGCCCTGTTCGAGCATCTCGCGATTCCAGACGAATCCGGCGCGCGAGTAGGTGGCGAGCTCGAAGTCCTGCGTCAGCTCTAAACAACTAGTCGGACAAGCTTCCTGGCACAACGCGCAGAACATGCACCGCGAAGTGTCGAAGATAAACTCGTCGAGCACTTTCTTGCGGCGCGGCTTGCCTGCGACGACGATCTCCACGTCCATCGGAATCACGTCGATGCAGTCTTCCGGACAAGCAATCGCGCACAAGTTGCAGGCAATGCAAAGAGTGTCGTGCGTTTCGGGATCCATGTTGAGACGCGGCGCGCCGTGGAAACGCGGCGCTACGTCAGGTCGCACCTTCGGATACTGTTCGGTGTAGATTCCCTTGCCCGCCACTGCGTCTTTGTCAGTGAACGCGCCGATATTGTATTTCAACGTCAGCCCGAGCCCTTTGATCAGGTCGATAAAGAAGAAGCGTTTGAGCTTTTGCGCGAGCGTCGGCGTTGGAGTTTTTACTAATGGCATATTTAACTCCCAACCTGCACAGCGGGTTTGCCCTTCGGCACGTTCACCAGCTTGATGTCTCTGCGTTGCATCTTGAGATTGAAATCTCGCGCGCGCCAGTTGATGCGCGCGAGCAGCGAGCCGGTCGCAAACAGCCCGAGGATCCCCATCACTATCATGATCGCTTTACCACTGGCCGTCAGGTTCAACCCGCGATCGAGAGACTCGATCGTCTGCATTCCTCGAAAACCATTAAGAGCCTGCACGAGAAAGATTGCAAATGCCGAGATGACGATATTGATCAGCGCCGATGGAATGAGCCACTTCCAACCGATGTCCATCAGTTGATCGTAACGAAAACGCGGCAACGTCCAGCGCAGCCAGAAGTACAAGTAAAGAATGAGCGAAGCCTTCACCAGGAAGACGAGGACGCTGACGAGCACAAATAGGTTGTGATGTCCTGCCGCTTCGAGCCTGTAAACAAATGGAAAATACCAGCCGCCGAGATAAACAGTTGTCGCGACTGCCGCGACGACGACCATCGCCGCATATTCAGCCATGAAGAATAGCGACCAGCGCATCCCACTGTATTCAGTGTGAAATCCGGCGACGAGCTCGGATTCCGCTTCCGGCAGGTCGAACGGCGCGCGATTGTTCTCCGCGATGCCGCTGATCAGAAACAGCAGGAAGGCCGCGGGTTGATACAGGACGTACCAGATCGAATCCGATCCCTGTGCGCCGACGATGCCGGAAAGTGAAAGCGTGCGCGCAAACATGAGGGCGCCGATGAGCGAAAGCCCCATCGCGACTTCGTATGAAACCATCTGCGCGCTCGAACGCAGTCCACCGAGAAGCGCGTACTTCGAATTTGATGACCAGCCGGCGAGAATCAACGCGAGCACGCCGACGCTCGAAACAGCGAGCACGAGCAGCAGTCCGATATTAACGTCGGCAATCACGGCCCAGTCAGGACCGAACGGAATCACAGAAAAGACGATGAAGGCCGAGGCGACAGCAATGTACGGCGCGAAGAAGAAGATCCAGCGATCGGCTTTCTCGGGGATGAAGTCTTCTTTAACGAGTAGCTTGAGACCGTCTGCGATTGGTTGGAGCAGTCCCCATGGACCAACGCGCATCGGGCCGAGCCGCGCCTGCATGAACGCCGAGATCTTTCGCTCGAGGTAAGTCGCGTACGCGACCCAGAGCGCCACGAGCGTGACGACGAGGCCGATCTGAATCAACGGCCAAACGAAATACCTGATCGTCTCCTCGCCGAGTCCGAGCTTCAGCAGGAGATCGTTGAGTAAGTCAATTGGAGCGAAGAGAAGCATGTTCAGCGATCGATCTCTCCTAAAACGATATCCAACGTTCCGATAATCGCGACAACGTCGGCTACGAGATGTCCGATGCACATCTGTCGCAGCGCTTGCAGATTGATGAATGACGGTGGCCGCACTCGGACGCGCCAGGGATGCGCGGTGCCATCCGCGACGAGATAACAACCAATCTCACCTTTCGGCGCCTCGATCGAGTGGTAGTAATCACCAACGGGCGGCTTCACGATCTTCGGCAGCTTAGCGTTGACCGGACCGTCAGGAAGGTTTTCCAAAGCCTGATCGATGATGCGTCGCGACTGGCGCATCTCTTCGAGTCGCACGAGGTATCGATCGTAAGTATCGCCGTTCTCGCCAATCGGAATATCGAAGTCCATGTCGCCATACGCAGCGTATGGTCGCGACTTCCGCACGTCCCACGCGACACCGGAACCACGCAGCGCCGGACCTGACAAACCGATCGCGATCGCGTCTTCAGCAGAGATCACACCAATGCCGACTGTCCGACTCAGCCAGATGCGATTCTCGGAGAGCACAGTTTCATACTCGTCGAGTCGCTTCGGGAAGTTGTTGACGAACTGGCGGACGTCTTTGTTGAAGTCGTCGTAAGCATCGTTCGGCATACCGCCTACGCGCCACGCGTGACACGTCAAACGCGCGCCAAACTGTCGTTCGAAGATCTTCAAAATCTCTTCGCGTTCGCGCAGCGCCCATAGCAGAACAGTGACAGCGCCGATATCAAGCGCGTGTGTCGCGAGCCAGAGCAGGTGCGAAGCGATGCGATTGAGCTCAGTAAGAATCGTGCGCAGGTAATGCGCGCGCGGTGGAACAGGCAGGCCCATCATCTGCTCGACTGTCTCCACCCAAACAAGACCATTCGAGACGGCGGCGATGTAATCCAGCCGATCCCAGTACGGCGCGATCTGCGTGTACATGCGGTTCTCGGCGATCTTCTCCATGCCGCGATGGAGGTAACCGATATCGCAATCGAGATCCATCACGGTTTCGCCGTCGAGCCTGAGCACCACGCGCAGCACGCCGTGCGTCGACGGATGCTGCGGGCCCATGTTCAGCACCATCTCGGGGCTGTCGAGCAGTGTCTCCTGAGTTGTGGCTATCTCTACTTGATGCATAAAAGCCTTAGACAGGATAGGATTTACAAGATTTTTCAGGATTAACATGTAAATCCTGTCTAATCATGTAAATCTTGTGAACGACTACCTTAAGCCGCGGACGCTTCGGAGGAATTCGGTTTGTAACACCCCGTCACGCGAAACGGCTCGATCACCAAACCAATCTCCTCCACCTCGCCCGCTTCCTTTTTCTCCGCGAGCTTCAACACGATCGCATTCGCCGCGCTCGCCTTGTTCCAGACGTTTCGCGGCGCCGCAGTCTCAGCCAAGACAAACCCCGCACCTTCTGCCGCATCCGGCGTGTCGAACACTTTCGCTTCGTATTGGGTGGCGATCTCTTTCGGCGTCATTTATCTTTCGGCATCACTTCCTTGCCGCCAATAAATATCTGGCGCATCATGCGCTCCTGCGGGACTGAAAGAATCTCGAGACCGTACGCGCGCCGCTGGTGCAACTGCTCCTTCTCGACGTCAGTCATCTCGGGCAGGTGTCTCTCGGTCCAGGCATTCTCGACAAATTCGAGCGGGTAATCTTTTCTTAACGGATAACCTTCCCAATCCGGCGGCAGGAGTAGTCGCCGCAGGTCGGGATGGTTGTTGAAACGCACACCAAACAGATCGAACACTTCGCGTTCGAGCCAGTTCGCCGACGGCCAAACACCGGTGACACTATCAACACTCTCTTTAATTCTGGCTTTCAGTCTGACGCGCTCGTTCGCATCGATCGAAAACAAGTTGTAGACCATCTCGAACGGCGCGGGTGTGCGTGGCCAGTGTACGCACGTCAGATCCGAGAGGTAATTGAAGCTTGTATCGGGATCGCTTTTTAGAAAATCGCAGATCTCGATAATCCGTGCGGCGTCGACGTTAACCGAAAGCTGCCCGATAAACTCAACCGCGTCGCCCACTACATCACCAAACTGGGCTTTCAGTTTTTTGACGAGCGGATGATCGGCGGCGTCAGTCGGCTTTGGCCCTTCGTCTTTTTTCTTGACGGGTGGTTTCGGCGCACCTGTCGCAGCAGCATCGGTCGCGAGTGCGTCTTTCACCGCGGCCACGCGCGCTTTGGCCTGCTCGACCATCGACGCTTTTTCGGCGTCGGCTCCGGCGAGCGTTCCTGCAGGCGGAATTGCTGAAGGGGGTGGCGTGCCGGACGCCTCAGCATCTGAGACGCCCGGCTGTGTGGGTTCTTCAGAACCTGGTTGCTTCGTATCTTCTGACATTTATGCCGGCAGCCCGACTACACTTACACTGCGCTGGAGCTGACTATCTACCCCTGGGCTCCGCAATGGGATCGGGGAGACAATCGCTTCGTAAACACTGCTGTTACAGCGAGTAAAGGAAGAAAGCGAAAACGAATTATAGCAAAGCGCGATTCATATTACCTCATGGTGACAATGATCTCACGAATTTTTTCCAACTGAGGTAAAGTTGCGGACGTGGCAAACAGTAATGGAAAGCGAGCGCCGCTCAATCGAACGTTGACGCTTTCTGCGTCGGAGTTAACTCGCTACCAGTCCTCACTCGCGAAGCTCGATGCGCCTGCGAGTCTCGACGATGTGCGTGACAAGATCTTCTGTCAGGACGTTTTCACCGCATTCCCGTTTCTTCCAGAGCAGTCGGTAGATCTGATGTTTGCCGATCCGCCGTACAATCTGACGAAGAGCTTCAACGACCGCAAATTCAAGCAAACATCGATCGAGGAATACTCGGAATGGCTCGATTCGTGGCTGTCGCAAACCGTCCGGATACTAAAACCGTCAGCGTCTGTTTATATATGCGGCGACTGGCGTAGCTCGGCGGCGATACAGCGCGTTGGTGAGAAATATTTCATTCCGCAGAACCGAATCACATGGGAGCGTGAGAAAGGACGCGGTGCGAAGTCTAACTGGAAGAACTGCTCGGAAGACATCTGGTTTTTCACGGTCAGTGACGATTATTACTTCAACGTTGACGCCGTGATGCTCAAGCGCCACGTGATCGCGCCGTATACGAACAGCAATGGCGAGCCGAAAGATTGGACGGAGACAGAAAACGGGCGCTTCCGCGTGACGCACCCGTCGAATCTGTGGACTGACTTGACGGTGCCGTACTGGTCGATGCCGGAAAACACCGATCACCCGACGCAAAAACCGGAAAAGCTGCTGGCGAAAATCGTGCTGGCCAACTCGCGTGCAGGGGATCTGGTGTTTGATCCGTTCAATGGCTCAGGGACGACTACCGTCGTCGCAAAGAAACTCGGGCGACATTTTCTCGGCGTCGAGATCGATGAAAATTTCTGCTGCCTGGCGCAGAAGCGGTTGGAGCTTGCGGAGAATGATCGAGCTATTCAGGGGTACATCGATGGGATCTTCTGGGATAGGAACGCTGCGAAATTCTATAGAAAAAAATCGCGGGAAGCCCCTGAAAATCGTTAGACAGGATTTACAAGATTCTTCCGTACTAACAGGATCGTTCCTGTACGTCGGAACGCTTGGTTGAGCCGCAGGCGCTGTAGTTCCAGTCTTCACCACAGTTCCTCTGCTCGACTTTCGTAACCCCGGTGTAGCTATAGGACGTAACAGCTCTCCTCCTCCTGATTGATCTGTCAGGAGTTCAATGTTGACGAAAAACTTGAATAAGCCCGTTTGCTGCACGCCCAGCAGGAAGTGGACGTTAATTGCGTCATCAGGCGCGAGCGGTGTAGCCAGCGTCACTGCGTTGGATGACAGCGACGAGTTGAAGCCGCCGCCATTGTTCTGATTGGGCGGCTGTTCGAGAGTCGTCCCGAGCACCGTTACTTCGCAAGGCGTGGCTCCGAGGCATGTGCCTGCGTCGTTTATGTTACTCACCGTCAAGTCAGTCGAGGTGCGCGCTCGCAGATCTGCTACTCCTATGGGTGCGGCAAAAGTCGAGATATCGACAATGCGGAAACGCAGGCGCGTGACAGGTAGTCCCGTGGCGTTGACGACGCGTCTCCGGATATCGAGCGTGCCGAACGTCGAGCTGTTGGCCGGGTCTGAGGTGAAGTCACGCACACGGTTCGGTGAAGACGTGCTGCTCTGTGTTGTATCCAGGTTTAGGACCGGCATGTCTGCATTGCGTTGTATGGGACTCGACAAGTTCTCCGGTCCCGCAGCGCCGAGACGCTGCCCAACTCCGACGTCAGTGCCGTTGGGGTTGATCAAGTAGAAGTCAACTGCGTTGTTGTTCGTGTTTCGTGGCAGCCCGTTGGTCGGGCATGGTCCGAAGGTCGCGACCGACCCACCCTTGCCGCAGGTGTCGCGGACCCATGCATAGTCGGCGTCAAAAGGATTGATCGCCGTGTAGCCGGTCCCGTTCTTGTAAAGCGTGTTCGCCTCGGTGGTCGAGCCGGCGGCATCAAGTCTCGTCGCAGTGGAAAAGTTCGCCGTTTCCGACGTGCGGAAAAGCGCGATGCCTGCATTGTTAGGGATGCCGGTCTCATATGTGGCGTCGCCGGTTGCGGTTACCGGCTCGTTGTCGGAGTTGCCAGCCGGGTAATCAGAGAGGCTGTAAGAGTTGGAGTTAACGCCGAGAAAATGGCCGCGTGAAGGAATGACTGTGCCGTTCGGAATGACGAAGCGGATGATGCCGTCTGAGGCAGCGAGAGCCCAACCGGAAGAGCCGTCGGTGGTGTTGATTGCGATCGGAGTCTCCGTGTTGTTGTAAAGCTCGATAAACTCATCGTCGTCTCCACCCGGACCACTTAGACGAAACTCACTGATAAGAACGTCTCCCGAAAAAGGGCCAGTGATGGCGGTGAATGCCGTTGCGGAGTTATTCGACGTCTCTGGATCCGGTGTATCCGAACTACCATTCACGGTGTTGCTGATGATCGTACCGCGCGGCGTGTTCTGGTCAACCTGCACGACGAGCGTGGCCACGGCCGTGGTATCGAAGGGGAGCGTGCCAACGTTGATGGTCAAGGTCGTGCCATCAAACGATACCGAGCCGGTGTTGGTCGAGGCGTCCACGAAAGACGTGTGTGCAGGGAGCGCGTCGGTGAGAACGATATTGACGGCATCGTCAGGGCCGGCATTGTAGACGCTGACGGTGTAAGTGATCTGACCGCCGAGCGCAACCGCCTCGTCGCCGGATTTAGAGACAACAATATCGGCCGACGGCTCTTGCGCGTGTGTGTTTACCGGCGACGCGAACACGCCGGCGCAGATGAATAGACACAGGGCTAGGGTACGGAAAGAGTTCATCTTATGATCCTTTAGAATATTCGTGCTGACCTCGGGCGAGTTAAGAACAACGGTAAGGCCGGTACGAGTGTACCATTTCTCTATCCACAGATTACACAGATAAAAAGGTTGCAACCTCTGCGTGCTCTGTGTCTCGGTGGTTTGGTTTTACTTGGAATCATCAACCACAGAGACACAGAGGACACTGAGGTTGCACAGAGAAGAGCGC
>DASYFE010000064.1:0-28977 GCA_036498585.1 Pyrinomonadaceae bacterium | reverse complement strand
TCCGAAGGTCTCTACGCCTACGATCTCAACGGCAAGCTTGTGTGGAAAAAAGATCTCGGCGTGCTCGACGCCGGTTGGTTCTACGACGTCGACTACCAGTGGGAATACGGCAGCTCACCCATTATCTACAAGAACATGGTGATCGTGCAGGCCGATATTCAAAAGAATTCCTTCATCGCTGCTTACGACATCAAGAACGGTAAAGAGCTTTGGAAAACCACGCGCGAAGAGCTTCCTTCGTGGGGCTCGCCGACAGTTTACGAAGGGAAGACACGCGCCGAGCTGATCACCGTCGGTCCGAAAAAGATCCGCGGTTACGATCCGGCTACCGGTAAAGAGTTGTGGTCACTCGGTCCGATGTCTGAGATCACCACGCCGACGCCTTTCGTCGCTTTCGATCTGATCTTCGTCACGAGTGGTTACGCGCCGATCCAACCGATCTACGCGATCAGGCCGGGTGGTAACGGTGATCTAACGCTCAAGGACGGTAAAGAGTCGAGTGACTTCATCGCCTGGAGCAAACAGCGCGGTGGACCATACATGCCGACGCCGATCGTCTACGGAGATTTGCTTTACACATGCTCGAACCAGGGCGTGTTGACTGCTTACAACGCGAAGACTGGTGAACGAGTTTACCAGGAACGTTTAGGTGGAACTGGTGGCGCGTTCACGGCGTCGCCCGTCGCGTCTGACGGGAAAATTTATCTTTCGAGTGAAGACGGCGATGTGTTCGTGGTGAAAGCCGGGCCGAAATATGAGTTGCTCTCGAAGAACCCAGTTGGTGAAGTGATGATGGCGACGCCTGCCATCTCGGATGGTTTGTTGATTGTTCGCACGGTCTCGCATCTTTATGCGTTTGGAGAAGCACCTGCCTCGACCAAGTCAGGAAACTAAATAAAGGAAAAGACTATAGTGAAACGAATCGCTCTAACGTTTATAGTTGCCATTGTTCTGGCAATAACCGGCCTCGGTTTTTTAACCGAGAAGGCCGCAGCAGGGAACTGGCCGCAGTGGCGCGGGCCGGACGGCTCGGGTATCTCAGATGAGAAGAACCTTCCGACTGAATGGAGTCCCACGAAGAACATCAAGTGGAAGGTTTCGATCGACGGCCGCTCGCATTCGTCGCCGATCGTTTGGGGCAATCGTATATTCCTGACGACCGCAGTCGAAGGCTCAGTAGTACCGGGCGCTAAAGCTGTGGGTCATACCGGAGATGACGGCAAGCCCTTTTTACATCCGGACAGTGTCGGCGCTGACAAAAAACACACGTTCAAAGTCATTTGCATCGATCGGGACTCAGGCAAGATCGTTTGGCAGTCGACAGCATGGGAAGGCACGCCTTACGACAATCGTCACCGCAAGAGTTCGTACGCCGCCTCGACTCCCGCCACCGACGGCAAACTGGTCTATGCGTTCTTCGGCACCGAAGGTCTTTACGCTTACGACTTCAAAGGCAAGCTCGCGTGGAAAGCCGACCTCGGCAAACTCGGCACTGTCGGCATGGGCACCGGCACGTCACCGATTCTGTTCGACAATCTCGTGATTGTTCAGGCAGATGAAGAGAATGGCGCTGCTTCGTTCATCGTTGCGGTCGACAAGAACACGGGCAAAGAAGCGTGGAGAACGCCGCGCAAGGTGCAAGTGAGCTGGTCCACGCCGTTGCTTGTGCGTACGTCGAAACGTGCAGAGTTGATCGCGAGCGGTACTGAATCGGTGATCTCTTACGACCCCGCGACTGGCAAAGAGCTTTGGCGGCACAAGGGCGTCGAGAGCAACGCGATTCCGTCGCCCGTCGCGAACAACGAGATGGTGTTTCTCGTCGCCGGCTTCCCGGCGAAGATCGCGATGGCGATTAAGCTGGGTCAAAGCGGAGATCTCACCGGCACTCCGAACGTGCCCTGGACGTATGCGAAAGGCACGGCCTACGTGCCCTCGCCAATTTTGTATGGCGACTATCTTTACCTGACCACGGATCGCGGCATTCTCACCTGTATCGACGCGAAGACCGGCGAAGTGAAATACGAAGGCGGTCGCATTCCGATTCCCGCGACGTTCACCGCCTCTCCGGTGGCCTTCGAAGGCAAGATTCTGATGACGAGCGAAGATGGCGACACGTTCATCGTCAAGGCTGGTCCGAAGCATGAGATCCTCGGTACGAACTCCGTTGGCGAGCCTGTTTACGCGTCGCCGGCGATTGCCGATGGACGCATCTTCATTCGCGGCGAAAAGAATCTTTATTGCATTGGAACTTAAATCCGTTAAGATCCGTCTAATCCGCTAACCACGGATTAGACGGATCTCAGGACGGATTTTATGATCAAACGACTACTCCTTCTGTCGCTCGTCTTCTGCGCAGCGTGCAGCAAAAGCTCGAACGACGCGCATTACGCTCAGCTCGAGCAGAATCGCAATCAACAAGCCTCGCAACAACCCGCACCTACGGCAGCGGCAGTCGCGAGTCCGAGCCCGTCCGCGAGTGTCGCAGCGTCGCCCGGCGATACAGCCGCCGCGCCTGTCGCTCCTTCACGAAATTACTGGACTAATTTCCGCGGGCCGAAACGTGACGGCAAGTACGAAGAGGCGAGTATCTCGACTAACTGGCCTTCGAACGGACTCCGCCAGCTTTGGAAACAGCCTGTGGGTGTTGGGCATGCCTCGTTCGTCGTCGCGGATGGCAAGGCTTACACGATCGAGCAACGTCGGGGTGAGGAAGTAGTCGCTGCTTATGACATCAACAACGGCCGCGAGCTCTGGACACAGAAGTGGAGTGCTGAATTTAGTGACTCCACCGGCGATGGGCCACGGGCGACACCGACGTGGGACCAAGGCCGCATCTACGCGCTCGGCGCAACCGGCGAGTTGCGCGCACTGGATGCGAACAATGGCGGCGTAGTCTGGGGCAAGAACATTCTCAAAGACAACGCGGCGAAGAACCTTCAGTGGGCCATGGCTGCGTCGCCGCTCATCGTGGACGACAAGGTCGTCGTGCTGCCCGGTGGCGCCAACGGCAAATCTGTCGTCGCTTACAACAAGAATACGGGGGCAACGGTTTGGAAAGTGCTCGACGATCCACAGGCTTACGTTTCGCCGATGCTGGTTGAGCTCGCCGGGCGTCGACAAATCGTTGTTGTCAGTTCATATCGCGTGGTGGGGCTCGCGCCTGAGAATGGTGCGTTGTTGTGGAGTTATCCGTGGGACACGGACATGGGAATCAACGTCTCGCCACCGATCGTCGTCGATCGAAATCGGTTTTTCATTTCGTCAGGTTACGGGAAAGGCGCGGCGCTTGTTGAAGTGAAGGGGAGTGGGAACAGTTTCACGGCGTCGACGATCTGGGAAAACAAGAACATGAAGAACAAGTTCAATCCCTCTGTTCTTCATGACGGTTACATCTACGGCCTCGATGAAGGCATTCTCGTCTGCCTCGACTTGAACACCGGCGAGCGCAAGTGGAAAGACGGACGCTACGGATACGGGCAGGTCATCCTCGCAGGCGATCATCTGATCGTGACTTCAGATCAGGGCGATGTGGCATTGGTCAAAGCCTCGCCTGACAAGTACACCGAAGTTGCGCGCTTCACCGCGGTGCAGGGACAAACCTGGAATTACCCGGCCATCGCGAGCGGAAAACTCCTCGTGCGCAACTCGACCGAGATGGCGGCGTTCGATATCTCAGGCAAGTAATCAAATCCCGCTGTCTATTGCTTTACTGTTGCTTGACGAAGATGCGCTTCGCTTCGTACGAGACATTCGGATTGTCGACGTACATGTCGATCACGAGCTCGCCCTGACCCGAGATGGTCCACTTCCTCACCGTCTGAGTCTTCACCTTTCCCTTTGGAGTTTCCGCGGTTGTCACGTCAGTCACTTGAATACCGCGGTCGCCAGGCAGCCAGACCGCGGTTCGCTTGCCTGTAGCCGGTGGTTGATTCGGCGGTACCGGCGGTGTGAAGTCATACTCCTTACCGTCAAGCACGTAAGTATCCTTTATCGTGCGCTCATTGTTCGGCTGAATGAGCTTTGTTTCGAGCTCGATCCAATCGTCTTTTTGCGTGATGGTGAGTGTTTGAGTCATGTCCGCCGGAAGACCAAAGCTGCGCGCCCGGTCCATGGTCCACGTACCAGTATAGTTTGGTTTCGCTGCCGCCAGCGCGATCACAGACAGTACAAAAATTGCAGCGGTCATCAATAGAGTTCTTGCCATTCGATCTCCTTTCATTTCTTAACCAGACTTAGGAGTGGCCCGGTCATAAATGTCGTCACCAGCGCCATCAACACCATCATTGCGAAAATTCGACCCGACAAAATCCCAAGATCGTAACCGATATTGAGCACTACGAGCTCAACTAACCCTCTCGTGTTCATCAACACGCCAATGGAGAACGACTGCGGCCAGCTCATGCCGGTCCAACGACTCATCAACATACTGCCACCGAGCTTGCCCGCAATCGCGACCAGAATGATCACGCCGCAGATCGCCCACGTTTGCCAGTCGTTGAGAAGACTAACCTGTGTGCGTAATCCCGTGAACGCGAAGAACAACGGCAACAGTGCGTACGAGCCGAACGCCTCGAGCTTGTCTTTGAGAAAGATCCGAAATTCGGTAGAAGGTGGCATCACGACGCCCGCGATGAACGCACCAAACAAAGCATGAATGCCGATCGTCTCGGTAATTAGTGCGCAAGCGAGAACAAACGCGAGAATAATCGGAATCAAACGACGCCGGTGTTGCTGTGAATCAGGTTCTTTGATTACACACGCAAGCTGCGGTCGTACCAAAAGAATCATCCCGGTGGCGAACACGAGCGTTAAGCCCACGGTGATCGCCGCGCTCGCGATTCCGGTTGATTTCACGAGTGCAATCACTAGCGCCAGAATGCACCACGCGGTGACATCGTCGACAGCAGCGCACGTGAGTGCGATCGATCCGAGTGCGGTATGCGTTAAATTGCGATCTTCAAGAATTCGTGCGAGCACCGGAAAGGCAGTGATGCTCATCGCAACACCGATGAATAACGCAAACGCGTTGAAAGAGGTTCCCGACGGCGCGAGGCCACTATATAGAAAAAGCGAGAGCGCAGTGCCGAGCAGGAAAGGCACAATGATGCTTGCGTGACTAATCATCACCGCCGCCGATCCTTTTTCTCGTACATGCTGGATGTTCACCTCCATTCCTACGGTGAACATGAAAAGCACGACGCCGATCTGGCTGAGCAGTCGCAGCGTTTCGAGTGATGACGCGGGAAAGAGAAATGTCATCGCCTCGGGAGAGATCAGTCCGAGCACTGACGGGCCAAGCACGATGCCTGCGACCATCTCACCCATCACCGGCGGCTGGTGTATCGAGCGAAATAGTCTTCGAAACACCGCGGCAAGAATCAAGATGACGATGATCTGCGTGAGTAGAATGCTGAGCGATGTCCGGAAGTTTTCCCAAAGGATATGAGCCGGTGATGTGGGCCCGGTAGCTGGAGCCATTGTGATCGAGTTCGCGGGTTGAAGGTGTGCGCCACTCGTGAGGATCAGCCAGACTCCTCCCACAAACACGATCAGCATCAGGAAATACGGTAAATAGTGGCGAGCGTCCGAGAAACTGAATCCACGTCGAGGGGGCATCGACTTTCTATACAATGTCCCTTAACGATAGCGCAACCTAGTTTCGGACCAGCGCGTAATATCTCTCTGTGGTTCAGTTTGAAATACGCCGAAGGCGTCGGCTAATTTTAGCCCAGGGTTCGAGGAACGAGAACCCTGGGTCCAGTATATAAAGGCGTTCAAACCCTGTAAGGGTTCGCCCTTAAGACAAACCCTTTCAGGGTTATTCGCTTGTTATTATTGGGTGCTCCAGGGTTGTCGCGTGCGCTCCAACCCTGGGCTTGAATTAGCCAACGCCTTCGGCGTATTTCAAACTGAACCAGTACCCACAGAGAAGCCTAATTGCTCGTAGCACAGTATTGATGCTAACTTGACTGGTTTTATGACGGTAGATATCGCTCAAACCAGAACTGAAGTAGGGAATTATTTTGTCTCGAACTATCCACCGTTCTCCCAGTGGAAGCCCGAGTTTGTGACAGATGCAATCGATACGCTCAACCAGCCGCCGCGCGTCGACGATCCGCTAGGTCTGTACATTCACATTCCGTTCTGCCGGAAGCGCTGCCTGTTCTGCTACTTCAAAGTCTACACAGACAAGAATGCGTCTGAGATCGAGGTCTACCTCGACGCGCTGATCAAAGAGAACGAGCTCTACAGCCGCATGCCCGCCTTTCAGGGACGCAAGCTTCGCTTCGCATACTTCGGTGGCGGCACACCGTCGTACATCAGTGAGAAGCAGTTGCGGTATCTCGTCGATGGTCTCAATCGGCACGTCAGTTGGCAGAGCGCTGAGGAAGTGACGTTCGAGTGTGAGCCGGGCACGATTCAGAAAGCGAAACTGGAAACGCTCAAAGCGATCGGTGTGACACGTTTGAGCCTTGGCATCGAACACTTCGACGACGAGATCCTTGCTGCAAACGGTCGCGCGCATTTGTCACCTGAGATCTATCGCGCTTACCAGTGGGCGCGCGAAGTCGACTTCCCGCAGATCAATATCGATCTCATCGCCGGTATGTCAGGTGAGACGGAAGAGAAGTGGCGTGAAGCCGTGCGCCGCGCGATCGAGCTTCAACCCGATTCCGTCACGATCTACCAGATGGAGCTGCCTTACAACACCGTCATCTCTCAGGACATTCTAAAGAAGGGCGCGGCTTCGCCGATTGCCGGCTGGGATACGAAACGTCGCTGGCTCAACTACGCCTTCGAACAATTTCTTGCGCACGACTACGAAATCGCGGGCACCGACATTGTCGCAACGAAGAAAAAGACCTGCCGCTTTATTTATCGCGACGCGCTCTGGCATGGCGGCGATATGATCGGCATCGGTGTCTCGTCGTTTTCCCATTTCGGCGGCGTCAATTTCCAGAACGCGCACAACTTCGAAGAGTACGTGCGCATCCTTAACGAGGACCGCCTGCCGCTTCTGCGTGCCGTTTCACTGACTCCAAAACAGCGACTCATTCGCGAGATGGTTTTGCAGCTCAAGACCGGATCGATCGATACCGGTTACTTTCAGAAGAAGTATGGTGTCGATGTTTGGAACGAGTTTCGTCCTGTTTATGAAGAGTTGGAAGAAAAGGGCGTGCTTAAACGTCACAATGGAACGATCGCACTGACTCGTGACGGTTTTTTGCAAGTGGATCATTTTCTGCCTGAATTTTTTGAACCTGAACTGAGAACTGTACGCTACGCATGAATACCAATAATAATTTCGACGTCATAGTAATGGGTGGTGGACCCGCAGGGAGCACTGTTGCCGGCATTCTCGCGCGCGAAGGGCGCAAGGTAATCCTTTTCGAAAAAGAGATCTTTCCGCGTCATCACATCGGCGAATCGCTGATGACTGACACTTACTGGACGTTCAGACGGCTGGGCATACTCGAAAAAATGAAGGAAAGCCCGTTTGTTCGAAAGTACAGTGTGCAGTTTGCGAATTCCGCGGGTAAGGAATCGCGGCCGTTCTACTTCTTCGAAGCGGTGCATCACGAGAGTGCTGTCACGTGGCAGATCACGCGCGCGCAGTTCGATCACCTGCTGATCGATCACGCTGCCGAGCAGGGTGTTACTGTGCACCAGGGCGTGCTCGTGAAGCAGGTGCTATTCGAAGGCGAAAAGGCGGTCGGTGTTGAAGTGCAGATGCCCGACGGCACGCGCGAGAAGTATTTCGCGAAAGTCGTTGTCGATGCTACTGGCCAGTTGGCGATGCTGTCGAACAAGTTTCGTTGGCGCGTGCGCGATCCGAAGCTCAAGAAAGCGGTGATCTATTCGTACTACAAAGACGCGCATCGCGAGCCGGATCTAAATGGCGGCGCCACGCTCGTATTGCGGACTGAGCCGGGTAGCGGCGGTTGGTTCTGGTATATCCCGCTCGAGAACGACATCACGAGCGTCGGTATAGTTGCCGATCCCGAGTATCTCGTGCAGGGTCGAGGCCAGGACCTCGCGAAGATTCTCCAGGAGGAGATTGACAAGTGTGAGCCGGTACGCAAGCGCGTTGCGTCGGGAACGCGCGTCGACAAGGTCTACTCGATTCTCGATTACTCATACCGCTCGAAACACAACGCCGGTAACGGATTCATCATCATCGGCGATGCGTACGGCTTTCTCGATCCGATCTATTCGTCAGGCGTGTTGCTCGCGTTGAAAATGGCGGAGCTTGCTGCCGACGCGATTCACGACGCCTTCAACCACGACGACTTCTCCGCCGCACGTCTGGGCCAGTACCAGGCCAAACTCGATCGCGGTATCGAGTCGATGCGCAAACTCGTGTATGCCTTTTATAACGACGGCTTCAGCTTCTCAGGATTCCTGCGCAAGTACCCCGAAGAGCGCGTACACATCATCAATCTGTTAATTGGAGATGTCTTCCGCGAAGGCGTGGATTCAATCTACGGTCCAATGTCCGAGTTCGCCGACATCCCCGCACCACTCTACGAACAAGTCGACGGCACGATGGCTCCGCAAACGCCCACTGGTGAGGAATCCGATATTCTTCTATCAGCCAAGTATTTGTCCTACGACGATCGGCCACAGATGAACGCGGATTCCACAGATTAAAACAGCTTTGCTTGTTCGTGCCCAGTTTGCATGATATCGTTTTTGGCGTGAAAACTCTTGCTGAAATCGAAGCCGCGGTCGAATCACTGCCACAGGATAAGCAGCAGGAATTGCTGCGCTTCATCGAAGCACGTTTGCTTAACGGAGTTCCCGCTGCAACTCAACAGTCCACATTCGGTCGAAGCAAACGAAACTTTCCCACCTCAAAAGGTCGCATACCTTTTACATCAGCCGACGTAGCCCGCATCGAGTTTGAATCCGACACGACTCGCTGATGTGGTTACTTGACGGAAATGATGACTTCAGTTATCGAGAGGTTTCCTTTGCAGTTTGGCGGGATCTAAACAAGTAACAGCCCGAAAAGTCTGATTTCTCTGTGCAACCTCTGTGTCCTCTGTGTCTCTGTGGTTGTTTTTCCTAAGCAATCGTCAACCACAGAGACACAGAGGACACAGAGGTTGCACAGAGAAGGATATGTATGACGACTCTTCGGGCAAAGCCGGCTGAACTCTGAACTCTGAACTTTTGAATTCCGCTTTTGTGTCTTTTTGTGCCTCTTTGTGGCTAAAACAACAGCTTCAACCCGAACTGAATGTGGCGGGGGTCACGGGCTGAGGTGATCCGGCCGAAGGTTGGGGAGCCGAGGAAGTTGTCGGGCAAGTTGAAGTTCGGGTGGTTGAAGAGGTTGAAGGCCTCGGCCCGGAACTGCAAGTTGACCCGCTCGTTGAATCGCGTGTTCTTCAGAATCGACATGTTGACGTTCTGAAATCCCGGTCCCTCCAGAATATTCCTTCCCGCATTTCCAAACGTACCCGGAAACGGAAACGCAAACGCGGCCGTATTGAACCATTGGTCCGTCGTGGGATTCGAAAGCTCGCCATTCCGGACGACGTCGGGTCGATCGTTGGCGCCAAAGCCGAGAATCGAACGACCCGTACCACTGTTGTCGATCTCGGGAAGCAGTGCGACTGTGAACGGTCTTCCTGATTGCAGCGTCACGATGCCAAACGTTTCCCAGCCGTTCACGAGGTTCGCGACCAAACCGTCGCCCGGCTTCTTAAAAGGAAGCGCATACGAGTAACTCAGCGAAAATCGGTGACGAACGTCGAAATTCGAAAGACCACGCTCGGCGGCGACGTTGTAACTGTTCTGCGGAAAGTTTGGATCGCCCGCGCTGGTGAAGAAGTTTGACGCATCGTCGATCGACTTGGCCCATGTGTAAGACGCGAGCGCCGAGAAGCCGCGCGTCAGACGCTGTTGGTAGCGCACTTGCAACGCGTTGTAGTTCGAATTGGCGCGCGACTCGAGCAGGTCGATATCGTCGAAACGCGGATCAGGTCGCGGCACGACCGGAATTCCGGGCGACACGATGCTTGGCTGCGGCTGATTGATGTCGCGAGCCGTCAACAGCTTCGTGCCCTTCGATCCGACGTACGCGACTTCGAGCACGCTGCCGCTGAAAATCTGTCGCTCGATGTTGAAGTTCCAGTGCTGCATATAACCGGTGCGCAGGTCACGTTGAATCGCGAGCGCCGAATCCGGCAGCGGGAACGGGAAGAACGACGGAAACGGATCGTTGAGCGTGAGCGGCAGGCCCGGTAACGAGAAGAAGATGTTGTTGTCGAAAAACGGCGAGTTGAAATAAAGCGCTTCAGCCGGCGCGAGTGGCGACTGATCGTAGTAGACGCCATAACCGCCGCGCAGCACAGTCTTTTCATTAAAGGACCATGCGAATCCTACACGTGGCGCGAAGTTGTTCTTATCAGTGTCGAAGCCGCTGCGCGGAACGCCGTTCGTGCCGACAGGTACGAGGTTGCGCGTGACGACATCATAAATAGTCGCACGATCGTCAGCGTCAACCGGCGGCGAGTTGTACTCATAACGCAAGCCGGCGTTGAGCGTGAGTCGCGGCGTGACGCGATAGCTGTCGTTGATGAAGAAGTTGTAGCTCTCGGTGCGAATCTTTTGCGGGTTATCGACGTGCGCGACACTCGTCAAGAGGGGAAATCCGAGCAGCATATCGCCGAGCGCGTTACCAGTGAGCTGAAAGAACGGTGAAAACTGCAGTCGCCCGCGCGACTCGACATCTCGAAAAGCATTCTGCTGCGAAAACCGCAGGTCCGCGCCGAACTTGAACAGATGATTTCCATGAACATAACTCGAGTTGTTCAGAAACTGGTAAACATTCGTGACGCTGTCCTGCGGATTGTTGCCTTCGTCGCCGAGCGGCGAGAAACCCGTGATGGTGATGAAGCTGAGACCAAGGTCACGCTCGCGTGGTGAAATCGTCGGCAGGCCAATTTCTGAATTCAGCACACTCGCTTCCTGCGTGACTGACGAGGCGACGCGATTGAACGCGATGCGGCTTTCATTCACGAGACGGGGCGTTAGTACAAGCGTCAGCGCGCCCATACCGTTTTGACTGCGACGTTTCACCGTGTCGCCAAATCCCGGAACGACCGAGAAAGTCGGACCAGTAAACGGCTCAAACAAATCGCGGTCGCCAAAACTGTATCTGAACGTGAGATCGGCGCGGTCAGTCAGCCTGTGATCGACACGCACGTCGAAACTGTCATTATCGTCGCGCAGCACCGGCGACGAGACGAAGTTTTGAAACGGAACGTTGCGGTTCGGCAGCGGATAGAGCGCCGCGATCGCACGGCCGACCGGGTTCTGGAAAAAGTCCGGGATCACACCGTTGTCGAACGGCATACCCGTGAACGGATTAGTCGGAACTCCAAAAACGCTGTGCGAGAAGTTGCCCACGCGCTCTTCCGCAGTCGGCACGTTGGTAATGCGCGTAATGCCTTCGCGCGAGCGTGTGCCTTCGTAATCAGCGAAGAAGAACGTGCGATCGTGTTTGATCGGGCCGCCAAGCGCGCCGCCAAACTGGTTGCGAATGTATTTCGGTTTCGGTTCTGACGCGGGCGCGAAGAAGTTGCGCGCATCGAGTGCCGCGTTGCGATGAAACTCGAATGCCGAACCGTGGAAGGCATTCGACCCGGAATTCAAGATCACGTTGACCTGGGCGCCAGGATTGCGACCAAACGACGCATCGTAAGTGCTGGTCAGCATTTCAAACTCACGAATCGCGTCGACCGACGGCCGCACGCCAAACGTGTTGAGCTTTGGATCGACGTTGTAGACACCATCGAGCAGGAAGTTGTTCGCATCTTCGCGCGCGCCGTTAACACTGAATGCGAAATCGCCGCGAACGGATCCGGCAGAGCCTTGTGCGGGCGGCACGGCGCCGGGTACGAGCAGGCTGAGCTCGTAGAAGTTGCGACCATCGAGGGGCAGACCGGTTATCTGACGGTTCTCGATCACGGCGCCGAGTGAAGCGGAATCGTTTTTCAGCGGAACCGGCTCGCCCAAAACCTCATAATCGATCGCTGGTCCAGAGAGACGAAGATCGACGTTAAATCGACGCTCCTGGTTAACGAGGAGTGTCACCTTTCGAGAGTCAATCCCGAAACCCGTCGACTGAACCTTAATCTCGTAATCACCCGCGGGAAGGGAAGTGATCGCGTATTCGCCCTCTTTATTTGCGGTAGCGGTGCGGATCTCGCCGGTTTCCAATCTCGTCACCGAGACGCTTGCTCCCGGAATCGCTGCCCCATTCGGATCGAAGATCGTCCCTCGCACCGACGCGCGATGGGTTTGCGCCGCGAGCGAAGCAGGCACGACTAGTGACAGAATTATTAGAGAGAGGGTTCGAAAGGTCGACTTCAAAATATTGGCGCTCCTCGTTCGAGATTTTGGACGGCCTGCGCGACTGCGAGACCTTAGCAAATGAGTTGCTACTATGTCTAAGCCACTGATGTTAGAATGCGCGGAACTCTAGGGACGAAGACAGTACGGCGGAAGTCTGTTTCGAGTTTCAGTTTAGCCACAAAAAGGCACAAGAGTTTTAGCCACAAAAAGGCACAGAAGTCACATAAGAGAAAGGCAATGCTTTTGTGCTTTTTGTGATCATCTCTCATTCTGGAGGTCCTAATGCAGCTTTGGATCCTTTTTGCTCTGGGCGCTGCGCTTTCGTGGGGCTTGTATGGTCCTGCACTGCACGGTGGCCAGGTAGCGCTTGGTAACAATCCCATGCGCGCCCTGTTGTGTGTGGGTATCGCTTACTTCCTGATCGGTGTGCTGGTGCCACTGGTCACGCTTTCTTCGCAAGGCCAGCTTAACGGCTTCACGACGAAGGGCTCCATTGACGCGATTGTCGGGGGAGCGTTAGGTGCTGCCGGCGCCATTTGCATCATATACGCGTTCAGATCAGGCGGCGTGCCGACTTACGTAATGCCGCTCGTTTTTGCGGGTGCGCCACTCGTGAACGTGTTGTATTCGATGTGGTTGCATCCACCGAAGACTTCGCCAAATCCGTTGCTCTATCTCGGGTTTGTGTTGGCTGCTGCAGGCGGTGGTTTGGTGCTGTACTTCAAGCCGTCGTCTTAACAAGCGGCATCTTCGTGTCTCCCCGCATTCAAGAGTTTTCCGCACGAAGGAGATCAGAATGAAACGCAGGTTTTGGTTGCCGGTACGGATTGTGTTACTGAGTTTCGCTTTGGGTTTGGTGGGGCAGGCGATGGCGCAGACGGCTGCTGTCTGGCCGCAGTGGCGTGGTCCAAATCGCGACGGCATCTCGAAAGAAACAGGGCTACTCAAGCAGTGGCCCGCTGATGGCCCGCCTCTTGTCTGGAAAGCTGCGGGTGCGGGACGTGGCTACTCGTCATTCTCCATCGCCGAGGGCAAGTTGTACACGATGGGTCTTCGCGGCGATCGCGAGTACGTCATTGCGTTTGATGTCGCGACTGGAAAGGAAGCGTGGGCCACTCCGCATGGGTCGGCTTTTCGCAACGACCGCGGCGACGGTCCGCGAGGCACACCGACAATCGACGGCGATCGAGTTTATGCGCTCGGTGGTAGCGGCGATCTGTCGGCGCTTGACGCGCGCACCGGCAAGATCGTCTGGTCCAAGAACGTGCTGAAGGCGTTTGGTGGGGAGAACATCACGTGGGGCATCAGTGAGTCGCCGCTCGTGCTCGGAAACAAAGTACTGGTGAATCCCGGTGGGCCAGGCGCGTCGATTGTAGCGCTCAACAAAGCTGACGGATCGTTGATCTGGAAGAGCCAGAGCGACAAGGCGGGGTACTCATCGAGTATTCCGGTCGAGATAAACGGCGCCACGCAGGTTGTTTTCTTCACGAGTGAACGCGCGGTCGGGCTCGACGCGAAGGACGGTCGTTTGTTGTGGGACTATTCGCATCCTTCAAACAACGTCGCGAATGTGGCGACGCCGATCGTGCGTGCGAATCGCGTGTTTATCTCATCGGATTACGGGACGGGCGGCGGCGTGGTTGAGATCAAGCCTGACAACAAGGCGCAGGAGATCTGGTTTACGAAGGACATGCGGAATCATCACAGCAGCTCTGTGTTGATTGGCGATTACCTGTACGGGTTTTCGAGTGCGATTCTGACGGCGATCAAGTTCGATACCGGCGAGATTGCGTGGCGCGATCGGAGCGTTGGGAAGGGATCGCTGGTCTATGCTGATGGGAATTTGTATTGCTTCAGTGAGAACGGCGTAGTGGGCTTGGTTGAGGCGACCCCGACTGGTTACAAAGAGAAGGGTCGCTTCCGTATTCCGCAAGACTCGTTGCCGACATGGACGCACCCGGTCGTCGCAGGTGGACGGTTGTATCTACGCGACCAAGACACTATTTACGCTTTCGACGTCAAAGAAAAGAAGTAATACAGTGGTGTCCTAGTCTGGATTTCTCTGTGCAACCTCTGCGTTCTCTGTGTCTCTGTGGTTACTGGATTGTATGAAATAGATAACCACAGAGACACAGAGAACGCAGAGGTTGCACAGAGAAGAAGCTCAGACTAGGACACCACCACTTAGCGTTTGGTTTGAGAGCTAAGTTGTTCGGCGGCACGGCTGGCGCCGAGCAAAGAACGCGCGCGGTTCGGTTGTCGTTGCAGCGAGATTTTGAATTGTTCCGCGGCCTCCGAGGGCTTTCCGGCCCGCAAAAGGATTTCCCCGAAGAGCTCGTGTGATGGTTTGATGAGTCCCGGTGGGCCAGACGGCGGGTTCATTGCCTCCTCCAGGGCGGTCGCTTGCTTCATCAGCTCGATAGCTCGGCCGTGATCCTTGTTCATCGAAGCTTTCAGCGCCGCGATCTCGAGCGCAAAAATCTCACCACTCCCCCGAGTTGCCTGCAATCCAGCGACGCTCGGCTCTATGTCAGAGCCATTCATCGCCGCAGCGAGACCGCGAATAAAGAACGGCAGCGTCACACTCGCTGACGACGTGCGCAACGTAGCGGATCCATATCCACTCGACATCGCGTTGTGAGCACCATGACTGCCACTCATCGTCGCTTGTTCCGAAGTGCT
Source organism: Pyrinomonadaceae bacterium (assembly GCA_036498585.1). Classification (GTDB taxonomy): domain Bacteria; phylum Acidobacteriota; class Blastocatellia; order Pyrinomonadales; family Pyrinomonadaceae; genus PSRF01. The sequence goes on along the minus strand of DASYFE010000064.1, from coordinate 13,929 downwards.
CGCCGGTTTGTTCTCAGGAAAGAGCTCCCCCGCGAGGTTCCATCGCTCAGTCTCGACCACGAAAGCCGCAGCCATGTTCGCGTAGTTGTTCTCGTAGTAACCAGGCCGCAGCTTGTTATCGTACGTCGACTCGGACATCACCTTCTTCATAAGGTTGAGCAACTTCTCCGCATCGTTGTAGCGGCCCTGTTGCAGGTACGCGTAGAGCAACCAGTGCAGGCTGTGATAATCGCGCACGCTGAGCGAAAGGTTCTTGCGCTTCATCCACGCATCAGACGACTCCCACGCTGCTTCATTCGACGCCGCCGCTTCGGGCCACATTCCGAGCTGCAGAAAAATGTGCGACGGCATGTGACGCGCGTGATGTGCTTCCGGTGCGATGCTCGCGTAACGACGCGCGGCGGGCAGGGCGAGGATCGCATGGTCCGGATCGTCAAACGCATGAATGATGTAATGCGCCGCACCGGGATGGTTTGGATTTTTCTGGTAGACCTCGAGCGCGATCGCGCCGGCTTTGGCCTGCAAGCGATAACCTTTTCCACCGCCTGCCATGCCGAGCAGTGACAACGAGTAAAACGCCGCCGCGTCGAGATCTTCCGGATACGCGCGATAGACCTTCTCCATCTGGGCCGAGTACGCTGCGTCGCGCGCGGGCTTGTCGCCTTCGCCATAAAGCAGGCGAACAGCGGCAATGTAAGCTCGTTCGCGCTCAGTCATCTTCGCTGAGTCTTTAATCTTCGTGAGCACCTGGCGCGCTGCGGCGATGTCCTGTTCTGACCAGAGCGGGTGATTGTAGGTCATCGCCTCGCCCCAGTAGCCCATCGCGAAATCAGGGTCGACTTTCGTCGACTCACGAAACGCCTCGAGCGCTTCCTCGTACCAGAACGAGTGCAACGCCGCGAGCCCACGCAGAAAGTGCGCCTGCGCTTCCTTCGATCCGGACGTCGGAAACTCCACTCGCCCGAGCTGCGACTCCTGCGCCGCAACGTTGAATGCAAGTACGAGTACTAAAATCAGTGCGCGTTTCATATGAACCTCTTTTTGTGTTTTTGTGCCTTTTTGTGGCGCTACTTCTTTCCGATCGCATAAAGATGCGCCGCAGTGCGAATGAAGATCTGCCCGTCTGAGATTGCCGGTGAACTGAGCGCGTAGTCATTCAGCGGATTCTCAGCCAACACTTCAAACTTCGGCCCCGCAGCCACCACCGTAGTCAATCCATCTTCGTTCGTGATGTAGATCTTCCCATCAGCAAGCACAGGCGAGCCGCTGTACGTCCCCGGCTTGATCCGTTGCTGTACGTAAACCTCAGCGCCGGTCTTCGCGTCGAGACAGAACATGATCCCCCGATCGTTCACGACATAAAAATACTTGCCATCAGTAACCGGCGTCGGCACGTCAGGCCCGTTGCCGGTAGACCACAACACATGCGAGCTAGTGATATCGCCACGCCCGCCCGCTTTCAACGCCAGCAAAGGCTTGTTGCGTGACGGCGCATAGATGATGTCGTCAAAAATGATGGGCGATGCGACGATGCGATACGAAGGATTATTGTCAGGGTTGAGACCGTTCGCACGCCAGAGCTCTTTGCCGGTCGCCGGATCGTGACCGGTTACACAATCACCGCCGGTGATCACGATCTCCGTCGTCTTGCCGTAACGAAGCAGTGCGGGCGTAGTGTACGAATCAGGTGACTCGCGAATCGCACTCGTCGGCCGATCGACTTTCCACAAAGTCTTGCCGCTCTTCTTATCGATGCGCATCACGTACGACGCATCGTCAGTCTTCATGCCGTGCAGCACCTGAACATAAAGCGAGTCTTCGTGAAGGAGCGGTGAAGAAGCGTAGCCCCATTGCAAGCCAAATTGGCCGTATTCTTTCTGAATGTCTCTGGTCCAAAGCTCCTTGCCCGTGAAATCGAAGCCTTTGAGTATGCCGGTGCCGGTCATCACGTAGACGCTGCGGCCATCGGTGACTGGCGACGGCGACGACATGTTTTGCTTGCGCATCTTCACGTTGCCGGCGCCGAGCGGTTTCTTCCAGAGGACTTCGCCGTTGGTTTTGTTGAGACACCAGAGGAAGAGATTGTCGCCGTCGGCAACGTTCAGGAAGATTCGATCGCGCCAGATGATGGGCGTCGAGCCGCTGTAGCCAGGCATCGGAACTTTCCAGGCGACATTCTCTTCAGTAGTCCATTTGACGGGCAGATTCTTTTCGTTGCTGACGCCGTTGAGGCTTGGACCACGCCACTGCGGCCAGTTGTCGGCGCGGGCGACAGCGAAAGCCACAAGCAAAAGAGCTACGACTCCGAGACGTCTCATTTCCCCCTCCGTTTGGTTTATTCAGCTCGTAATGACGGCAGCAATGGTGAGCGCAGGGCAGCGAGTGTGGCCACGAGTGATGCGGTTGCGCCGGAAAGCAAGACTGCCAATAACAACAAACCGAGCGAGATGTTTGGCAGCCGCCCTCCACGATCGAAGAGCACGGGCGCAATCGCGAGCAGCGCGCAGACAAAACCCACCGCCAGACCCAATACGAGCATCAAAACGTTTTCCGTGATCACCATTGCGGCGAAGTGTGAAGAGTTATACCCCACCGCACGTAGGAGGGCCAGTTCTTTTCGTCGTTCGAAGACGTTGCGCAGCAAGACTGCGGCCATTCCGAGCGTGCCGAGTGCGAGACCGAGACCACCGAGCATCTGAAATGTCGAGAGGTATGTGTTCTCGACGCGATGAAAGTTTGCGAGTCGTTCTTCGGTCGAAACTGCGTCAAAGCCGAAGTCTGAGAGGCGCTCTTCGAGAACAGTCGAGACTTCCGCCGCTTGTTGCCTGGTCGGAGCATCGACCAGAAACATGCGATAGCCTTCTTCGGACGGAAACAGGCGCAGAAAGTTTTTCTCGGACATCAACAGCTCGCCCTGAAAAATGCTATCGGACAGAGCCGCTACGATGCGTAGTTTCAATGGGCCATTCGCGTGGTCCACGGTCATCTCGTCACCGACTTTCAGGTGCAGCACGTAGGTTAAAGAGTTGGCGTCGCCGATGACCGGGACGGCGCCATCTTCGAGTTGACGATCGAGAAGAAGCCACGGGTTGTTCTTCTCGTCGAGCGAGTTTTGAAAGGTGAAGCGGTTGTCGCGGATGAATGAATCAGGTGGCGCGACGATCTTCGGGTTGCGCGGCTGATAGAGATTGAGGCAGCTCGTGTCGTCGCCGGGACGGACGCGGAAGTTCACGAAGGAGAGGGTTTTTAATGTTGCTTCGTCGGTGTTGAGGTTGAGGGATTCACGGCCTTCAGTTGTGTTTGGATCGTGGACGATAGGTAGCAGTGATTCAGCGAGCAAGGGGTAACCGCCCGTGCCTGACTTGCGATCGGTAGCGAAGACCCCGGAGCGGCGGAAGGAGTCCACCGCGACGATGATGAATGCTGCGGAGGCAATGAGTGTGATGCAGAGGACGGTGCGGGCGGGATGATACGTCGCGTTGCGAAACCCGAGACGCGCGATGGCCCACCAGCCCGCGCCGTGAATGTACGATCGACTGGGTCTCTTCAGCCAGCGTGAGATAAACCAGACCGCCGCGACCAGGAGTACGACGCCACCACCGAAGAAGCCTGCTGCTTGCGGGATCAGTTGCAACGCACCGAGGCCGAGCAGCGTGATTCCTATAATCGTTAAGGCGAGACCTAAGAATTTTTCACGCAAAGACGCAAAGACGCCAAGACGCAAAGGCGGGTCAAGTTCCCCTTTGCGCCTTGGCGTCTTTGCGCCTTTGCGTGAAAAATCCTCTCCCAAAAGAGATCCCATTAGGAGACTTTTGGTCGACACCTTTCCCAATCTCCGTAATGTAAAGAAGATGCACACGATCGCCGCGACAACACCACCCACCGCGCCAACCACCAACCACAACCACGACACGTGCAATCGCAGATCCGTCGTCCCTACCGCATCGACCCACCACGTCCGCAGCCCGTACATCAACAACGCCGCATACGCGATCGCCCCGACAAGTCCCAACAAACTCCCAATCCCCGCTAGCAGCGTCCCTTCAACTAAAAACAACCGCCGTATCCCACTGTCAGAAAACCCGAGCGCCTGCAACGTCCCGATCTCACGTGCGCGCTGCTCAATTCCGAGTTTGAAAAAGAGCGTCGTCAACATCAGCGCCGCCACCACGAGGAAGAAACTGAAATACAAAAAGTATTCACCAAAATCCGTCGCGCCTCGCGAAGCCGACTGTCCTTGATCGCGCACGGGAACGATCTGAAATCCCATCAACGCTGGGTCTAACGCCTTGCGAAGAGCCTCGCCGTAGTTCGGATTCGGCTCCAAACGAATCGACGTGAGCTTGCCGAAGCGCGTCTGCCAGAGTTGCTGCGCAGTCGAGAGCAGGATGAAGGCTTTTGGAGTGGTGCGATACTGATGCCAGTAGTCTTCATCTTCTTTGCGCACGCGCCCGAGATCGATCGGAAACGGCGGATCCCACGCCGACATGTCTTCCGACTCAGTGATTCCCGGATACTCCGGAACGAGATCGCGATCCGCAGCCAACCCTGAAATCGGCACAACCGCCGCTAACTGGAAATCAGCCTTCTTCGTTTCGAGCCGGCCGTCCTCGTGCCAGAGATAGTATTCCAGTGAAACCGTGTCACCAGGCTTCGCGTTGAGATCGCGCGCGGTCCAATCGTTGAGAATGATCGGTGGGTGTTGTGAAGTTTGGATCGTCGTCTTTGCAATCTGCGCGAGCGTCTGATCATCGACTGCAGTCACGAGCGAGTACGGCGTCGAGCGCTCGCCGGAGTTGATGCTGTTGGCAAGATACGAAAGCACCGGCACGGTTCGGAGCGAGAGCGCTTTGGCGGCATTGTTCGCTGCTGACGCAACGTGTTCATTGATGATCCGGCTATTACTCTCGAGGGAAACGCCGCGCTGGTTATCGAGAACTCGCAGCTTCAGTCCAAAGTCTTCGAGCGTAGCTTTTTCTTTTAGTATCGCCCAAACATTCTTCTGTGGCTCTGCAACGAGTATCGTGTTAATCCTGTCAATCCCGACATCCTGTTCCAACTCTCTTTGCAGAAACGCGAGCGACACAAACACGGCACGCACCGCGCCATGCTGTGGCTGAAGTGAAAACTCTCCCAGCGACTCGCCTCCAAGCACCCCACTCACACTCAACCTGATCGTCTTCCCCGGATCTTCCTTGCGACCGTGCAACGACTCGATCGGAATGTCCGACGGCTTCTCGATGCGCAGCAGTATCGACTCGCCTGGACCACTACCGATCTCACTCGCAAGACTTTGACTGACGAGCGCATTTCGATTGTCCGGCGACTTCACACCTTCGATACCATTGAACTTCCAGAACCGATCATCAACGCCATAAATCTTCACGTCACCTGCGCGTCGCTTGCTCGATTCATGCACCACCACACCCTTGATCGCGATCATCGGGCACGTCTCTCCAATCGCATTTCTGAGATCAGCAGCGAGTTGTTCGCGGAAGAAGGTTGGCGCGGCGATCAGATCGTCAGTCTTTCCGAGCCGGCGCGCGGAAAGATCTCGCAGACTGCCACGCACTGACTCACCAATCAGCAGCGCGCCTGCGAGTACGGAAACAGCGATCGCCACACCCAGCACGACCACGAGGTTCGTCTGCCAGTAGTACGCGAGACTGCGTTTTATGAGTTGAGTGGTCTGCATCAAAGCGGTTCGAGATGCTGGTTCTTCAATTCGAAGCGCTGGGGGAAACGAGCAGCGAGCTCTTTGCTGTGCGTCACGACGATCAAGATCGTCTCGGCGTTCTGATGAGTTTCCAGAAGTAGATCAGCGACGATTTCAGCCGATTTCTGATCGAGATTTCCGGTCGGCTCGTCACACAACAGCAGTTGCGGCTTCATGATCAGCGCGCGCGCGAGCGCGGCGCGTTGTTTCTCGCCACCTGAAAGTTGCGCCGGACGATGGTCCAGACGCTCGCTGAGTCCGACCTGTTTGAGCAACTCGGTAGCGCGGCGTGTTGGCTCACCGTTCGTAGCGGCGGCGACCATCGTCGGCGTCAGCACGTTCTCGATCACGGAGCATTGCGGCAGCAGGCAGTGGTCCTGGAACACAAACCCGATTTGTTGATTACGAAACGCCGCGAGCTCTTTCGCGTTCAGTAGGAACGGGTTCTGACCTTTTAATGTGACGGTTCCGCTCGACGGCGGCTCGAGCGCGCCGATCATGTAAAGCAGCGTGCTCTTGCCGCTGCCTGATGGCCCCATGATCGAAACCGCGGAGCCCGGCGGCAGTGTTAGCGACACGTCGGAGACGATGCGGAGTGGCCCTGCAGGAGTGGAATACTCCTTCGAAAGATTCTCAACCTTTAACATTTAATAAAATCTTCTCTGCGGTCTCTGCGTATCTCTGCGTCCTCTGCGTTAAAGATCAACTTCAACGCAGAGGACGCAGAGATACGCAGAGACCGCAGAGAAACCTATTCAATTATCTCCGGCTAAATTTGCCAAACAAATATCACCCTTCTAGAATCATGCAATTCGCGATGAGCCAGTTTGATTCAAACAAAGACTACTACGGGCTTTTGGGCGTCGACAAGGAGGCCTCTCAGGTCGACATCGAGCGGCAGTACAAACGGCAAGCGTCGAAGCATCACCCGGATCGTGGCGGCAACGAGGAGCAGATGAAGTCTCTGAACGAGGCTTATCGCATTCTCAAAGACAAGTCGCTGCGCACGTCGTACGATGAGACGCAACGTAGACCTGCTCGTCACGGATTTACTCCAGTCGCGACACCGACTGCGCCGACCGCCCGGGACGTCGGGGTGTTTGGCCATTGCCTGAGCGCGGGCCTTTGTTTGTTCGCAGGGTCATTCCTGTTGCTGCTGGTGCGTTTTCAGTGGATGGTGTTTCTCTGGCCGCTGGTGATACTGGCGTTGCTGGTGCTCGGATTCGGAGTGATGCTGGCGCGCAGCGCGATGGTCGCGGTGAATGATTCGCTGCCGGTGACGAATCCGTTCAAGCGTCACACAAAGATCCAGGAAGTCGCTTTTTGGACGGCGATTGTCAGCGGCGGTTACGGGCTGTATGTTTTGATGACGTTATGATCACTGGATTGGATCTACTCTTCCTCGAGGTCAACAGTCTCGAAGAGTCGCTGGCGTTTTATGAGGGAGTGCTGGGGATGGAGGTCGAGTCAGTCAATGTGGACTCGGAGCCTCCGATGGCGAAGGTTCGTGGCGGCGCGCTCAGAATCACGCTTGCGCAAAATCTCGAAACGATGTTACGGCGCGGGCGTGGAGTACACTTCTTTGCCGGAGTTGAAGATGTCGATCAGTTTTACGATGATCTGATCAGACGAGGAGCGGACGTTGCGCCGCCGGTTGAAGAAGGCTGGGGCGGACGCTTTGTGACGCTCGAAGATCCTGATAAATATCGCTACTTCTTTGTGACGTGGAAAGAAACGAGGTGACGGATGGCCGGACAACACATTGAGAATCTTTTTCGCCGCTTCAAGGGAGAAGTAGTGGACGTGAAGACTGTGTCAGGCGGGATCTATTCCGGGCGCGTAGTCGAGGTGACGAATGATTATGTTTGTTTGACTGAGACTTCGGGCGCTCCCGGGCAGCAGGTGTTTATTACGTTTGACGCGATCGAGTCAGTGGCAGTCACGACCTCGGGCAGCTAAACTTTGTTTGTGGCTTTATGCAGTACGTAGAGAATCCTCCGAATCCGTGGTTAACGCACTCAGTCGAATGGATTGGTGAACCACCGCAAGCAAAGCTCGAAGTCTTTGAAGAGACGGCGACGCGCCACATCATCACTCACAACAACAGTCCCGACGTCGGCTTCGATTACACCGTCAACTGCTATCGTGGCTGCATCCACGGCTGTACTTATTGTTTCAGCCGCCCGACGCACGAGTATCTTGGCTACGGCGCGGGAACTGATTTCGATCGCAAGATCGTCGCGAAAGTGAACGCGCCCGAGTTGCTTCGCAAAGACCTGATGCGGCCGTCGTGGAAAGGCGCCGAGATCGTCTTCTCATTCACTTCCGATCCGTACATTCCGCTCGAAGCTAATTACAAATTGACGCGGCGCTGTCTGGAAGTTTGTGCGGAGTTTCGCAATCCGGTTGGCGTGATCACGAAGTCAGCGTTGATTCGCAGAGACATCGACGTGCTTCAGGATCTTGCGCGCAACGCGAGTCTCGGCGTGTTCTTCACGATCCCGTTCACGGACGTTGAGACGGCGCGCGCCGTTGAGCCATACGCGCCGCTGCCCGAAGCGAGATTTCACGCGATGGAAGCGCTCGCTGCGGCTGGAATCAGAGTGGGCATCGGCATCGCACCGGTAATTCCGGGTCTCTCGACAGACATTCCCGTGTTGTTGAAGCGAGCGAAGGAAGCGGGCGCGGAGTATGCATTCATAAACATGCTGCGCCTGCCTGGTAACGTTGCGCCTTATTTCGAAGAACGTTTGCGTGCGGAGCTGCCGACGAAAGCGGATCGTGTGCTGAATCGCATTCGCGAAGCGCGTGACGGGAAGCTCAACTCGAGTGTGTTCGGCGAGCGCATGCGTGGCAAAGGTCAATACTGGGAAGCTACCGAACGTCTCTTCAAAATTCACTCTCAGCGCCTCGGTTTCAACAAGAAGCGCACGCACCAGAAGCCTGCGGGATCAACCTTCCGGCGGCCCACAGCCCAAGCCAGTCTGTTTTAATAGAGACAGCAGTCCGTGCATTCTCTATAATACGCACACCCCACAACAGAATCAGGAGGCTAAAGCGATGCTTATCCGGGATGTGATCCGGAACCGTGAGCCTTATTCTCAGAGGGCCACGGTTACCGTGCAGGAAGCTGCGGAATTCATGGCCGCGAGAAATATCGGGGCCGTGTGCATAGTCGACGAGGGCGGCACGTTGCTGGGCGTGTTTTCGGAACGCGACGTGCTTAATCGCATCGTCGTCCCGAAGCGCGATCCCAACAACGTGAAAGTCGGCGACGTCACCAGTGAACTCCGCGCCGTGATTCAGTGTGACGAGACGCCGCACCAGGCGCTTGAACGCATGGAGCTGATTGGCAGTCGACATCTGCCCGTTGTCGATGGCGAGCGCTGGGTAGGCATGCTCTCGATGCGCGATCTGCTGCGTGTTGAAGTTGGCGAACAGGGGGACGAACTGAAACTCCTTCATGAGTATATTCAGCATTAGCGCTGTGGAGCGTTTTGTAGGGGTGGCCCTCCGTGGCCACCCGTTCGTGTTGATGCAATACAGTTATTTATGAAGATTTTTAGCGTAATCGCGCTTTTGATAGTGCTGGGTGTCGCCTGTAGCCAACCGCCTGCAACTGAAAGTTCCGCACAGTCAGGTGTGCGGTTCAAGATCGAGAAGGTTGTTGGCGGGCTCGAGGTACCGTGGTCGATCGTCTGGGCGCCTGACGGTCGCATGATCTTTACCGAGCGTCCGGGGCGTGTGCGCGTCTTTGAAAAAGGCGCGTTGAATCCGAAGCCGCTTTTCGTTGTGCCGGATGTCGAGAAGTCGGGCGAGAGCGGATTGATGAGTGTCGCGCTGCACCCGCAGTTTAGCAGTAATCATTTTCTTTACTTGTCGTACGCATACTCGACTGAAGGCGTGCGTGTGCGCGTGGTGCGTTATCGCGAAGCGCCGGAAGGTTTAGTCGAGCCGAAAGTGATCATTGAAGATCTTCCTGCGGCGCAGTTTCACGCTGGTTGTCGCATTCGTTTTGGTCCGGACGGAAAGCTTTACGTCACCACCGGAGACGCCACACGTCGCGAGCTCGCACAGAAACTGGACTCGCTCGCCGGCAAAACACTTCGGTTGAACGACGACGGAGGCATTCCGCAAGACAATCCTTTTGTCGGTCAACAAGGCGTGCGACCTGAGATCTGGTCGGTGGGCCACCGCAACGCGCAAGGTATGGACTGGCAGCCCGGCTCGAACCTCATGTTTCAGACGGAACACGGACCGAGCGGCTTTGATGGGCCGGGCGGCGGAGACGAAGTCAACATCGTCGAGAAGGGAAAGAATTACGGCTGGCCGATCATTCATCACACACAGACGCGCGAGGGATTGGAGTCGCCACTGTTGGAGTACACGCCTGCGTGCGCGCCTGCGAGTGGAGTGTTTTATCGCGGCTCGGTGTTTCCAAAGTTCAAGGGAAATTTCTTTTTCGGGTGTTTGCGTGGCGAGCGGTTGATTCGCGTCGAGCTTGATGGACGGAAGGTCGTCACACAGGAAGACGTGGTGAAGGACTATGGCCGCATTCGCGACGTCGCGGAAGGCCCGGACGGCTTTCTTTATTTCTCGACCTCAAACCGGGATGGGCGCGGCAAGCCCACCGAAGACGACGACCGCATCATGCGCCTCGTGCCACAATAAAAGAGTTTTAGTCTTTTGTGGCTAAACTTTTTGGGCGAGGATGGCGGTCTTGCTCCAGCCGATCGCCTCACGACGACGGAATCGATATTGATGAACGATTCGGAAGTGGCGCTCCGTCTTATCCTTAACCTCAAGCGGCGGATGGCTCTTGAAGCGGAAAAGTATCTCGAGAAAACGCCCGATCAAGCTCGGATGAATTGGCAGATGCAGTAAATGTCCGCCCGGCACAATCACGCGCGCCAGCTCATTTACTCCTTCGACCAGTGGCACATACTCCAGCGCGCCCGCAGTCACCACCAGATCGATCGACTCATCTGCAAACGGTAGGCACAGGAGATTTCCCTGCGTGAACGTCACATCGCGCTTGCGTCCTGAGCTGTAGTAGAGCGATTTCCGCGCCGCCGCAACCGATGTCGACGACAAATCAAGCGCCGTAATCGAGACGGGGAAACGTATCGAGCGTAGCACGGCGAGAGTGAGCAGGCCGGTCCCGCAACCGGCGTCGAGAATCTTTGCCCCGCGCGAGACTGGCAACGGATGAGTGGCAAAGTATTGATCAAGAGAACGACCGTAACCATTGACCTTGAAGGTCAAGTCATAGAGACGCGCGATGCGGTCGTAGTAGCTACCGGCCGGCGCCTCGGTCTTGGTTCCAGTTAGGGCAAACTCCATGCTGATCCTCAAGCCTCACTTGATATTTACGACGACAGTTGTCGGTATTTCATCCCCGGAGTGGCGCGTAATTGTAGCGTTCCCGCCGATTTTACTCAACCGAAAACCCTCTCGGCAGGTGTTAACCAGCAATATGCGGGCCAGATCGGCGAGATTGAGGGGTGGCGCAAGAACCGTAAAAACGGGCGTTCTTGGCTTAACTGAATCACCGTAGACGGGAGGTACATAGATGAGGCGAATCAGGTTGATACTGGGTGTGACCGCATTCTTACTCGCCGTGGTAATGGGAACCGGAGCCGCTGTGCAACGGACGACCAGGCCCGAACGAGGTTTTGAGCTCGATGTGCTCGTCGATGGGCGTCCCTTGAACGAATACTACTCGCGCGGACGCACCTACGTCGAAGCTCTTCAGGGCGCTGAGTATGAGCTGCGGTTGCGTAACAACTCTGCAGATCGCGTGGCTGTGGCGCTCTCGGTCGATGGGCTCAACACGATTGACGCGCGACACACGTCCGCATGGAATGCGAGCAAGTGGGTGATCGAGCCGTATCAGACGATAACGATCAGCGGCTGGCAGATGAGCTCCGAGCGGGCGCGGCGTTTTTACTTCACGAACGAACGGGATTCGTACGGAGCGAAGCTCGGGCAGACGGCGAATCTTGGTGTGATCGCGGCTGTGTTCTTCCGTGAACGTAGTCGTCCGGCGCCGATCACGCCGGAATATCCGGTCACGCGTGACAAGATGGAAGCGCCACAGCAATCTGCTCAGTCCGTACGTCGTGATGATGATGAAAAAGCGGCGACGGGGATCGGGAGGAATGTGCGGAACGATGTTCGTTGGGTCGATATGGATCTTGATTCACGAGCGGCGGGCGAGGTGACGATCAGGTACGAGTATCGACGTTGGCGTGAAGACTCGAGAGGGTTCTGTCCCGAGCCGAAATATTAGCCGCGGATGAACGCGGATTATTTACGGATCAGGTCGGCGGTGTAGAGTTGGCGGTAGACGCGGTAATTCGACATCACCTTTTGGACGTAGTCTTTCGTTTCATCAAAACCGACTTCTGCTGTGAACACGCCGGGGTCGGTTCGCTTTGAGCGCTCCAGCCAGCGCGCTACGTTGTCTTCACCACCGTTGTATGAGGCCGCAACTGGCTCGAGCATGTCGGGAAATAGAGTAGCCAGGTGCTCGATGTACTCGGCCCCCACTGTGATCGAAGTCTCAGGTTGATATAGCTGGTTCTCGCGCAACGCATTCAAACCTGCGCCTGGCCCATACTTCTGCGCGGCATCCATCGTCAACTGCAACAACCCGCGCGCGCCCGCCGGTGATTTCGCTGTGGGCTTGAACACACTCTCCTGCCGAATCAGAGCGAGGATAAAACGCGGATCGAGTTTACGAGATTTCGCAGCGCTTAGTATGGCCTGTCGATACGGCGCGGGATAAGTATCCGCCACCGAATCGATCGCAGTGTTCACACGCTCCTCACGCTTCGCGACGATCTCCGCGCGTGATGATCCAGCGAGTGCTTCCAAACGTTGCGTTGCGAGCCAGCCGTAGTACGACTCGATACTGTCCGGCACCGTGAGGTAAGCCGTGAACGCTTCGTTTTTTCGTCCAGCGTGTTCGAGACTGTACGCCTTGAGATATGCAACTTCAGAACGCGACGTCTGCACTGCTTTCGGAAACGATCGCTGCAACAACTGGTCGGCCATATTCACCGCGTCCGTCCACTGTTCTTCCGCAACGTATAGACGTAGCGCCGCGAACATCGCATTCGTTTCAACTGCCGTGCCGGCGAACCGCTGCCTCGTGCGCGTCACCCACTGGAGCGCTTCGGCGGGCTGGTTGGCTTCACGAAGCGTGTCGATCACGTTCAGGTGCGCAGTGTCGATGCGCTCGCCACTCGGAAAGCGATCGACGTATTCAGCGTAGCGCGCGGCGGCTTCGGAAAACTTGCCCATGCGAAGAAGGGAAGCGGCGCTGAAGTTCAACGCTTCACGACCTTCCTTCGTACCGTTGTACTGCTGGGCCAGTTGATTGAACACGACATAACCGTCCTGGTAGACCTTGCCGAGAAAGTAAGAACGACCGATGCCCAGCAACGCTTCAGGCACGCGCGGATCCTGCGGGTAGTTGTCGATTAGTGTTTGCCAGTGAGCGCGCGCTTCAGCAAACGCACGAACGCTCAAATAAATCGCGGCGCGACGCATGTGCTCCTCGGGCGTAAGCTTGCGGAGATTTCCCTGCGCGTCGCGATCGGCGGCGTCGCTGCGCCGCACGGCGGCGAGAGTCGTCTCGCTCGCAGCTTGATTAGCAGCAGTTGGAAGCGCGAAGAAAAGACAAAGAGAAACAGCGACGAAGATTCTAAACACCCTCAATTACTCCCGAGGTTCCATTGGCTCTTCGATGATCTCGAAGCTGGTTTGAATTTCTACTGTCGGTCGCAGCGTTGCCGCAACACTACAGTACTTCGTGTCGGAGAGTTCGATTGCATGTGCGACGGCTGCCGGGGAGAGCGATTTGCCGGTGAGTATGTGATGAACTTTCATCGCGGTGTACTTCCGTGGAAATTCATCGCGACGCGTTCCGGTCACCTCGACTACATAACTCGTCACGTGCTGGCGCTTCTTCGCGAGAATGCCGGCGACGTCAGTTGCAGTACACGAACCGAGTGCGACGAGCAGCAGCTCCACCGGCGACGGCGCTATCGATCGGTGACTGTCGGTGTCGAGTGCAAGAGCGTGACCTGACGGTGTGACGCCGAGAAACAAATCGTCGCTCACGAACTTCACGGTTGCTTTCACGTCAGGTGCAGTCATCGCGCAAAGAATAACATACCCTTTTTGACGTGAGACTATGTTAGGAT